>JAVMKJ010000115.1:0-20230 GCA_031732855.1 Candidatus Competibacter sp.
AGGTGCAAGACACCGGCATCGGTCTCACGCCGGAGCAACAAAACCGGGCCTTCGCGGCCTTCGAGCAGGCCGACACCTCCACCACCCGCCAGCACGGCGGCACCGGGCTGGGGTTGGCCATCACCCGGCGGCTGGCTCGCCTGATGGGTGGTGAAGCTGGGGTTGACAGCCAAGCCGGTGCCGGCAGCACCTTCTGGTTCACTGCCCGGCTCCAGCGCGGCCACGGCGTTTTGCCCGCCGGTCCGTCCGCCGGCGCGGGCGACGTGGAAGCCGAACTCCGGCGACGCCATGCCGGTGCCCGCTTGCTGCTGGCCGAAGACAATCCGGTCAACCGGGAAGTCGCCCTGGAACTGCTCCACGCCGCGAACCTCGGCGTGGATGCCGCGGAAACCGGCCGGGACGCCGCCGCGGACGCGACCCGCCTGGCGGCGGTGCTGGAGCGGCTCGAATCGCTGCTGGAAGCGGCGGACATCGCGGCCGGCGACCTGGCGCGGGCGGAGGCATCGCTCCTGCGGGCCGGGCTGGGCGCGGCCGGCGACGCCGTGCTGCGCCAGATTGCCGCCTTCGATTACGAGGCGGCCCTGACCGCCCTGCGGGCGGGCCGGGCGCGCGGTACGGGCCGCGACTGAGTGACGGCGAGCGATCCTGCCGGTAGTCCTTACTCCGGCAGGGCGAACCGCTTGCGGAGTTGGTTGATGGGAACGCTCGGATCGGGCGGATTGGGAAGAATCTCCGCCCGGACGGCGGACGCATCAAGGCCGGCTTGTAAACCGGCCACGAACAGCAATTCCAGCGCGGTGGCGTCGACCGAGGCTTTCAGTTCGCCGAACAAGGCTTTCCAGCACTGCTGCCGGCAGTCTTTCAGGTCGAGTTCCATCGCTCGCCGCAATCGCTGGACATCCCGTATCCCTGCGGCGATTTTCGCCCGGTCCTGGCCCAATTGTTCCAGCCGAAGTTCGATCTGGCGCCGTTCCGCGGCCGCGGCTCGGATGACCGCCAGGTCGAGTTCTGGAGGGGTTGGCGCGTTAGCCAGCGCGAACTTGGTAGCGTCGATTTCGGCATCGATCTCGCTCGTCTGGCGGCGAAGTTCGGCAATCGTCGCCGCGTGGCGCTCCACTTCGCTTTCCTGCTCCCGATAAGCCGCCAGCGCTCTTTGCAGTTCAGTTTCAACCGTCTGATTCATTGTCGATCACACCTTGTTGTTGGTCTTTCATTACATCCGTAGCCCGCCTCGGGCAGATCGTCCAGCGCCAGGAGGAGAACCATGCTGGCGCTCTCCGTCACGATCCGTAAAGCGCCTCGCGGAGTTTCATGGCCAGCACCTGCCTGGAAAAAGGCTTTTGCAGGAAGTGGACGCCGGGGTCGAGAACGCCGTGATGGGCGATGACGTTGGCGGTGTAGCCGGACATGAACAGGCACTTAAGTCCGGGTCTGATGGTTTGGAGCCGTTGCCACAGATCGCGGCCGCTCATTTCCGGCATGATCACGTCGGTCAGCAACAGATGGATGGCGCCGGCATGGGTCTCGGCCAGTTCGATCGCCTGGTTCGGACTCCCCGTGGCGAGCACGGTGTAGCCCAACCGCTCGAGCAACTGGGTGCCGAGCTGAAGCAAGCCTGCTTCGTCCTCGACCAGCAGCACGGTCTCGGTGCCGGCTGGCGGCGCGGGGGGCGCCGGCATCAATCCGACGCTCGCATGGTCCGAAGCGTGCCGGGGCAGATAGATTTTGAAGCTCGTTCCTTTACCGGGTTCGCTGTACACATTGATGAAGCCCTGGTTCTGCTTGACGATGCCGTACACCGTGGCCAGGCCGAGGCCCGTTCCCTTACCTTGCGGTTTGGTGGTGAAAAAGGGATCGAAGATTTGCTCCTGTACCGCTTTGTCCATGCCGCAGCCGTTGTCGTTGACCGCCAGCAGGACATAGGACCCGGGGATGAAGCCGGCGTGGGTCTCGCAATAGGCTTCGTCCAACGTGACCTGACCGGTTTCGATGACGATCTTGCCGACCCCGGAAATCGCGTCGCGGGCGTTGACCACCAGGTTGGCCAGGATCTGGTCGATCTGGGCCGGGTCCATGTTCACCGACCACATCTGGCCGGCGGGTTTCCACAACAGGTCGATATTCTCGCCGATCAACCGTCCGAGCATCTTGAGCATCCCCGCGATGGTGTCGTTGAGATCGAGCACCTGGGGCACGATGGTCTGCTTGCGGGCGAAAGCCAGCAACTGGCGGGTCAGGTCGGTCGAGCGTTGGGCGGCTTTCTGAATCTCCAGCAGGTCGGCGTGCAAGGGACTGTCGGGCGCCGTCTGCTCCAGGGCCATCTCGGCATGACCGGCGATTACCGCCAGCATGTTGTTGAAGTCGTGGGCCACCCCGCCCGCCAGCCGGCCCACCGCCTGCATCTTCTGAGCCTGATGAAGCTGGGCTTCGAGGGCATCGTGTTTGCGCAGCGCCTGTTCGCCGGCCGCCTTCATCCGCAGCACGCGCAGGGCGTAGGCCAGATTGTCGGCCAGCCGGCGCAACAGTTCCACTTCGGCCGGGTCCAGGGCCTCCGGATCGGCCGCGTAGAGGTTCAGCGTGCCCAGCACCCCGGTTTCGCCGCCGAGCGGCAACGAGATGACGGCGACATAACCGCGCCGGCTCGCTTCCTCGCGCCAGGGCACGAAGCTGGGATCGGTCAGCAAATTCCGGCAAACGACTGGCTGGCCGGTGCGAATGGCCGTGCCGGCGGGTCCTCGTCCGGTCGGGGACTCGTCCCAGGTTACCTCGATCTCTTCAAGGTAGCCGTCCTCGAACCCGGCCTGGGCCACGGGCCGCACCCGTTTGCCCGGCCCCGGCTCGGCCAGGCCCACCCAGGCCATCCGCCAGCCCCCTTCGGCCACCAGGATGCGGCAAATTTCCCGCATCAGTCCGACATCCTCCTCCGCCAGGGCGATGACCTTGTTACAGTGGCTGAGCATGCGGTACGAGCGCACCGCCTGGCGTTCCTTGTCTTCCGCCTGCCGTTGCTCCACGACCTTCCAGACGGCCTCCATGAGCAGCGTGAGCTGCAGGATATCGGTTTCGTGGTAATCGGTCGCCTTGTTGGCCACGCCGACCACGCCGACGATGTCGCCTCCGCTGAAGACCGGCACGGTGAGATATTTGAAAAGCCGGGCGTGGCCCTCCGGATAACCTTTCTTGAGAGGATGCTCGGCGGCGAAATCATTGATCAGAATCGGCCGACGCTGCCGGACCGCTTCGCCCCAGAGCCCGGTTTTATCCAGTTCGTAGCAGGATTGGGGATTGATGATGGTGCATTCCCGCATCACCTCGCGAGACCAGGAGTTCAGCACGAATTCCCGGCGATCTTCATAGTAGCGATAGAGGTAGCCGATCTTGCTGCCGGTCAGTTGGATGGCTTCATTGAGCGCGTAGTCCAGAAAATCCTGCACCGAATCGGCTCGATATTGCAGGATGCTCGCCAGACTGCGCATCCGCGCCTCGTTGCGGCGTATCTCCGCATCCACCGCGCGTTCCTCGGTCTGGTCGCGGAAGACCAGCACCACGCCGGTGATGGCGCCGCTCTCGTCGCGGATGGGCGCGCCGCTGTCGGCGATGGGGCGTTCGGTCCCGTCCCAGGCGATGAGTAGAGTGTGGTTGGCCAGCCCTACGACCGTCCCCTCGCGCAGCACGCGCCGGACGGGGTTTTCGACTCCGACGCGGGTTTCTTCGTGGATGATGCGGAAGACGTCGTCGAGGGGCTTGCCTCGGGCTTCGGCTTCCGGCCAGCCGGTGAGTTGCTCCGCCACCGAATTCATCTGTCGGACCCGGCAATCTCGATCCGTGGTGATCACCGCGTCGCCGATGCTGTAAAGAGTGGTGCGGAACTCTTCCTGGGCTTCCCGTTGCCGGCGCTCCGCCCGGTACAAATCGCGATAAAGACCGGCTTCCCGCCGCCGGTAGGCGATGGTGGTCGCCGCCCCGGCGAGGAGGATGCCAAGAAGGACGAACAGGGCAATCATCCCGCCACGGTAGCGCGCCTCGGCCAGGATTTCGTCGGCGTCCACCTTGGCCACCAGGAACCAGGGCGATCCGGGAATCGGGCGCAGGTCGGTCAGCACATCGATTCCCCGGTAGTCGTGGCCCTGGAACGGACCCCGCCGCCCGAGTACCGCCTGCGCCGACGGCAGATCGCTTTGGGCCAGCGGGATACGCAGGGACAACGCGGTGCCGGTCTGGTGGCGCAACTCGTTCAGGTAGACGACCGAATCACCCTCCCGGTGGACCAGCAGGGTCTCGGCGCTGCGGCTGGGCGTGGGCCAGGCCTGGATCAAGGGATACAGGTAGGATGCCGCATCGCTGCGCAAGACCAGCATGGCCAACGGACGCCCCTCGGTATCGGACATGGGGACGACCGTGTCCAGATAGACGCCGCCGGAGGGAGAACGGTAGAAGTCGGAGAGCACCGCTTCGCGACCGGACAGTGCCGTGGCGATGGCCTGCCGCGTGGTCGGACTGGTCGATTCGGGAGCATCGTTGGCGGCAAGGAGAACGCGCCCATCCGGATCGAGCAGCAGGACATCGGCGTAGCCATAGGCTTCCTGCTCGATTTGGAGTCGCCGCCGCCAGTCATCCCGCAAACCCGGGGTTTCGGGGGTCGTTCGCCACTCCGCCAGGGCTCGCCGAAAGAAAGGATCCGCCGCCGACCGGCTGGCATCGGCCAGACGCTCCCGCCGCCATTGCCGGATCTGGTCGGCTTTCAGTTCGCCGATGGCAGCGATATCCTGATATTTTTCCTGGCGGAATCGCTCCGCTTCGGAACGGTAATACGCATGACCGGCCACCAGCATGACCAGGGCCAGCAAGGCGAAGACCGCCAACCAAGCTCGGCGGTGGCCGGTGAACATATCGCCCTCGGGCATCATTATCACTCCATCATAATCGTTGGAATTCGGCCCTTCCCTGGGCCGTTCGCGGAGTCGATCGACGGTGGTGCTCGGGTCCGCCGGTTTGAAGGAATCTCCTTTGGTGGGTTCGCCATCACCTTGCTGCTGGGGTGATCACCCACCCGGCAAAGGCGGTGGCAGGTGGGCGAACAGCGATGTCAGGTCCGCCACTTCGCCGGCCGCCGTCCACTTGGCCATGCCTTGGGTCCACACCAGCGAGGCGCGGGTCAATTGGCCGCTTTGCGCCTGTCGCTGCAACTCGTCCAGCGGAAAAGGCCCGGCCTGCTGGTTGTCGATCGCCACGAAGTAGGGAGTGGCCGCGGGCAACGGCGGCGGAGCCATGGGAGCCGGGGCCGGCTGGGGCGCGGGAGCCGGGGTCGCCGGTTGCGCCGGCCGCGCCAGCGTTTCGCTCAGCCGCTGGGCCATCGCCAGTCCCAGCCCCATGTTCATCGCTTCGGAGCCGCCGCCCGGGTTGGCCGCGGCGTCGCGCATGGCCTCCGCCGCCTGGAACTGGGTGTACTGGTCGAGGTTGCCGACGATGCCCATGCTGCTGCGCTTGTCCAGCGCCGCCTCGACTTCCTGGGGCAGCGAGATGTTTTCCACCAGCAGGTTGGGCAACTCCAGCCCGACTCCCTCGAATTCCGGGGCGATGCGCTGTTGCAGGAACTGGCCGAGCTGATCGTAGTTGCCCGCCAGATCCAGCGCCGGGATCTTCGCCTGGCCGAGGATATTGGCGAAGCGCGACACGATCATGTTGCGCAACTGGTTGGTGATTTCCTCGGTGGTGAAGCGGCCGTCGGTGCCGACGATCTCGCGCAGGAAGGTCGGCGCGTCCTTGACCCGGATCGCGTAGCTGCCGAAAGCCCGCAGCCGGATCGGCCCGAATTCGGGATCGCGCAGCATCACGGGGTTCTGAGTGCCCCACTTGAGGTCGGTGAAGCGGCGGGTGCTGAAGAAGTACACCTCGGCCTTGAACGGGCTTTCGAAGCCGTGCTTCCACGCCTGCAGGGTCGAGAGTACCGGCAGGTTGTTGGTCTTCAGTTCGTACATGCCCGGCTGGAAGGTGTCGGCGAGCTGGCCTTCGTTGACGAAAACCGCCACCTGGCCCTCGCGGACGGTCAGCTTGGCGCCGAACTTGATTTCGTTGCCGTGGCGTTCGAAGCGGTACACCAGGGTGTCGTTCGAGTCGTCCGTCCACTGGATGACGTCGATGAATTCACCCATCAGTTTATCCCATAGTCCCATGTCAGCGGCCTCCGGTGGGTTGGCTGGGTTGGCGGGTTCGAGCCTGGGCGGAGGCCAGCGTCTGCCGCAGTTCGGTTTCGCAGGCTTCCAGTTGCGCGGCGGCTTCCCGGCGGCGGCGGCGGCCCTCGTCGGCGATGCGCAGGCTGTCCTCGATGGTGGCGATCAGGGTCTGGTTGGCCTTCTTCACCGTTTCGATGTCGTACGCCCCGCGCTCGATCTGGGCGCGGGCCTGCACGTTGGCCTGCCGGAGATTTTCCGCGTTCGCCTCCAGCAGCTGGTTGGTGAAATCGGTGGCGGCCTTGACGGTTTGGGCGGCCTGACCGGAGCGGTAGATGGTGATGGCCTGGGCCAGTTGTTGCCGCCACAGCGGCACGGTGTTGACCAGGGTTGAATTGATCTTGGCGATCAGGCCCTTGTCGTTTTCCTGCACCAGCCGGATGCTGGGCAGGCTCTGCATGGTGACCTGCCGGGTCAGTTTGAGGTCGTGGATCCGCCGCTCCAGATCGTCGCGGCTGGCGCGCAGATCGCGCAAGGTTTGCGCCTTGACCATGTCTTCGCTGGTCGTGACCTCCCGTTCCAGCGCCGGCAGTTCCTCGGCGTCCACCAGGCGCAATTTTTCTTCGCCGGCCTGGATATACAGCTCCAGGGTATGGAAATAATCGAGATTGGCGTCGTACAGCCGGTCCAGAGCGGCGATGTCGGTCAACAACTGGGTCTTGTGCCGCTCCAGGGCGTCGCTGATGTCGTCGATCTGGTTCCGCACCATTTCGTATTGCTGGACGATCTTGACCAGCGGCTTGGCCGCGCCGAACAGCTTGGCGAAAAAGCCGGGCTTCTTGTTCGGGTCCAGTTCGTCGAGATCGAACCCGCGCAGCACCGCGACCATCTCGTTCAGCGCCGAACCGGCCGGCCCGGTATCCTTGTTGCGCACCCCTTCCAGCATCCTGTCGGAGATGGTGGTTAACTGTTCCTGGGCCTTGCTGCCGAAAAAAATGATCGAGTTGCTGTCGCGCAAGTCCAGTTCCCTGACCAGAACGGTGACTTGTTGCTGGTCCTGAACCGGCGTCGGGGCGCGGGCGGCCAAGTCCTGCTGGACTTGCGGCAGGGCGGCGGCGAACGCCTCCGGCAAGACCGGCAGGATGGGGGGGGCGGTGGTTGGGGTGGAAGATAAAGTGGTGGTCATGGGTTCGGCTCCTGGTCGAGCGGGAGGTCAAATCACCCCTTCCCGCTTGAGTTGGGTGGTCAGTACTTCAATCCGCACGTCGAGATCGCTGACGTCGGTTTCGAGCAGTTTTTGCTGCTGCTCCTGAAAGACGTCCTCGATGGTGGACAACACCCGGCGAAAGTTATCCTCCAATTCCGGCGCGCTCACGCGCGGGTGCGTCCGGGCGTAACCTTCGACCACCTGTTTGGCGCCATCCAGATAGACGTTGAGGAACTTGCGAGCGCGGCGCAGGTCGCGTGGGTCTTCCTCCAGCAGCTTCAGAATTTGCCGGGCCAGTGCGGCGATGCGCCGCAGCCGGCCGTTCAGCTCGGAGTTGCGGATGTCGCGGGTGGCCTGCTCGATGGAAGCGATGGCGCTCTCCGCTTGCGCCAGCGCTTCCAGCACCCGGTCGGTGGTGTCCACGCCATCGCCGTCGGTAAAACGCTTGGCCGCGCGCGGATCGAAACCGTAGTTGAGATAGCAGCCGAGCAGGGCGGCCAGGCCGAAGGCGCCGGCCACGATCGGCGCGTAACGAGCGCCGAGCCAGGCAGTGACGCCGGTCGCCAGGGCGATGATGCCACCGCCCAGCGTCTTGAGCGGCCAAGGTGCCTTGGCGATCCGGCGACGGTCGTAATCCACCTCCGCCAGCAGTCCTCGGCGCAACAGCAAGGCTCCGGCCAGAAACAATCCGTAGCCGGTGGCGTTGCCGAGCAGGCCGCTCAGGTCGCCGCGCGCGAGCGAGACGATGGCGGCGATCAGCGCCGGCAGGGGCAGCAGGAACATCAGAAGCCCCTTGGGGGAGGGGAACTGGCCAGAGGGCAGGCGGTAACGTTCGGCCATGGACTGGATCATCCGTTTCAGCAGCAGGATCAGGGCGGTCAGCGGGATCAGGACGGCGCCGGCCAGGAGTAAAAGGCGGCCCATGACGACGGATTCCGGAATCAGCCGCGCGGCGCGAGCACGGTGGGGAGGGCGGGGGGCGAGGTGGAGCAGGAAGCGACGAGCGCCTGGCAGGAGGCGACGCCGACGGCGGCGATAATCAGCAACAGACCGATGAATTTGCGCAGGAAATCAGGCATGACGACGGATTCGCTCGGTGAACCACAATGCGGATAACTATAGCATGTCCTTCGCGTCCCTCAGTCGTTCCAGCGCCCGGTCGAGCGTCGTTTCGGGGTCGAACAGGGATTCAGCCGGAGCGTGGAACGTTCGATGGTGGAAATTGCCCTCGGCGTCCGCCCGATAAAGCGCCCGGTAATAATCGGGCCTGGCCAGTAAATCGCGAATTCCGGCGAGCAGCGCCGCGATGTCGTCCTGGCGGGTGTACGGGCCGAGACTGGCGCGCGCCATGCCCAGCCACGGTTCGATCAGCGCATCCGCGTCCTCGACATCGGGGTCGAAATCGAGCGCCCACAAGTCCGGCTTCAGCAGTTCGCGGACGTAGGGATGGGCGCAGAAACAGCCGTTGCGAACGGCGACGTTGTGATAGTCGTTCAGCACGGCGGCGACCAGCCCGTGCTCCAGCCCCGCCAGGTTGAAGGCGATCACCCCCAGGCGGGGAGTCCGCTCCAGGTCGGTGTCGCCATACAGGCGCAAACCGGGAATGGCCGCCAGCTCGGCGAGAGCATGCCGCAACAAGCGTTGATCGGCGGCGCGAACCCGCTCCATGCCGACCCGGCGCAGCACGTTGGACACCGCGCCGAGCTGCGCCGCGCCCAGGATGTTCGGGGTGCCGGCCTCCTCGCGGTCGGGAAATCGCCCGGTCACTTGATGGCCGGCAAGGGAAACCTCGTCCACCATGCCGCCGCCGACCTCGTCCGGCTCCTCTTGTTCCAGCAGCGCCCGCCGCACCACCGCGACCCCCGGCGATCCCGGGGCATACAGCTTGTGGCCGGAAAACACCACGGCGTCCAGTTCCCGTTCGGTCGCGCCCGTGTCGCCGACCGGCAGCGGAGCGTGGGGCAGATACTGGGATGCATCCACGACCGCCCAGGCGCCATGGGCGTGAGCCAGTTCGGCGATGTCGTGCACCGGATTGATGATGCCGGTAACGTTGCTGGCCGCCGCGACGGCGACGTAGTTGACCCGGCCGGAATACTGCTCCAGCAAGCGCGCCAGCGCCGCCCGATCCACCGCTCCCAGGGCCGGCGCCTCGCCGGTCAGAGGGACATGGAACACCCGGCCGGCGTGCTTGCGATGCGGCAGATCGTTGGCGTGATGCTCCATCAGCGACACCAGCACCACGTCCCGTTCCGGCCGGCGCGCCGCCAGCGCCCGCGCCAGGCGATTGAGCGGAGCGGTGCAACCGCTGCCGGCGAAGACGGCGGTGTAATGCTCGGGGGCGGCCTGGAGGAACTTGAGGACTTCCGCGTGCGCCCAGTCGTAGGCGTGGCTGGCGATCCGGGCGGAAAAATGCAGTTCGCTGTGGGTATTGGCGTAGTGGGGCAGCAATTCGTCCGCGACCTGGCGGGCGCAGCGCAGCGCCAGCGTCGAGGCGGCGGAGTCCAGATAGTGGCGGCGAGTCACTCGGCCGTCGGCCAGCCGGTATTGGGTGGCGAGACCGATGAAATCGCGGCAAAAATCTTCGTAAGCGGAGGAGTCCCACATGATCGAGAAGACCGAGGCAATCCGGGCCGGGTTCCGAAGCGGTGGATTCGGAACCCGGATTGCCGGCCTGGCCGGTCGAGAGCCGGCCGTTGGGATCAGCGCTGTGCTCTCGGCACGAAACCTTGGAGGGTGTTGCCGATGTAAATCTGCCGCGGCCGATAGATGCGCGACTTGGGATCGTCGTGAATTTCCTTCCAGTTGGCGATCCAACCAGGCAAACGGCCGATGGCGAACATGACCGTGAACATGTTCACCGGAATGCCCATGGCGCGCAGGATGATGCCGCTGTAGAAGTCCACGTTCGGATACAGCTTGCGCTCGATGAAGTACGGGTCGTTCAGCGCCACGTCCTCCAGTTCGCCGGCGATCGCCAGCAGCGGATCGTTGACGTTCATCCGCGCCAGCATCTTGTCGGCAGCCGCCTTCAGGATCTTGGAACGCGGGTCGAAATTCTTGTAGACCCGGTGGCCGAAGCCCATCAGCCGCAGCTTGGTATCCTTGGCCTTGACCTTGGCCACGTACTCGGCCACGTTCATGCCGGACTGGCGGATGAACTCCAGCATTTCGATCACGGCCACGTTGGCGCCGCCGTGCAGCGGTCCCCACAGCGCGCACACGCCGGCCGCGCAACTGGCGAACATGTTCGCCTGGCTGGAGGCCACCATCCGCACCGTGCTGGTCGAGCAGTTCTGCTCGTGGTCGGCGTGCAGGATCAGGAACAGATTGAGCGCGCGGGCCACTTCCGGGGTCGGCACGTACTCGTTGTAGGGAACCGAGAACATCATGTGCAGGAAGTTCTCGCAGTATTTATAGTCGGAGCGCGGATAGATCAGCGGTTGGCCGACCGACATCTTGTAGCTGGCCGCGGCGATGGTGCGCACCTTGGAGATCAGCCGGGCCGCTGCCCGTTCCAGCACTGTATCGTCTTCGATATCCATCATTTCCGGCTCGTGGCAACTCATGGCGTTGATCATCGCCGAGAGGATCGCCATCGGGTGCGCGTTGGGGGGAAAGCCCTCGAAATGCTTGCGCAGGCTCTCATGCATCATCTGGTTGCGGGTGAGCATCGCGCTGAAGCGGTCCCGATCCTCCGGCGTGGGCAGCCGGCCAAAGATGACCAGCCAGGCGGTTTCCACGAACGAACTGTTTTCGGCCAGTTGTTCGATCGGGATGCCGCGATAGCGCAGGATGCCTTGGTCGCCGTCGATGTAGGTGATGGCGGACTTGCAGGAACCGGTGTTGCCATACCCATCGTCCAGGGTGATATAACCCGTGCGGTCGCGCAACGTGCTGATATCGATCGCCAGTTCGTTTTCGGTTCCCTCGACAACCGGGAAGTCGTGGGACTTTCCATCCAGTTCAATGCGGCACGTATGGCTCATGGTTTGGGCTCCGATGGTCTAAGGATGCAGTGGGTTGTTTTCGTGGGGTTTCTGGTGTTGAGGTATTGGTGAATCCACCGGCCGGGTGGCGGCCGGCGACACTTTCCTCGCGTTCCCGATGGCGGGTAGGCCGGCGGGCATCGCGCAGGGTTGATTATACAGGGCTGATTCGGCTTGCAAACTCTACGGGTTTTCCACGCCGGTTCCGGCGGTGGCGCGACGAAGCCGCCAGTATTCGACGACGCCCGGCATGATCGACAGGATGATGATGGCGAGGATCACCAGGGTGAAGTTCTGCTTGACGAACGGCAGGTTGCCGAAGAAGTAACCGCCGTACAGGAACGAGGCGGTCCAGGCCACGCCGCCGGTCACGTTGTAGAGCAGAAAGTGGCGGTAGGTCATGCTGCCTGCCCCGGCCACGAACGGGGCGAAGGTGCGCACGATGGGCACGAAGCGGGCGATGACGATGGTTTTGCCGCCGTGCCGTTCGAAGAATTGGTGGGTGCGATCCAGATAGGCCTGTTTGAGTACCCGGGCGTCGGGGCTGAACACCTTCTCGCCGAAGTAATGCCCGGCGGCATAATTGACCGTGTCGCCGGTAATTGCGGCGACCGTCAACAGTAGAAACAGGGTATGGATGTTCGTCTGGCCGATGGCGGCCAGCGAACCGGCGGCGAACAGCAGGGAATCGCCGGGCAGGAACGGCGTGACCACCAGACCGGTTTCGCAGAACACGATCAGGAACAGGATGCCGTAAATCCAGCCGCCATACTGGCCGGCCAGTTCGGTCAGGTGTCGGTCGAGATGCAGGAAGAAGGATAGGAGGTCGGATGCGAAATCCATAGGGTGAATCCGGTTGTGGTCGAATGATGGATGGAAGGACAATGATCGATGTTTTCGTGGCTTGATGCGGATACGTTGTCTAACATTTAATCCGCGCAATTGCACCAGAGTTCCGTGTCGGCTGACCGATCGGAAAGATAGCCGCCGCGTCGCAGTTCGGCCTCGGTTCCGGGAGGCCAGCGCCGCAATTCCACTTCCCAGGGGTGGAACGTCCTGCCGTTGGCGTCCGTCAATACCGGTGGTCGGTCGCCCGGGTAAGAAGGGCTCGGGTTCAGGCGATGAAGCGTGTATCCATCGCTGGCGATAATGTCGGTGGATGAGTCGATATCGGACAGGGTCATGGCGTGTCCCGGAGCGTTTGTCCGAAGCTCACACTATATCGGAACGATCATCAGAGCAATCGAAACGAGGTCGAACACCGTGCTGGCCTACAATTGGAAAATCTTCTTGCGCAACCCGGACGGCCGTCGCTGGTGGTGGCCGCTGACGGCGTGCGGATTGATCGGCGGACTGGCGCTGGCCGCCGTTCGGGCGGAAGCGGCGTGGACCGCCGCGATGAAGCCCGACCCACTGACTCGCCAGGTTCACTGCCTGTTGACGAGCGAAACCCAGACCACCTCGGACGGCTACGATACGACGCCCGTCACGCTGGTGTTCGACGGCGCCAACCTGATGGTGATGACCGAATCGGAACTGGATCCATCCTTCGCCGATCTCCAACTGGTAGTGGATGCGGAACCGCCGCTCCGCAGCGACAAGATCGTCCAGAAAAAGATGTTTCTGGTATTCGACCAGAATATTCCGAGTCTGGTCCAGAAATTCCGGGCCGGACGGCAGGTGACCGTCTACCTGCGATTCTGGCCGACCTGGCCGGCCACCCAGCCATTTCCGATCCGCTTCAGCTTGGCGGGTTTCAGCAAAGCCTACGAAGCGCTGAACCGCAATTGTCAACCTCCGGCCGGCCCCACTCCCCCAGCCGGTCCCATCCATTCGTCCGGCTGATCGCCAACGCCGGGCATTGACGACCCGAGGAGTCCGCCCATGGGTTTGCGCACGAAATTCAATCTGGTGCTGTTGCTGGCTTTCGCCATCGGCCTGGCGCTGGCGGCGTACCTGTCCGACCAGATTCTCAAGAAAAACGCTCGCGAGGAGGTGGTCCAAAACGCCCGCATCATGATGGAAAGCGCGCTGGGTGCTCGCACCTATACCGCCGAAAATGTCAAACCGTTGCTGACCTTACAGATGAAGCGGCAGTTCCTGCCGCAAACGATTTCGGCCTATGCGGCGAGGGAGAGCTTCAAGGCATTTCGAACGAACTTTCCGGATTACACCTACAAGGAAGCCGCGCTCAATCCCACTAACCCCAACGACCGGGCGACCGATTGGGAGGCCGATATCATCCACGAGTTTCGCAATAATCCGGATCGCAAGGAGTTGGTCGTCGTGCGGGACACTCCGACCGGACAGATGCTCAATCTGGCCCGCCCGCTGGGCATTTACGACGAAGGCTGTCTCACTTGCCACGGCAAGGTGGAGGACGCACCCAAGACCATGACCGACATCTATGGGGTGAACAACGGGTTTGGCTGGAAACTCAAGGAGATCGTCGGGGCTCAGGTAGTGACGGTGCCGATGTCCCTGCCGCTGGAGCGAGCCCGGCAAGCCTTCATCACCTTCATGATCCTGCTGGGCGGCGTGTTCGTTCTGCTGCTGGTACTGCTCAACATCCTGTTGCATTTCGTGGTGATCCGGCCGGTGGTGCGGATGGCCGACATCGCCAACGAGGTCAGCATGGGCAAGCCGGACGTACCGGAATACGTACGGAAGGGGGGGGATGAAATCTCCTCGTTGTCGCAGTCGTTCAACCGGATGCGGCTGAGTCTGGAAAACGCCATGAAGATGCTGGGCGAGTGAAATGAACGATAGCGGCGAGATCGGCGCCACCCAGTCGACCGCCATCGGCCGCTATCGCATCGATGGCGTGCTCGGTCGCGGCGCCATGGGCGTGGTCTATCTCGGTCACGATGAGACGATCGACCGCAAGGTCGCGATCAAAACCATTCACCGCCGGTTGCTGGAAGGCGAGGATGGCGCCGAGTGGCTGGCGCGGTTCCGCCGCGAGGTGCGCGCCGCTGGCCGCTGTCTCCATCCCAACATTGTCACGGTATTCGAATACGGCGAGATCGAAGGCGTTCCCTATATCGTCATGGAATACGTGCAGGGGCGGGAACTGCGTGACTACCTCAAGGATCACCAGCCGATGCCTCTGGCCAATGCCGTGGCGATCATCGTCCAGGTACTGCACGCGCTGGGCCATGCCCACGCCAGCGGAGTCATACATCGAGACATCAAACCCGGCAATATCATCCTTTTGGCCGACGGTCAGGTAAAAGTGGCCGATTTCGGCATTGCCCGACTGGAGACGGCCGGTAGCATGACCCAGCATGGCACGACCATCGGAACGCCCGGCTACATGGCGCCGGAGCAGTTCAGCGGGCGGGAGGCCGACCGGCGCGTCGATCTCTATTCCACCGGGGTGGTGCTGTTTGAAATGCTGACGGGAGTTCGCCCGTTCGTGGGGCGCAGCGCCAGCGAACTCATGTATCAAGTACTGAACGAACCCCCGCGGCGGGCGACGTCGTTGAATCCCCGGCTGCCGGTCGAACTGGATGACGTGCTCGGCAAGGCGCTGGCCAAGTCGCCGGACGCGCGGTTTCAGGAGGCGGGGGAGTTCGTCGCGGCGCTGGAGGGGCTGCGGCTGGTGGAACGGGATATCGCAGTTAATGGTTCCACGGTGATCCGGGTGGCGCCGGTCCAGGCACCGGAACCGCCGGCCGGCGCTCCACCGGGCTGGGATCCGGCCCTGCTCGCCCAAGCCGAGCGGTTCCTGATCGAGATACTGGGCCCGGTCGCGAGGTTGATGGTGCGCAGGACGGCGCAGCAGGTCGGCAGTCCGAAGGAGTTGGCGCAAGCTTTGGCGGCGGCTATCCCCAGCGAGTCGGACCGGTTGCAGTTCCAGCGGCGGATGCGCGCGGTGGTGGGTGGTACCGCCACCGGGATGTCGACGAGCGCCGGGTCGTCGGTGATGGCCAGCAGTCAGATGAGCGGGTCGCTGGGGCGGTTCGATCAGGCCCTGCTGGAAACCGTTCGACTGGAATTGGCGGTTTATCTCGGTCCGATCGCGAAGGTACTGGTCAAACAGACGGCCATCAAGGCCCAGACGCCGCGAGAGTTGTACCAGCGTCTGGCCGAACATATTCCGACCGCCGCCGAACGGGTTGCGTTTCTCAAGCACGCTCCGAGCGGAGAGGGTGAATGAGATTGCATGTCGCCGGCAATGAGATGCTTGGTCGGCCGATGCCCTCATCGATCAAAGCAAATTTATATCATCATCTATTCTCACAAACACACATGCGACCTCTCCACATCGAACCTCCCGCTAATATTGCACCGCAAAGCTGGCACTCTCCCGGTAGTGCATTTTCCGCTTGTCGTACATTTTGGTGGTGGCAATGTGACGATGACCAACCGACGCTTGCACCGCCTCGATGGGACACTTCCGGTCGAGTGCCTCAGTGATGAAGGTTGCCCGCGCGCTGTGCGGGGTAACGCCGAGCGGCAAGCCTGCCTTGCGGGCATAGTAGTGAAACAGCTTGCCGACCAACCGGCTGGTCAGAGGTTTGCGCCGTTCGCCGTGCCGCACCGACAGAAACAATGGAGACTCTCGCTCCGCCTCATGGCTGCTGGCGGCAAGATACGCCCGCAAGGCCAGTTGCAACTCGTGATGGATCGCCAGGCGGTTGCGCTGGCCACCCTTGACCACAAAATCCAGCACCCAATAGCCGGCGTCCTCGAAGAAGTCGCGAACTTTCAAGTGAGTCACCTCGGAAACCCGACAGCCGGTGTAGAACAATACATGCAGGATCGCCCGATCGCGGACACCCTGGAGCGTGTCCACCCGTGGAGTATCGAGCAGGCCCCGAACCTGCTCGGGCGCGAGGACGGCGGCCTCGACCCGGCTGGCGTTGACGCGGGGCCGCCGAACCCCCGACGCTGGATTGCGCGCCGCGACCTGCTTCTCGCACAAATGCTGGAACAGCGACGACACGGCCGCCAGGCGGTTCTGGACGGTCCTGGGGCTGGCGCCGGACTGGATCAGGTGATCGCGCCAGGCGATCAAGTGGCTTTGGCCGATCGTGCGCAACTCGTCCGATGATCGGAGGCCATGAAAGGCGATGAAGCCTTGCACGGCGGTTTGGTAGGTCCGCTTCGTACGGGGCGAAACGAAGTTGGCCAGCCACACCGCTTCCTCGGCCGGGACGGCGAGGCGCCGGCTCGGATCGAGGAGGATGAGGTTGGGCATGGCTTCCGCGACGAGGACGGGTTGATTCGGGGTTGATTCGAGGTCGGAACTCATGGCGATAATGGTTTAGGAAAACAGCATGACCACGGCATGGCGATTCAGTTTTCCGGCGCCGGTGAGAGGCAATTCAGCAACCGGCCGGATCTGCTTGGGAACCTTATAGTCGGCCAGATAATCCCGGCAAAACGCCTTGAGTTCATCTTCCTCGGCACTTCCGTGGGCGTGAAAAACCACCAGCGCGACCGGTGCCTGTCCCCATATGGGATCGGGAATACCAGCGCAAATCGCCCCGGCGATGGCTGGGTGTTTCATCAGGGTCTGCTCGATCTCCTCCGGAGAGATATTTTCTCCCCCCGAGATAAACATGTTGTCGGCCCGTCCCTTGATGAAAACCAGGCCGTCCCGATCCCGCACCGCCAGGTCTCCCGTATAAACCCAGCCTTCCCGATCGATGATTTTTTCGGTCCGCGCCGGATCGTGGAGATAACCGTCGAAATTATGCGGGCTGCGCAGGCACAGAACGCCTGTTTCGCCAGGCTCCACTTCACGCCCCGATTCCTGGTCGACAATTTTGGCGTCACAATGAAACATGGAAGTGCCGATGCTGGCGGAATTGGCGAGCAACTCTTCCAGGGAGTCGGAGCGAGCGATATAGGCGAAATTGGATGGGCCGGCCTCGGTCATCCCGTAGCTCTGACTGATCGGAATGCCTTTATCGAGGAAGGTTTGCATCACCGCTTTCGAGCAAGGAGCAGCCGCCGTGGTAATCGCTTTCAATTTGGAAAAATCGGTTTCCCTAAATTTTGGATGGGCGATCAGGAATTGCAGCATGGCTTCCACCGCGCCAAAATTCTCGACGCGCCCTTCGTGGATCAATTCGAGAATGAGGCCTGGATTGAATTCGCGCAGCAGGACGCTGGTGATGCCCGCATGAAACAGTGGCGTGAAGGTGTTCCAGCCGCCGATGTGAAAAAACGGGAAGGTGATGAGTACATTGTTGTAGGATCCGACGAGTCCGGCGGCGAAGATATCGACCGAATTCCACACCATCTGCCGGTAAGAGACGATGCAGATTTTCGGCACGGCGGTCGTCCCGCCGGTATGGACGTACAGGCAGCGATCATTCATCGCCAGCGGAATGTTCACCTCACGGGGATCAGTCTTCAAGATGACGCTTTCAAAAATTTTTCGATCATCATCGATGTCGATTGTCGATCCCACCGACGAGGGGACCGACAAAGTCGAGACCAGTTCGGCGAACTGGCTTTCGTAAATAAGAACGCTGGGTTGGAGGCGAGCCATCAGGTCATCCAATTCCTGCTTTTTCAAACGCTGGCTCAACGGGGCCAAGATAATCCCCAATTTTCCGCAGGCCAGATAAATATCGATGGCTTCAATCCGGTTGCGGCAGATTATCGTGATGACATCACCCTTGCGCAGGCCCAGCACATCGGTCAGATAGGTTCCCACCCGGGAGGCCCGGTCGTTCATATCCTGAAAGGTGTAGGTCTGTTGGGTGAATGAGTCATAAAGAGCGGTTCGATGGGGCGTCATGACAGCGCGGCGTCCCGCCCAATCTCCAACCCAGTTCATCGGCAGATCGTCATAATGTTGAATGAATCCCATTGGAATCTCCTTCGGTTAAAGGCGGAAGAACAGAGATTGCGGAGTCAATCGTACTCCAAGATAAAATTTCAGTATTATTTATGTTGCCTGATTCGTGGCGCTACAGGATACACCAGATGCGTCCCCTCGTAGCGGTCGTTGAAGCCGTCCCGCTCGAAAGTCGCAATGGATTTGCGAGCGGATAGGTGCGCTTGTTCTTGGGTGTCGGCTTCTGGCTTCGATTCTTTGATTGTAGAATACAAAATTGTGGTCGTCGCGCACCACTCGCTCCAGTCTCACCGCCCTGTACTGATGGAACCACGAATAACCACAAACACTTGGGTATTCTTGCCTGGCGATTACCCGCCGAGCCATCGGCGCCGCGCGCTGCGATCACCGTCCGGTCAGCCGCTCAGCAACCCGTAGCGCGGGAGCAGTTCGTGCAGGATGAAAAAGCGATGCGCTTGCAGGGCGTCGTGGAACAGCTTCCAATCGCTGTTGAGAAAAGACTTTGGATACGGCAGTGGTGCTTTACTGTTGTCGATAATGTCTTCATCGGTGTTCAAAGCTTTTTGTTTCCAGGAGCCTTCTCCCTTTTCAATATAAACGACCCGATCACGGAAGCCGAACGTACCGTCACCGATCAAATCCAACCATTTCCGATGGCGAACCATTTCATCCTCATCGTCGATCAAGGCAAGATAGTGGTCGATTCGATCCCACCTCTCGGGAAATGGGTATTCAGTTTGAAATACGGTCTGTCTCTGCTTCAGCCACTCCCGGTAGCGGCGAAAGTACTGGTAGGTCTCGCAGGCCGCTTCCAGAAACTCTGCGGGATTGTTCCGTCTTATCAGATGACCCAGGCCATTGGTGTAGGACCAGCGTAGATAGGGCCGATCAGGATACGAAAGTACCGTTCCATGGCCCAGGGGCAAAGCGGTTCCGATGAAATAGCTTTTGAACTGGTCCCACCTCATTCCAAAGAAATCTTTTGATTTTTCGTTGAAATCCTTCTTATGGTGGCCGTCGTTCTCAGCCCCGACGTTCGAGGCGAGATTTATTTGATGTTGATAACCCACAAATCCTTGGTGCGCCCAGGTGTCCGCGAACACATGGATGGCAACCCCCAAGCGGTGCAGGGCATAGGGACGATCCTGGCGTTCGATGACGGCTTGCATCAATTCCCGTGCCGGCGGGCTGTTCGGGCGGCAGATGCATCGGGAGATGAATTCCTCGGCGTTCGATACTCCGGTGGTTCGGCGGGCGTCGGATCGCCGTCGTTGCCTGGCAGGAAATGGAACGGCAGCCAGACCCGGTGGTTGGCCAGATCGCGCATGTTACGGTAATCCAACATTTTGTGGGCGGAGGCGGTTCGGGGATAGATCATCCCATTGTCGAACCAGATCACGCCTTCCGCAGTGGCGTCATCGACATATTGCGCGCTGTGAGCCGCGATTTTGGCATCGTCCGCTGAAAATCCGGCCAGACGCGCGCAAACATAAGTGACGCCATGATGGAAATCGATCTGCATCTCACCATGCTCCTTAGTACTCGGTTATCCCGGTATTCACTCCCTTTCGGCCGGTCATTTTGGTGTGGATTTGGGAAGGTAATTGTCACGCGCTGACGGGGATAACCGTCAATGGGTTCGAGTTTTCCAGAGTGCCACTCTGAACAAGCGATCTAGATTGATAGATCAGCCGCGTGCGTCGATGATAATTACATAATACGTAACACGTTTTAATTCAAGGAAGATGGGTATAGTTAATTCTGATAAAATTAGTTATCAGAAATATCTCTCAAACCATAGTGGGCCGGTTGGCCCCTACGAGGGTGGTCCCATCACCGGCGACATCGCTGTCAACGAGATCTACACGGTGGAAGAGGGCGGCGACATGCGGGGCAGGTGATCGATCCGGTCGCCGATCTGGGGTCGCAGGAGCTGGTAGCCTTTATACGCCCGCAGGCGAAAGCACAACGGGCGGGTGGGGAAGCGCCCTACTAGAGCGCTGACCGGTTTGGCGACTCAAGCGGCCAAACGCTCAAAGGGTTC
>JAVMKJ010000116.1:0-3768 GCA_031732855.1 Candidatus Competibacter sp.
GCCTTTAGCCTTTAGCCTTTAGCCTTTAGCCTTTAGCCTTTAGCCTTTAGCCTTTCACCTTTCGCCTTCACCAGCGCATAGGCCATGCGTCGCGCCCAGGGGCAGCGGGCGTGGTTGAGTTGCGGGACCCGCCGCCAGTGATCGAGCAACGGCGTCTGCGCCAGCCATTGATCCATCGGCAGCGAGAAGCCGGATTTGGGCCGGTCGATCACCGCGTCGGGCAGGGCGGGCCGAGGCGCCAGCGCCAGCGAACGCTTGCCGGGCAAGCCGGCGGGCCGGGGCGCGGCCAGCACGGGGGCCAGGTCGCTCAGCAACTGGAAATCGACCAGGGGGGTGCGCAGTTCCAGGGAGTGCGCCATGCTGGCCCAATCGCTGTCGCGCAGGAGCTGGTTGCGGAGATAAAAGCGGGCTTCCAGGGCGGCGATGGCGGCATAGTCGCGGCTCGGCCATTCCCCAATCGCCTGGTTGACGAACAGCGGCGGCTGCAAGGCGGCCAGGCCCGCGCGCACCAGGTCGCCGTCGAGCAGGGCCGGCAGTTCCCAGGGCATGAACAGGCCGCGCCGCACCAGGTACAGCCCGCCCAGATCGGGTCCCAGCCGGGTCAATCCTTCGGCTTTGGCATGGACCAGGTCGAAGCGGTGAGCGAGGCGCGCGCCGCCGGCGAGCAGCGGCAGCAGTCCGGGTATGAGGGCCAATCGTTGCAGGCGGTGGCGCCAGATCGGTAATTGGGCGAAGTGGGCGTAACCGCCGAACAGTTCGTCGCCGCCGACGCCGGACACCACCACTTTCAGGCCCAGCGCGGCGGTGTGCTGGCTGACCAGCCAGGTGTTGAAGCCGTCGATGCTGGGCTGGTCCATGTCCTCCAGCGCCTGGGGCAAATCGGCGGCGGCCTCGGCGTCGCTGATCCAGATGGTGTGCTGCCGCGCGCCGTAGCGGGCGGCGATTTCCTCGGCGTGGGTCACTTCGTCCTGGCCGGTGCCGCGAAAGCGGCTGAAGCCCAGGGTGACAGTTTGCAGGGGCGCGCTGCGATCTTCGGCCATCAGCCCGACCAGCGCGCCGGAGTCGATGCCGGCGGACAGGAACGCGCCGACCGGGACGTCGGCGACCTGGTGGGCGGTCACCGAGTCCATCACGGCGGCGCGGACCCGTTCGAGCAGGGCGTTTGCGGTCAGCGGTTCGGGCGTGTGCGCCGCCGTGCGCCAGAGGTCGGTGATCGAGGCGTAGGGTCGAGGGGCGGTCGGGCCGGCGGCGGTGACCCAGAGCGTGTGGCCGGCCGGCAGGGCGCGGATGCCGCGATAGACGGTGTGGGGTTCGGGCACGCTGCCCAGCAGGAGGAAGCCGACCAGGGCGGCGGGGTCGGGGCGGGTGTCGGTGGCGAGGTGGTCGCGCAGGGGTTGCACCTGGGAGGCGAAGGCGAAGCCGCCGGCGTGGTCGCTGTAGTAGAGCGGTTTGATGCCGTAGGGGTCGCGCGCCAGCCACAGGGCGCGTTGGGCCGGGTCCCAGAGGGCGAAGGCGTACATGCCGCGCAGGCGCTGGAGCAGGTCTTCGCCCCAGTGGCGGTAGCCGTGGAGCAGGACTTCGGTGTCGCTGTCGGAATGGAAGACGCAGCCGGCGCGTTGCAGTTGCTGGCGCAGGGCGCGGAAGTTGTAGATTTCGCCGTTGAAGACCAGCACGCAGTCGCTGGCGGGGTCGATCATCGGCTGGTTGCCGGCGGCGCTCAGGTCGAGGATGGCCAGCCGGCGGTGGCCGAGCAGGACGCGCCCGTCTTCGGCGGTCCATTGCCCTTCGGCGTCGGGGCCGCGCCGGCGCATGGCTTGGCACAGGCGGTTCAGGCGGTCCCGGTCGGCGGGGTCGGGAGCGCGTTGGTAGGAAAATAGACCCGCAATGCCGCACATCGTTAATGGCTACTCATATTGTCGCACCCGCCCCTCCAGAGACCATTCAGCTCATCAATGATGAATCAGTGGATCGATGCAGTCGAGCTTTTCAACAGTGAACGGGGCGGCCTTCGATGCGGTCGAGGCGTTCGACCTTCAGGCCGCTCGCGGCGGCGAGGCGTTGCACGGCGGAGCAGGTATTGGCCCGGTAGCGGTTCTTGTCAACGTCAGGATTGCTCCGCATAATCCGAACAGACACCTCGCGAAATTCCGAACTGGTAAAAATGAGCGACATCAAGCCGAAAGACTCTTTGCCATCCATCTCCGGGCAGGACGAAGAATACGCACTCCATCGAAAAATGGAGGCGTTCCGCGCCCGAGTGGTCCGTAACAAACAAGCGTCCATCGATTTTTTGCAGCGTGCGGGCATCCTGACGCCAGCCGGTAAACTGGCTAAGCCTTATCGGCAATGAAACCGCAAGACCGCTGGTCTGTTTATCGCTTTTATCCATCCATGGTCCTTGGCTTTCACGGCTGCGATCAGCGCTTGGGTGAGTCGGTCTTGGCGGGTAGAACAACTCACCTGCAAAAAAGCGAGAATATCTATGATTGGCTTGGGCATGGCGTCTACTTTTGGGATTCCAGTCCGCAGCGGGCCTACGAGTTTGCTCAGGAACGCGCTGCGGGAGGACGTAACTCCAAGGGTAACATTAAAGCGCCCTTCGTCCTCGGGGCGGTGATCGATCTGGGCTGCTGCTTGAATCTGAGCGATAGTTCCGCGCTCAGTCAACTCAAAGACGCCTACCGAACACTCAAGGATACCTTGGAGACAGCCGGGGATTTGCTGCCGACCAACGGCCAGGGCAAACTGCGGCGCGTCCTGGATTGCGCGGTGATTGAAACCCTGCATGAAATCCGCAAACAGCTCGGAGAGCCTGCCTACGACAGCGTTCGCGGGACCTTTTTGGAGGGTCAGGAGATCTATCCCGGCGCAGGATTCAAGAGCAAGGACCACACGCAAATCTGCGTTCGGAACATCCAATGTATTAAGGGCTACTTCCGCCCTATCGAAGCCGGACTGGATGCAGTGGACCCATCACCGGTGTCCTGATCCAACACTTCCACTCGCTCAGCGGGGAGCGTTGGGAATGAGTTTAGCGCCTTTCGCCTCATCCCTTCCGCAACTCCCCCACCAGCAGCACCCGGAACATCGCCAGTCCTTCCCACGAGTTGACCAACCGTTCGTAGGCGGCGCCGAGCAAATAAGTGGGCCAGGTCATGCGCAGGTATTCGGGGCGGCCTTCGATGCGGTCGAGCTGTTCAACGGTGAAACCGCTGGCGGCGGCGAGGCGTTGTACAGCGGAGTAGGTGTTAGCCTGGTAGCGGGTGGGGAAGGTATCGGCGTCGGCCCGGCCGCGAATGCGGTTGACGAATTGATGGAAGCGGTGGGGGGTGAGCCGGGCGATGGTGGGCATGTAGTGGGTTTTGTTGGGGGTCTTGAACAGGAAGACGCCGCCGGGCTCGAGGACGCGGGCGATTTCGCGGAAAACGGCCAGCGGGTCGGGCAGGTGTTCGAGGCACCCGATTACCCACAACTTATCCGTCACCGGCATACACGGCACGGCCGGCCTCCAACGCGAGGGCAAACGCTCTCACTTTTTGCATTCCTTCCCAGATGGCTTTAGGACCGGGATGACCGTCGTGTTTGCGCCCCAGAAAGCCCCCAAAGCGGGCGATCAGTCGCACCATCTGGCCCAAGGGGGGCGGGATTTCCGGCGGTTGGGTCCGGTGGGCGACGATCCAGGCCGCCTGCCATTCCTCGGGATCGAACACCACGTTATACCAATTACCAATATATTTTACTTTTTTAGTGCGGATAGAATAAAATCGA
>JAVMKJ010000117.1:0-9550 GCA_031732855.1 Candidatus Competibacter sp.
AATTATTTGTCCCGCGGCACCACGTTGGCATTGCCCCGGTACGTCACCACCTCGTAGGACCGGCCCTTGGGCGGTTTGTCGGTAATCTGCTCGCGGCCCTGGTCGTCGCGCCAGCGATAGAGCGGCCCCGTATACTCCGGCAGGCCGGGCAGCCAGCTCCGCGCCCAGGATGGCGCATCCTGGGGAGTGGTATACCAGTACAACACCACTCCTCCCACCGCCCCCATCGCGATTAAAACCCACATCGACACCCTTCCAGCCTGTCGCCGCAGGCCAGCCGATATCGACCCACGGCACGGACCGGTGACGGTCCGAGAACGACCACGCCACATGCTCCCCCCTCCACAATTACCGCCAATCGCCCCGCAATTCGACAACCCGCTCGCGCAATACCGCCGACGTCGCCCGCTCGGGTGGCACCGGTTCGCCCACCGCCAGTTCGATCCGCGACCAGAACCGGCGGGGAAAGTGACTCATGGCCTTTCCGAGGCGACGGCTGAAGAAGCTGCCCCACAATCCGCGCAACGCCATCGGCACCACCGGCGCCGGCGTGCGCTGGATAATCTGTTCGATGCCGGTCTTGAACGGGCCAATCTCGCCGTCCGCGGTCAGCCGTCCTTCCGGAAAGATGCCGACCACCTCCCCTTCTTCCAGATAGCGGGCCACCCGGTCGTAGGCTCGCTCCAGGATTTCCGGATTTTCCCGCGCCGGAGCGATGGGAATGGTTCCGGCGGTGCGGAATATGAAATTCAGCACCGGTATTTTGAAGATTTGATGGTCCATGACGAAGCGGATCGGCCGCCGGCAACAGCCGATCACCACCAGTGCGTCCATGTAGCTGACGTGGTTGCAGACCACCACCGCCGGTCCCTCGTCGGGAATGTTTTCCAGCCCCCGCGTCCGCAGCCGGTAACCGATATTGACCAGAATCCAGACGAGGAAACGCATCAGGAATTCGGGAACCAGGCCGAAAATATACACTGCCACCGCCGCGTTGAAGATCGCCATCAACAGCAGCAACTGCGGAATGTTCAACCCCCGGTCCAGCATGATCACGGCGATAATGGCCGCCGCCACCATGAACACGGCATTGAGGATGTTGTTGCCGGCGATCACCCGCGACAGGTGGGTGGGCTCGCTGCGCTGCTGCACCAGGGCATACAGGGGCACGATGAAGAAGCCGCCGAACACGCCGATCAGCACCACGTCGGCCACGATCCGCCAACTGCCCGGCTGGCTCAGAAAGGCCAGCACCCCCAACAATTCCTCGCCGACCGGCGGCACCCCTGGAGTGGCGAAGAACAGGTCCACCCCGAAAGCGGTCAGGCCGATGGAGCCGAACGGCACCAGGCCGATTTCCACCTTGTGCCCGGACATCCGCTCGCACAGCAGCGAACCGGTGCCGATGCCGAGGGCGAACAGGGTCAGCAACAGGGTCACCACGTGCTCGCCGCCGCCCAGGGTCAGCTTGGTGAAGTTGGGCAATTGCGCCACGTAGATGCTGCCCAGGAACCAGAACCAGGAGATGCCGAGCACGGACTGGAACACGCTGAAGTTCCGGTAGGTGAACCGGAGGATGCTCCATGTCTCGCTGAGGGGGTTCCAGTTGATCTTCAGGTCCGGGGCGGCGGGCGGGGCCTGGGGGATCGCCAGGCTACTGAGATAACCGAGCACGGCGATGATGATGACCGCGCAGGATACCCACAAGTGACCTTGTTGCCAGGCGATCAGTATCCCTCCCAGGATGGTGCCCAGCAGGATGGCGAGATTGGTGCCCATCTCCACCCAGGCGTTGCCGCCGACCAGTTCCCGCGGTTTCAGATGCTGCGGCATGATGCTGTACTTGACCGGCCCGAACAGGGTCGAATGGCAGCCCATCATGAACAGCATGGCGATCAGCAGCGGCACGCTGTCCAGCATGAACCCCGCCGCTGCTCCAAACATGATGGCGATCTCCAGCAGCTTGACCCAGCGGATGTAGCGCGATTTTTCGTACTTGTCGGACAGTTGGCCGGCGGTGGCCGAGAAGAGAAAGAACGGCAGCACGAACAGCCCGGCGCAGAGGTTGATCAGGAAGTTGGAACGGCCGGGGTCCGCGCCCGCCATCTGGAAGGCGATCAGGATGATCAGGGCGTTCTTGAATACATTATCGTTGAACGCCCCCAGGAACTGGGTAAGGAAGAACGGCAGGAACCGCCGCTCCCGCAACAGGGTGAATTCGTTGCCTTTGGCCATGCGGCGGGGCACTCCAGGGTCGGATGGTTCGAAGTCGTTTTGGGGAATTTGGCCTTCGCGCTCGCCCCACCGCCGCGGGTCAGAGCGCGATCCGCCGGATCGTCAGATTTTCCAGATCCTTGCGCCCCACCCCCATGTCGTGGGCGATGCGGATATAGTCCACCGCGTCGGGTTCCAGGCCGAACAGCTTCGCCGCCGCCGCGTCCGCCGTCACCAGATCGGTCGACAGCAATTGCGACCGCAGGTTGGCGACGTCGGCCTCCGACACCCCGCGCGGCCCGTGGCGCTGCAACACGTTCCAGGCGTCCACCACGTTGAGATCCGGCTTGCGGTAAGTCGCGAAATCGGCGATGCACTGATGCAGGTCGTTGGCGTGCCATTCGCCGCGATCCCAGACGACGCCCATCAGGTTCTTCATCGCCACCGTCAGCCGGGCGCCGCCGTGGCTCTTCAGCACCGGCACGTTGATCAGCACGTCCGATTTCAATATCAGTTCGTGCTCCCTGGCTTGGCGCAGCCGGCGGCCGTTCGGAATCGCGACGGTTTGAAAATAGCTCTCGCTGTTGCCCGGCGCCAGCTTGCCGCCGGCATCCTTCACCGCCTGCTCGATGCCGCTGGCGCGGTAACTGTCGCGCCAGGCGTCGCAGGTGTGATCGAACACGTAGACTTCCTTCGCCCCGGCTTGCAGGCAATGCTCGATGATGCGGCGGACCAGGCGGGGGTTGGTGTTGGCGGCCCGTTCCGGCGGCACGTTCCAGCCGATGTTCGGTTTGACCACCACCGTCTGGCCCTTCCTGACGAAGCGCCCCATCCCGCCCAAGGCTTCGATGCCCCGGTCGAACAACACTTCCGGTTCGCCGTTTCTGACGGCGACCAGATCGGGAACGGCGTGCGGCTCCGCGGCGCGTGCCTGGCGGCCGCGCCCCGCCGGCGTCAGGCCGGCGCCGGCCCACGCCCCCGCGCCGAGGGCTTTGAGGAACGTTCTGCGTTGCATGGCGGAACACCTTTACATGCGGCTGGATGGCAGGTCCGCCATCCCGAAGCACCTGCTTTCAAGTATAGGCCAGCCTTCGGGTCTGGACCCCTTCCGAATCCCGGGGACGAACCATGGAATCAGGCTTTCAAAACCGGAACCGTCGCAGGATGGTCAGCGAAGAGAGGGCGCCGATCAACTTGCGATTCGGCCCCTCCACCACCGGCAACCGCAAATAGCCCTCGGCGAGCAGTTTCAAGGCATCGAGCAACGGCGCCTCCGCTTCCACCACCGGATGAGCGCCGGCGAAGTCGCCCACCTTGCGATGCAGGTGCGGGATCAGGCGATTGTCGACGTCCGCCGCGCTCTCCCGTTCGGCGTCGTCCGGCAACTGCGGTTCCGAGGGCAACAGCATCTTGGAGAAGGTAAACGAGGTAATGGTGCCGACGAACTCGCCCTTGTCGTTGACCACCATCAGATCCTGCATGTGCTTGCGGACCATGACGGCCAGCGCCTCCGACAACGGCGCGGTATCGAGCACGTAGGTCGGCGCGGACAACATGTAGTGTTTGCACTTCATCGTTCGATTTCTCCCGCTGGGTTTGAACCGGTGGCATCGGCGGCGGCCATCGCCCCGACCGTCGCCGGGCACGAACACCCGAATTAGCCGGATTCGCGACGCCTCTATCGAGTATTATTACCCACTCTTGGCCGCCGCGCATGGGCGGAACCAGGATTCAAGCAAATCGTGGAGGGTTTTTATGATTGTCGGAATCATATCGCTGGTGGCGGGCCTGATCGGGCTGGTCGTCGCCGCGATGCTGTACAGATCGATCGTGCGCCGCCCCAGCGGCGACGAGTTGATGGCCGCGATCGCCGCCGAAATTCAGTTGGGCGCGATGACCTATCTGCGCGCCCAGTACACCAAGATCGGCATTTTCGCCCTGGTGGTCGCGATGCTGCTGTCGGCGCAGCACGGCTTCGGTACCAGCATCGCCTTTCTGACCGGCGCGCTGACCTCGGCCCTGGCCGGCCTCGTCGGCATGAGGGCGGCGACCAAGGCCAACGTCCGCACCACCGCGGCGGCGCGCGATCACGGGGCCGGCGAGGCGCTGCTGGTCACCTTCGACGGCGGCGCGGTGATGGGCGTCGCCGTGGCCAGCTTCGGCCTGCTGGGCCTCGGCATTTTCTTCACCGGCCTGGCGTCCCGGTTCGCCGTCGATCCGGAATCGGCTTCGACCATCTGGGGCTTTTCGATGGGCGCCTCGTCGATTGCGCTGTTTGCCCGGGTCGGCGGCGGCATCTTCACCAAGGCGGCCGACGTCGGCTCCGACCTGGTCGGCAAGGTCGAGGCCGGCATTCCCGAGGACGACCCCCGCAACCCCGGCGTGATCGCCGACAACGTGGGCGACAACGTCGGCGACATCGCCGGCATGGGGGCCGACATCTACGAATCCTACGTCGGAGCGATGGTCGCGGCGATCACGCTGGCGGCTACCTCCACCGCCTCCGAACTGACCCGATACTTTGGCGAAGGCGTCACCCGTCCGATGCTGCTGGCGCTGCCGCTGGTGCTGGCGGTGATCGGTCTGGCGTCGTCGCTGGCGGGCATCTATGGCATGACGGCATTCAAGAAGTTTGGACCGAAAGTGGCGCTGGCCATCTCCGAGTTCAGTTCGGCCGGCCTGTTCCTGCTGCTGACGATGCTGACCCTGGTGATATTCGGTTACGGCTGGGCGCCGTTCTTCGCCATCGTGGCCGGCAACCTGGCCGGCATCGCCATCGGCCGGGTAGCCTGGTACTACACCTCGTCCAAGCCGGTGGCCCGGATCATCCAGTCCTGCAAGACCGGACCGGCGACCAACATCATCACCGGTCTGGCCGTCGGCCTGGAAAGCTGTGCCCTCCCGATTCTGGTGATCGCGATCACGATCTTCGTCGCCCATCAGGTGGCCGGCCAGTACGGCATCGCGCTCGCGGCGGTGGGCATGCTGGCGACCGCCGGCGTGACCATGACCATCGATGCCTCGGGACCGATCTCGGACAACGCCGGCGGCATCGCCGAGATGTCGCACCAGCCGCCCGAGGTCCGCAAGATCACCGACCATCTCGACGCCATCGGCAACACCACCGCCGCCACCGGCAAGGGCTTCGCCATCGGTTCCGCCGCCCTGACCTCCCTGGCGCTGTTCGTGGCGTACAAGGAAGCGGTCGTACTGGCGCTCGGTCATGATCTGCCGATGGACATCACCGAACCCCGGGTGGTGGTCGGCGTGCTGCTGGGCGGCATCGTGGTGTTGCTCGCCGCCGCCATGACCATGAGTTCGGTCGGCCGGGCGGCGATGGAGATGGTTGCCGAAATCCGTCGTCAGTTCCGCGAGATTCCCGGCCTGCTGCAAGGGACCGCCAAGCCGGATACCGCCCGCTGCGTGATGATTTCCACCGACGCCGCGCTGCGCGAGATGGTCGCGCCGGGGTTGATGGCCGTGATCGCGCCGGTGATCGTCGGCTTCTTCTTCGGCCCGGTCGCCCTGGGCGGCATGCTGCTGGGCGCGACGCTCACCGGCACGGTGTTCGCGCTGCTGATGGCCAACGCCGGCGGCGCCTGGGACAACGCCAAAAAGTCGATCGAGGGTGGCGAACTGCCCGGCGAGCGCAAGGGCGGCGACGCTCACGCGGCGGCGGTGATCGGCGATACCGTGGGCGATCCGTTCAAGGACACCAGCGGTCCGGCCATGAACATCCTGATCAAGCTGCTGTCGGTCGTGTCCCTGATCCTGGTGCCGTTCATCACCTGAGCCGACCTTCACCCCCACCTCTCTCCCCTTGAGGGAGAGGGGGCTTGGCTTCTCACTCCGGCTGGCGGGCGAACCAGTCCGCCAGTTCGTCCAGACCGCCGACCACCACGTCCGGCTCGACCCCCCAGGGGTCGAACACGGCGTCCGGCTGGCGCTTGACCCAGGCGGCGCGCAGGCCGGCGGCCTTGGCGCCGATCACGTCCCAGGCGTTGCTGGACACCAGCCAGGTTTCACCCGGCGCCCGTCGGGTCCGCCGCGCCAGGTACGCGTAGACCTCCGGGTCGGGCTTGAAGGTGCGCAGGTCGTCCACGCTGACCACATCCTCCAACAGCGGCAACACGTCGGCATTGACCAGCAACGCCCGAATGCTCGCCTCCACGCCGTTGGAAAACGCCACCCGCTGGTGGCCCTGGGCCTTGAGGGCGGCCAGACCGGCGGGAACCTCCGGAAACATCGGCAGGTAGAGATAGGCTTCCAGCAATCGGTCCCGATCGGATTCCGGCAATTCGCAGCGCAGGACCTGCTGGGTAAAGCGCAGAGCCTGCCGGGTGCAGATATCGAAATCGACATAGCGGCGCATCAGACCGCGCCGGAATGAATACTCCAGTTGCTTGGTCCGCCACAACTGGGCGAACTGAACCGCCTGTTCGCCGACCAGCGCCTGCAACGGCTCGGCCAGCGCCAACGGGTCCACCAGGGTGCCATATACATCGAATCCCAAGGCGTAAGTCTTTTCCACGTTCAACTCCATGTCATCCTCGTTCGCTTTCTCGCTGGACTTTCACCGAACCCGCCCGATCGTCGCGCGTGCCAAGCCGGCGTCGTCAACCTCACTTGGCGCGCGCGACCGCGATGGCCAGCAGCAGCCAGGCCACCAGGAAGGCCGCGCCGCCGATGGGGGTGATGGCGCCCAGCCAGCGGACACCGCTCAGGCTGAGGGCGTACAGGCTGCCCGAAAACAGCACCAAACCGGCGACCATCAAGACACCGGCCCAGCGCGGGAGCGCCGCTTCCGGCAGGTGCGGCACCAGCAGACCGACCGCCAGCAGCCCCAGCGCATGATAGACATGATAGTGCACGGCGGTTTCATAAATGGCCATGAGATCGGGCGCCAGCGTCTTTTTCAGCGCATGGGCGCCGAACGCGCCCATCGCCACCGCCAGCAGCATTCCGAGACTGCCCAGAACCAGAAAGATTTTTGCCCAAACTGGCATGGTCGCTCCTCAACGCCGCCCGGGAAGCGCGACTCGGTTCACGGTAACACGTCCTCGCTGCGCAAATGCGACTCCGGCGGTTGCGGTCCCGGCTCGCCGAGAGGCTCGGGCACGAACGCGGGACACGGTTGGGCGCTGGCCTGCCAGCGGTCGGCGAACTCGCCCCAGTGCGGATTTTGTTCCCGTCCGGCTTCCAGGTAATCCAGCAGGTTCCGGATGCTGGCGTTGTGGCCGCGGGCGGTGGCGCGGGTGCTGAAAAAGGCCCAGCGCAAATAGAGCAGGTAGGTATTGAGCACGTCGCTCTCGCAGTAGCGGTCGATGGCGGCAAAGTCGCCGGCGGCCGCCTGATCGGCGACGTTCCCGCCGTGGCCGTTCCACTTGCCCGGCAGGCCCAGAGCCCGCGCCGCCTCGTCCAGTCCCAGCCGCGGCGAGGCGCCGAAATCGCACAGGGCGTCCATCAGGTCGCAGTGCCAGTTGGTTTCGTAACGGTAATCGTAGCCGAAACGCGGATCGGTGCGATGCCAGTTGAAGGCGGTCAGGCCGTGCACCAGCGAACGCTGCTTGAGCACGGCGACATCGAAGCCGCGTCCGTTCCAGGTTACCAGCCGGGGTTTCTGCCGGTCCACCATGTTCCAGAATCCCGCCAGCAACTCCCGCTCGCTGCGGCTGACGATGCTGGCCGCGCCCAGCCTGCGGATCGCGTAGCGCTCCGCCTGCCCGTCGTGCTCGATCCGGGCCAGCAGGAACCCCAGGGTGACGATCTCGTGCTGGATCGGTTTGGGAAAGCTCTCCGGATCCCGATCCTCGGGCAGCACGGCCCTGTCGGGACGGGTTTCGAGGTCGACGACCAGCAGGTTGAGGGGAGTAGCCATCGGATGCGCGGTTCCACGTGGTGTTGATAAAGCCGCCAGGTACAGCGCCCGGGACCGGCGGACCGTAATAACGATATCACTCCCCCGCCACCGTCATCCGTTCCAGCAGCAGCGAGCCGCAGCGGATGCCGCCGCGCGCATCGACGTCGTTGCCGACCGCGACGATGCCCTCGAACATCGCGGCGAGATGGCCGGCGATGGTGATCTCCTGGACCGGATACTGAATCTCGCCCTGCTCCACCCAGAACCCGGCCGCCCCGCGCGAGTAATCGCCGGTCACCAGGTTGATGCCATGACCCAGCAACTCGGTCACCCACAGCCCGGTATCCAGTTGCCGCAATAATTCGTCGTGGCCGAGGGGACCGGGCTCGACGATCAGGTTATGGGTACCGCCGGCATTGCCCGTCGTCTCCATCCCCAGACGACGGGCCGAGTAGCTGTCCAGCACGTAACCCCGCAACACGCCCTCGCCGACGACATCGCGGTCGGCGGTGGCCACGCCCTCGCCGTCGAACGGCGCGCTGGCCAATGCGCCGGGGAGATGCGGTCGCTCGCGGATCGTCACGAACTTCGGGAAAACCACCGTGCCCAGGCGATCCAGCAGGAACGACGCCTTGCGGTACAGCGCGCCGCCGCGAATGGCGGCGACGAAGTGGCCGATCAACCCGCGCGCCAGTTCCGGCGCGAACAGCACCGGCGCCTGCCGGGTTCCCAGCCGGCGGCTGCCCAGTCGGCGCAGCGCCCGTCGCGCGGCCTGTTGCCCGACCGCGACCGGCGCTTCCAACGCCGCGTGGTCGCGCGCCACCGCGTACCAATGGTTGCGTTGCATCCCCCGGTCGTCCCGGGCGATCACCGAGCAGCTGATGGAATGACGGCTGGTCGGATAACCGCCACAAAAACCGTGCGAGTTGCCGTATACGACCAGACCAGTTTGGGTGGAGACGCCGCCGCCCTCGGAATTGCGGATGCGCGGATCCACCGCGAGCGCCGCCGCCTCGCACTGGCGGGCCAGCTCGATGCCCTCCTCGGCGGACAGCGGCCAGGGATGATAAAGATCGAGATCGGGAATTTCCCGCGCCAGCCGGTCGGGATCGGCCAGGCCGGCGCAGGGATCGGCGGCGGTATACCGGGCGATGGCGCAGGCGCTTTGCACGGTGTCGCGAATCGCCTCCGGCCGCCAGTCGGCGGTGCTGGCCGAACCGCGGCTCCGGCCGAAATAGACGGTAACCCCCAAGCCGCGCTGGCGGTGGTGCTCCAGCTTTTCGACTTCGCCCAGGCGGACGGTGACCGACAGGGCACTGTCGAAACTGACCGCGGTTTCGGCGGCGGTGGCGCCCCGGGCGCGCGCCTCGGCGAGGATATCGGCGACCAGGGTTTCCAGTTGTTCGCGCGCCGGCAGCGGCGCGATGGCACGGGCGATGGTTTCGGACATGGGTCGAGGGTCAGGAGTCAGGAGTC
>JAVMKJ010000117.1:9650-19812 GCA_031732855.1 Candidatus Competibacter sp.
GCGATGGCACGGGCGATGGTTTCGGACATGGGTCGAGGGTCAGGAGTCAGGAGTCGGGAGTCAGGAGTCAGGAGTCGGGAGTCGGGAGTCGGGAGTCGGATATCAGGGGTCGGGTACCAGGCATCAGGCTTGCGTCCCGCCCACGGTCAGCGCCTCGATCCGCAAGGTCGGCTGGCCGACGCCGACCGGCACGCTCTGGCCGTCCTTGCCGCAGGTACCGACTCCGGCATCGAGTTTCAGATCGTTGCCGACCATGGAGACTTTGGTCAACACGTCCGGACCGTTACCGATCAGGGTGGCGCCCTTGACCGGACGGGTGACGCGGCCATTCTCGATCAAATATGCCTCGCTGGCGGAAAACACGAACTTGCCGGAGGTGATATCCACCTGGCCGCCGCCGAAATTGACCGCGTACAGTCCCCGCTCCACCGAGGCGATGATGTCGGCCGGATCGTGCTCGCCCGGCAGCAGGCAGGTGTTGGTCATGCGCGGCAGCGGCGAATGGGCGTAGGATTCGCGGCGACCGTTGCCGGTCGAAGCGGTTTTCATCAGTCGGGCGTTGAGCTTGTCCTGCAGATAGCCCTTGAGCACGCCACGTTCGATCAAGGTGGTGCATTGGGTCGGCGTACCCTCGTCGTCGATGTTCAGCGAGCCGCGCCGGTTGACCAGCGTGCCGTCGTCCACCACCGTACACAGCGGTGAAGCCACCCGTTCGCCCATCCGGCCGCTGAAGGCCGAGGTGCCCTTGCGGTTGAAATCGCCTTCCAAACCATGACCGATGGCCTCGTGCAACAGGATGCCCGGCCAGCCCGGTCCCAGCACCACGGTCATCGTCCCCGCCGGCGCGGGGACGGCTTCCAGATTGATCAGGGCCTGTCGCACCGCTTCCCGCGCATAACCGAGGGCGCGGTCCTCGTCCAGGAACCAGCCGTAGCCAACTCGCCCACCGCCGCCACTGCTGCCCTGTTCGCGGCGGCCCCCGTGCTCGACGATCACGGTCACGTTCAAACGCACCAGCGGCCGCACGTCGCCGGCCAGGGTTCCGTCGCTGCCGGCCACCAGGATCGTGTCCTGGGTAGCGGCCAGGCCGACCATCACTTGAGTGACCCGTGGATCCTGGCGGCGGGCCTCGGCGTCCACCTTTTCCAGCAGTCGCACCTTGGCTTCGGCCGACAGGGTGTCCAGCGGGTCGATGGGTTCATAAAGCATGGGACGTGGGGCGGTTTGCCAGACCTGAAGCCGGCTCTCGCCACCGTGACGGGCGATGGCGCGGGCGGCGGTCGCCGCCTCCAGCAGGGCCGGCATCACGATCTCGTCGGAATAGGCGAAGCCGGTCTTCTCGCCGCTCACTGCCCGGACCCCGACACCCTGCTGGATGGCGTGGCTGGCCTGTTTGACCCGACCGTCCTCGAGATTCCAGGATTCGGCCCGGCGCGACTGAAAGTACAGATCGCCGTCGTCGACGGCGTGGCCCAGCAGGCAGGCCAGCGTCCGGTGCAGATCGTCCTCGCCGAGACCGGCGGGAGCCAACAGTTGATGGCGGGCCAGGGCAAGCGTATCGGTATTCATGGTCGACCTCGTTCGATCATCCGGCAGTTGCTCCATTCAAAACCACCCACATACAGCCCGCGCGCAAGTCCCGATCTCCTAACCGGCGTAATCCTCCAGCCTCAGGGGTACCGCCAGCGGCTGGCTGTCAAACCACACCCGCTCTCCATCCAGTCGCAGCCGTCCCTCCGCGAACCAGCGAATCGCCAGCGGATACAGCCGGTGTTCCCGTTCCAGCACCCGCGCCGCCAGCGTATCGGGATCGTCGCCCGGGCGCACCGGTACCCGCGCCTGCACGATGACCGGCCCCCCGTCCAGTTCGGCGGTGACGAAGTGGATGCTGGCTCCGTGCTCGGTTTCCCCGGCGGCGAGGGCGCGTTCGTGGGTGTGCAGGCCGCGGAACTTGGGCAGCAGCGAGGGATGGATGTTGAGCATCCGCCCTCGGTAATGTTCGGTGAAACCGGGGGTCAGAACCCGCATGAACCCCGCCAGCGCCACCAAATCCGGCTGGTATCCGTCGATCAGCTCGATCAGGGCGGCTTCGAACCCGGGCCGGTCGGCGAACGGCTTGTGATCCAGTTCCAGCGCCGGAACGCCGGCCTGTCGCGCCCGCTCCAGGCCGTGAACGCCGGGCCGGTTGCTGATCACCGCCGCCACCTCGACCGGTAGTTCGCCGCTTGCCGCCTGATCGAGAATCGCCTGCAAGTTGCTGCCGCGGCCGGAAATCAACACCACCAGCCGAATTTTCCCAACCGCGCTCACGGCTGAAACTCCACCAAGGGTTCGCCTTCACTCCCGGCGATTTGGCCCAGCGTCCAGACGGTTTCGCCCGCCTCCCGCAGCAGCGCTTGCGCCCGCTCTTCATCTTTCGCCGGGACGCAGACCACCAGCCCGACTCCGCAGTTGAAGGTGCGCCGCATTTCCGCTTCGGCCACGCCGCCCTGTCGTTGCAACCACTGGAACACCGCCGGCCGCTCCCAGCTTTGCAGCGCGATGACCGCCTTCGTGTTCGCCGGCAACACCCGCGGCAGGTTCTCGGTCAGGCCGCCGCCGGTAATGTGGGCTATAGCGTGGACCTCGATCCGTTCCAGCAGTTGCAAAATCGGCTTGACGTAGATGCGGGTCGGCGCCAGCAGAGTCTCGCCGAGCGTGCGGCCATCCGCGAACGGTCGATCCAGCCTTGCGCCGCTGACCGCGAGGATCTTGCGGATCAGCGAATAGCCGTTGGAATGCGGACCGGAGGAGGCCAGTCCGAGCAGGACGTCGCCCGGCGCGACCCGCGAGCCGTCGATGATTCGCGCCTTTTCGACCACTCCGACGCAGAAGCCGGCCAGGTCGTAATCGCCTTCGCCATACATCCCCGGCATTTCGGCGGTTTCCCCCCCCACCAGCGCCGCGCCAGCCCGTTCGCAGCCGTCGGCGATGCCCCTGATGACATCGGCGGCCACATCCACGTCCAGCTTGCCGGTCGCGTAATAGTCCAGAAAAAACAGCGGTTCGGCGCCCGCCACCAGCACGTCGTTGACGCACATCGCCACCAGGTCGATCCCGATGGTGTCGTGCCGGTTCAGTTCCAGCGCCAGCTTGAGCTTGGTGCCGACCCCGTCGGTGCCGGAGACCAGCACCGGCTGGCGGTATCGGTCCAGCGGCAGTTCGAACAGGGCGCCGAAACCGCCCAGTCCCCCCAGTACGCCCGGCCGGAGGGTGCGGCGGGCGTGCGGCTTGATGCGGTCCACCAGCCGGTTGCCGGCGTCGATGTCGACCCCGGCGTCGCGGTAGCCGAGCGAGGGGGCTTGTGGTTGATCGTTCACGGATGAGAAACCTCGCTATGAAAATCGGGCGGGCGTGAGGGATCGAAACTCCACCCATCCCTGGGCGAATTCAGAACCTGTACAAAAACTCCCCTCTCCCTCCGGGAGAGGGGTTGGGGGTGAGGGCTTTTTTTCAACGACTTAGCTCACCAGAGGCTGTAAAACGCCTCTCAGTACTGGCTATCGCATAAACTGGCATAGTGGTAAAACCATTCGGGTTGCGGGGTGCATGCGTGGGCGCGCAGGGTGTCCCAGAGTATTCCGGGCAGCAGGGCGGGCGCGTTCTTGCGCGCCCAGCGCCGGAAACTGCGCATCCGGTGGCGGAAACTGGCCCGTGTGAGCGAAGGTGGAATCAGTTCGCCGTGGCGTTCGAAAAACCGGCCCAGTATGCGCCAGGACTCCTGAAGCATCATCGGTTGCCGGAGACTGGTGTTGGCGCCATGGCGGCGATAGGCGGCCAGCCGTTCGGGCACGCGCGCCAGCGTGTAACCGGTGGCGAGCCTCAGCCAGCAGTCCCAGTCTTCGAGCCGGAGCGATTCGTCGAAGCCGCCCGAGCTGGCGAAGCGTTCGCGGTGCAGAGCCACGGTCGGATTGGGGATGGGATTGCCCAAAACCAGCGACAGATAGGCTTCGGGGTCGGGGCCGGAAGGGGGACGCGCGCCGGCGACCTTCGGTAGGACGGCCCCGTCCTCGTCGATGAGGTCGGCATCCGCGTAAACCAGAGCAAGCCGCTCGTCGCCCCAATCCCGGATCGCCCGCCATTGGGCTTCGATCTTGTGGGGATAAAGCCGGTCGTCCGAACCCAGGAGATGCACCCATTCCCCTCGGCACGCGGCGATGGCTCGATTGGATGCCGCGCCGACCCCACGGTTTTCCTGTCGGATGAATTCAACGCGGCGAAATCGATTCCCGTGCTCCCGCGCGAAGCGCTGGACCGCGTCCCCCGTGCCGTCGGTGGAACCGTCATCGACCACGACGAGTTCCAGCTCGGGGTAGGTTTGGTCGCGGATGGATTCCAGGCAGGCGCTGATGTAGCGGGCGTGGTTGTAGGCGGGCACGGCCACGCTGGCGAGCGGTGGCGTCATTTCTCGGCCAGCAGGAAACATTGAACGGCCAGGAACGGCCCGAGCAGGCGATGGGGAAACCACCATTTCCGGTATTTTTTCTTGATGTTGAGCGATTCCGCCCGCACCTTCCAGCCGCAGGCTTCCACCGTCTTGCGCAGGCTTGCCGGGGTGAAGAAGTGCAAGTGGGTACGATCCATGATCCCGGCGTCAACATAGTCGAAGCGTCCGTGGAAAAGCAATGGAAAAACCACGCTCTTGTGCCGCACGTTGGGGACGCTGACCATCAGCCGGGCGCCGGAACGGGCGCGATCGCGAATGTCCCGGAGGGTTTGCCAGGGATCGACCAGGTGTTCCAGGACGTCGGCCAGGATGACCAGATCGTAATCCGGCCAGGGCACTTCGGATAAGGCATCCGCCAGATCGCAATTCCAAACCCGCCGCAGTTGACCGGCCGCCATGCCGGCCGCCGCGGGGTGCGGTTCGATGCCGTCGCAGGAATTTACGATGCCGGCTTCCCCGAGTTGCTTGCCCAGGCGACCGGCGGCGCAGCCGATATCCAGCGCCAGGTTGAAGGGACCATGGGAACGCAGGAAATCGACGACGTCTCCCCGATCGGCGGTGTAGTAACGGCCGTTCATGGGGTGACAGCCTCGTAATCCCGATGGAAATTTCCGTGGATCATCGCTAACGTGATTCGTCGGATTTTTACACCTTCCCATGAGGCGAAAGTGGCGCCACGCCGCGCGTCAATGGATGAAGTTGCCGGCTCTGGCGATGCCGACGATGCCCACCAGAATCCAGAACGCATTGAGCAGAGTATAGGCGGCATCCTGCTTCACCCTGGCGCACCAGGTCAGCAGGACCGCGTCGATGGTGTTGACGATCCAGACCCCCAGGAACGGGCTGTCCGGCCCCAGCCAACTGACCAGGCTAAAACTGCCAATCCGCATCAGAACGCCGATCATCTCCAGGGTCTTCAGATGTGCGACAACGAACCGATTGAATTCGGGCACGGTCAACGGATTCTCCGGTCTGGATGACTGTGGAGCACTACCCACCGTTTTCCCAAGGGTGGCCGTACCTGCAATCGAACGGAACCCACGTGACTATGGGTAATGCCCTGTTTGGTTGAGAACAGCCACTGAAAAAACGCGCCGCCGTCGCCGGCCCGCGGATAGCGGCGGCCCCAGTCCCGGACGGCGTCCCGGTACGGTCGGCCGGTGAGGATCGCGTCGGCGATGGCCACCGTCAGGACGCTGTCGTCGGTGCACCGGCTGCCGGGTTGGAACAGCGGGAAATCCGTGGTCTTGATCGGGGCGTGTTGTTACCTCAGTCTTTCCTAACGACCAGCATCGTCGTCTGGTATTCGATCACCTGCTGATCGCGTTGGTTGTAGGCTTTGTTTTGGTAGACGAACAGAAACCGCTCCGGGTTTTTGGTGGGGCGAAGATCGACCACTTCGGCCTCCGCTCGGAGGGTATCCCCAAACAACACCGGAGACGTGATCTTCATCTGGTCCACGCCGATATACGCATAAATTTCATAGCCGTCCTGGGCCAGCAGTTCGGCGATGTTATCCGCATGGTGGACCAAACCGTCGGCGACGGCAAAGATGACCGGCCCCGCCAGGGAGCGCTCCTGAAACCAGGTTCCCCTGGCATACTCGGCGTTGCTGTGAACGGCCATGTTAAACCAGGTGAGTTGATGCAGGATGGAGAAATCTCCGACATCGAGCGTCCGGCGGACCCGACCAGGAATTTTGGCGCCCACGGTGACTTTACCCATAAAACGATGGCTCCTCATTGCGATTAGGGATCATTCTGCTTCGCTCGCTTCTCCGCTCGGGGCGGGACACCACACCTGCTCGCCGCGCGCGGGATCCGGCGGATGGCCTCGGCCTGTATCGCCCAGCAGGTTCATCGGGAAGGCCCGCGCCAGGTCGACCGCCAGCGGTTGCCAGTCATCGGCCGCCAGGGCCTGCTCGATCCGCGCCGCCACCGGACCGGGCGCGCCGGGCTCGTGCGGCTCCAGGTCGGCGATGTCGCTGGCGGCTTCATCCAGGGCGGTCTGCCACTGGTGCAATTGGTGGGCGATGCGTTGTAACCACCGTTCGACCCTGCCAGGCGCGGCCGCGCAGCGCGCCAGCGGACAGAGCGCTTCCAGAAGATAGTGGGCGTCCAGCAGGCGTTCGACGTAGCGGCCGGCCAGCTCGGGGTCGCCGGTTTCCAGCGCCACGGCGAGCGCCGCCACCGCGGCCGGCAGCACCTTTTCGTCGCCCAAGACCTCCAGCTCGTTTTGGTGCCGGTCCCACAGCCGCTGAGTCTCGCCGCAGTCGCCACGGCGCCAGGCCAGGGCGATACGGCCCATCACGAGATAGGGATTAAACGCGATTTCCTGCTCCCGGTCGGCCTGTTCGGCGGTCTGGTACCACTCGTCGGCCTCGGCCGGACGCTCCGCCAGCAGGGCCAGATGGCCAAGATAGACGGCGCTGCGCCCTTCGCGCTGCCCGGCTTTCTGCCGCTCCCAGGACTCTTCATAGGCGATGCGGGCGGCGGCATGGTCGCCCTGCCGCAACTGAATTTCACCTAGCCGCCCGAGGGTTTTGAACAACTCGGGATCGTCGCTGGCCCGCTGTTGGGCCAGTCCGGCCTCGGCCAACCGGCGAGCACTGGCCAGCAGGCCCATATCGGTCAGTACGTTGCCGAGACTGCGCTGCAACCGGCCTTTAAGGCTGGAGGGTAAACGCTGGCCCTGCAAGCGCCATTCGTGTTGGAACTGGCGCAGTGCTTCGGGAAAATCGCCCCGATAGTAGGCCAATTGTCCGAGGTGGTGGCGCCAGAGTCCCCCGTCCAGGGCGGGGGCGAGAGCCGGTAGCAGTTCGGTCAAGGCCGCGGCCGCCGCATTTTGCCGGTCCAGTGCGGCCGCCGCGCCAGGCGTGTCACCGCACTCATTCAACCGGTACGCGCCTTCGCCCCAGTAGACCACCGCAAACATCCAGGGCAAGCGCTCGCCATTGGGGAGCTGCAGGGTCTGCCAGGCGGTTTCGAGTTCGGCGAGCGTTGGGCGGGTAGCGCGCAGCCGCGAGATGGTGTCCAGCAGGCGATAGCCCAGGGCCAGCCAGAGCGAATTCGGGGTCAATACCTGCGCCAAGGGCCGGCGCTGGTGCAGGACGGCGCGCACCGCCTGGGTCCAGCCGGCCAGCAGTTCGTCGTTCGGGTCCCAGGGACCGTTGGGTTCGAACAGGGCAAACACAAAGGCTTCGCGCCAGCGTTGCGGCAGGGAACCGCTGGCGCGTAAAGCCTCACGAATGGCGGTGGGATCGAGAGGTTGCCGCCGCCGCCACTCGTCGCGGGGCAACAGGCCCAAGGCCAGGGCGATCTCGCCATAACGGGCATTGACGATCTCTTCGGCCGGCGCGGGTTCGGCCAGATAGCGCTGCCAGGGTGATGGCGGCAGAGCTTCCCAGGTTTCCGGCTGCTCCCACTCGATCGAGAACGCGGGATCGCCGATCACCTGGCTGATGGTACGCGAGAGGTCGTCATCGGCCGGGGCGGGTTGCAGAACGAACAGTGGCCGCCCCAGTATCAGACCACACGGCCAGCTGCGTTTCTGAACCGGCAGCGCAGGCGCGGGGGCGTGAACAATGCGATCGATGCGCCATTTCATGCGTGCAACTCCGGCAAGGCGTGGAATACCACGTTGCGCCAAGTGTCATCGCGGCGCAGGCGCAGCCCGCCCTCGCCAGGCTGGCAGGACAGACGGAGCAGACCCGCGCCTAGATCGGCAACGGCGTTGAGGACATTATTGTCCAGCCAGGCCTTTTTTAAGGGCGCGCAAAGCCCGCGCAGATGATCCAGCGCACCCGCCTCAAGACCGGCGATGGCGCCGCCGCGCCAGGCGTTGCGGTGGCGCTGCCCCTCCTCCACCAGTACCGAAACCGTGCCGCGCAGGTCCCCGTGCTGACGGGCATCGGCGTTTGGCTGAGCCTTGGCAAGGCTGGCCCGTTGTTTGGCGGGAAGGTTGGCGCTTTCGGTGCGCAAGCCCGGTTGCACCAGCAACCGATCCTTGGGGTTCAGAAACGGCAGCGCCAGTCCAACCAGCAACCCGTAGGCCCGGCCCAACGCCACAGCGGGATCGTCGCTCAAAAACAGCTCGCGCCGCATCTCCGGTCCCTTGAGCCACAGTCCCAGGGTGATGAGGCGGGGATGCTCGGCCAGCCAGCGCAGAGTGGCGAACACCTCCTGGCGCAACGGATCGCCATCGGGTTCGGCCAGGGACCAGGTGCCTGACAGTCGTTGGTCCTTCCAATAGTTGAAGGCATCCAGCAAATGGTGGCTGGTGGATTTTTGGTATTCCCGAGGCAATGATCGGGGCGGAGTTCTCAACCGGTCCTGGATCGACTGACCGTCGATGTTGTCCGCCAGGGCCTTTTGCCAGTCCTCGATGCGGCCCACGACCAGCGCCACGCCCAGGAACCCACCGGGGTTGTACAGTTCATCCCAGTTGCCGGTTTCATCGCCGACGGCCAGCCAGTCGCTCATGTCCGTGGTCTCCACGCCTGCAAGCTTCTAATATTAATCAAGATTCACCTCGAACAGGTTTCCGCCGGAACGGCGATGGCGGTCGTTCCACCACAGATCGAAGTAAATTGGATGGAAAGGCCGGCCGGCCAGTGCGCTAAATTCGGAGGCGCGATCATTCACGATCCGTTGCAGGGCATGATACTGAGCGGGGAACCCGACCTCCTGGTAGGTCGACCGCCGGGACAAGCCACACCGGCGCAAATCCACATCGAAGAACAGGTGAGGCAACTGGAACATCTGGCTGTCCAGCGGCAAGCGCAGCCAAGGTACCAGCCGTGGTCGGATCTCGACCAGTTCGCGGGCCATCGCCACTTGATGTTCGAGGTATAAATCCAGCGGCTTGCGGATTTTGTTGTACGAATGCAGCATCGTCGGCCGGATATTGGTCAACCGGGCTTTTACGCCTTCGCCAATCTGATCGGCCAGTGCGTCCAGATCCGTTGCAGACTGGACGTGGCTCAACTCCCGCAAGAGCTGGGCTGCGTTTTCGAGCAGATAGCCCCGGAACCCTTCTGCCGCGCCCGGACGATCCTTATCGATCTTGTGGAAACCGCGCCAGGTATTCTGGCTGACGGCGGCAAGCTTTTGCGTGCCGCCGCGAGGCGTCCTGACCTCAACCCCGGTCACAATCCCTTTCCAGGAATACTGTGGCTGGGGAGCCAGAAAAATCTGTTCGGCACGTTCGATGACCTTCTGCAGCGTGGCGCGATCAACCATGAGTGGCCTCCGTGGGTATGGGGTTGCGATGCGTAGTCTCGTTCCCAGCCGTCACCGGCATCGGCGGCGATGCATCCTGGGGCATCCACGCGATTCGGGAAAGAGCGAGCAATGCTTCACCCTGATCGCAGGTCGGGCGCGACGGATTAAACAGGTACAGATAAGCCAACAGGATGATGCTAACGATCAGGAACAGCAGGTCGATCGCCAGTTTGAGAAACTTGTACATAGGTGGTGACCTCGATGTGATCCTACTCACTACAACGAGGGCCGGCGACGAATTTTCAAAAAATCGATGGGGCCGCGTGATGAATTACGGAACGGGCTTGGAGAGCCGTGCAAGTCAGGAGATGGCTGCCGATCTCAATCTTTCATGTCGTTAAAGTAACCGTTCAGACCCCCTACTGGGGTAAGGGGGCGAGGGGTAGTCCGGCGC
>JAVMKJ010000118.1:0-19752 GCA_031732855.1 Candidatus Competibacter sp.
TTTTCGGTCAGGGTGGTCTTGCCGGCGTCGGGGTGGGAAATGATGGCGAAGGTGCGCCGCCGGTTGAGTTCGTCGAGGAAGGTAGGCATCGGAGATCTGGGGTGGAATTGGAAACATCCGAATTTTACCTGAAGCGTGCGTTGCCGCGGTCTGTACTTTTGGTCGGGGTGGCTTTTGTCCCGATCCGCTGGCACCAGGTGTTAATCGGACAGGCGACGCAGCTCGGTTTGTTCGCCGTGCAGATTTCGCGGCCGAGCGAGACCAAATTGACATGTAGCGAGAAGCGTAGTTCGGGTGGAATCCTGGCCTGGAGGCGGTCGGCGTCGCGCGGCGCGCAGCGGCCATCCTTCTGCGTGCGGCGTACCCAGCCGAGCCGGCGAGCAATTCGCCAACAGTGCGTGTCGACCGGGAAAACCTGCCGTTCGAGCGCGTACAACAGCACGCAACGCGCTACTTTTTTGCCGACGTTGGGCAATGAGGTCAGGAACGCTTCGGCGTCGTGGTCGTTCATGTCCCGCAGCGGCTCCAGGGTGGGAGCGCCAAAGCAGGTGACAATGGCGTCGAGCAGCGCGCGGATGGACCTGGATTTTTTGCCGGACAATCCGCCAGCGGCGATGGGTTTGGCGATGTATTCCGCCGGCGCTTCCGCCAAATCGCGGGGGGTCGGAAAAGCCTCCTTGAGCTGGTCGAACGTGGCGCGGTAACTGGTTTCGGCGGTTTTGGTGCTGCAAATGATGAACAGCAGTTCGTCCAGCGGGTCCTTGAGGTTGTAATGATCGAAGTCGGCATAGCGCGCCGCAAGCACTGCCGCGACCTCCCGAACGGTTGCTGGATATCGGGAGCGGGCGGAGTTGCGGTTATGGCTTGGCGCGGGTTTCATAGGCGCGTAGGTCGTCGGGCACCTCCACTTGCCGTTTCTCCGCGCGTTCGCGTCGCGCGGTGTTTCGGGTCCGCTGGGCGATGGTATTCACCGGTACGCCGAAGTAGGCGGCGGCCTCGCTCATGTCGAATTTCAGCAAACTTTCGTTGCCGTGCCCGAGCAGCAGGGGTTTTTCCGGTTTTTCCGCGATGCATCCGAGCACCTTCATGATTTCGCCCGCCACGGCGCGCCCGAGGAGCGGTGGAACGCTGTTGCCGATCTCCCGGAAACCATGCCATTTGGTCGCGTGAAAGCGGAACCAGTCGGGATAGGAATGCAGCCGCGCGGCTTCGCGTACCGTAACGACCCGTGGAAACCGGTAGTGGATCGGACGCGGCGAGGTGAAAGCCCCGCGCGCGCTGTCCGTGCCGGCGCGCAGCGTGTTGCACAATCCGTGCGGGGCGAGCTTGTGAAAACGACTGACCGATTCCACCTTGCCTTGCGGCGTTTGGGTAAATCGCCGACGCGACAGTTCCGTGTGCTCGGTTCGCAGGCTGGAGGTCAGTCGATCGGGATCGAAAGATCGCGGATGGGAATAATCGGCGGGATCGCTTTCCAAGCCCCGGAGGCGACGCGCGTAAGGATGCACGGTGTCGAAAGAGACAGCGACCGAGTCGGAAGCGAGTAGTTCCTGAAAGCGGTCGGCGTCCGGCAGATCGTCGATCGCCTCGGCGACGGTCGTCCTGCCGGTCGGAGCCGGGTAGGCGGGCAGCGGCAGCCCTTGTTTCACACCGATCAGGAACAGCCGGCGACGGTCTTGTGGAACGCGGAAGTCGGCGGCGTTCAGCACCCGGTAGGGCAAGAGCACGTCGTAACCCGCCTCTTGAAACGCTTCGATCAATTCGCCCAGAAACCGCTGGTGCGGGCCGACCGTAAGCCCCGGAACGTTCTCAAAGACGCAGTAGTTCGACTGTAATTCGCGGACGAGGCGGACGTAGTGGAATACGAGCTGGTTCCGGGGATCGTCCAGCGCCCGCTTGCCGATCAGCGAAAATCCCTGGCAGGGCGCGCCGCCGAAAACGACATCGATTTCCCGGTCGCCGATGCCCGCCCGGCGGCGGATGGCGTCGCCGGTCAGATCGACGACACTGGCGCAAATCGCGGTCGAGCAGGGAAAATTGAACTCGTGAATCGCGCAGTGAATCGGATCGATCTCGACCGCCGCCGGAACGTCGAAGCCCGCCTGCTCGAACCCGAGCGACAAACCACCCGCGCCCGCGAACAGGTCGATACCGATGGGTCTGGAGAGCGTCATGCCGCTGGTTCCTTGGCCGTTTCCTCGCGCGCCATGGATATGGTGAAAGTCCATACCGGGCATGGTTTGTCGAGGAAGGCGGGCATCAGAAGTCGGGTGGATTGATCGAAGTGGGAATGTGGCACGATTTTACCGGTAATGCGAGGCGGGTAAATCTGCAAATGCACTTCCAAGCGCTTTTCCATTGGCGCGCCCGATGATGCGCGGGTACTGTTTGTCGCCCAGCATTTAAAGTTATGGACCGAGCGGATAACGAACGGCTTGAAATTTCCGTTTCTACCCCAACACCACAACCGCGAGTTACGAACCGACATGAACTGGCCCAAAACCCCACTTACCGACCGGCTCGGCATCCGGTATCCGATCATCCAGGCCCCGATGGCGGGCGGTCCCGGCACTCCCCAACTGGTGGCGGCAGTGTGCAACGCGGGTGGTTTGGGTTGCCTGGCCGGCGGCTATCTGCAACCGGAACAGTTGTGGCAGGCTATCGCCGAGGTGCGCGCCCTGACCGACCGGCCATTTGCCGTCAATCTGGCGGCCAGAGGTCCCAGCCGGGCCGACCCCGCCCGCATCGCCCGCGCCCGGGAATTGCTGGCGCCCTATCGCGCCGAACTGGGACTATCGCCGGAACCCCCCGATCTGCCGGAGCCACCGGGGTTCGACGAACAACTGGACGTGATCCTGGAGGCGCGGGTGCCGGTGCTGAGCTTCGTCTTCGGCGTGCCGGACACCGAATATCTGGCGTTGCTGCGGGAGGCCGGCATTACTCTTCTGGGCACTGCCACCCACCTGCTGGAAGCCATCGTGCTGGAGGAAAGCGGGGTGGACTTCATCATCGCCCAGGGGGCCGAAGCCGGCGGACATCGCGGCACCTTCGTCGGTCACCCCGAGCAAGGTCTGGTCGGCATCTTGACCTTGGTGCCGTTGTTGGCCAAGCATGTCGCCGTTCCCATCATCGCCGCCGGCGGCATCATGGACGGGCGCGGCATCGCCGCGACCCGGGTTTTGGGCGCGGCCGGCGTACAGATGGGGACCGCCTTCCTGGCCTGTCCGGAAAGCGGCGCGCATCCCGCCTACAAGGCGCTGTTGAGTCAGGGGAGCGAAATCGCCACCACCCTGAGCCGGGTGTTCACCGGCCGCCATGGCCGGGTGCTGCGCAACCGGCTGGTCAACGAATTGCACGCGCATGAGGCCGAATTCCCCGGCTTTCCGTTCCAGTTGTTCCTGACCCAGGACCTGCGGCAGGCCGCCGCCGAGCAGGGCCTGACCGATTTCATGGCCCTTTGGGCCGGCCAGGGGTGCCATCTATGCGAAAACCGGCCCGCCGCCGAATTGGTTGCGGCGTGGGTGGATCAGGTGGTGGCCCTGCTGGACGGCGAGGACCGGCGGGAGCCGGTCGAGCGAAAGTCGCCGGCGGATGATATCCCCGACCCGGCCTGTCTCATCTAGCCTCCCCCGGCATCAGCCAGGAGGTAGCGCAATCGCGTCCAGTCGAACGCCGGTCCCGGGTCGGTCTTGCGGCCCGGCGCGATGTCGGAGTGGCCGGTCAAGCGATCGGGCGTGATGGCGGGATAGCACCGCCGCAGGGCCATGATGATCGCCGCCAGCCGTTCGTACTGGCGGTCGTCGTACGGGAGGTGATCGGCGCCTTCCAGTTCGACGCCGATGCTGAAATCGTTGCAGCGACGGCGGCCGGCGTGAACCGACTCGCCGGCATGCCAGGCCCGGCGGTGGAACGGCACGTATTGCGCCAATTTGCCATCCCGGCGGACCAGCAGATGGGCCGACACGCGCAGCCCGGCGATGGCCTGGAAATAGGGATGCGCGGCCGGATCGAGCGTGTTGGCGAACAGCGCGTCGATCCAAGGTCCGCCGAATTCGCCGGGTGGCAGGCTGATGCCGTGGACGACGATCAGATCCACCTCCACGCCGGCTGGCCGGTCGTCGCAATTCGGCGACGGCCAGTACCGCGCCGCGTCCAGCAACCCGGTCGCCGGGTCGATTCGCATGACCGATTACAATACCAGTTGCGCGAAGTCGTAACTCATGTCGGTGTGCGGCCGTTGTAGAAAGAATCCCTGCACGTAGTCGATGCCGCACGACCAAAGCACCGGGAGGGTCATGGCGTCCTCGATACCGGTGACGATGGTGGTCACTCCAAGGGTTGCCAATGTGCGCGCCAAATGGCTCAGTTGTGCCTGCCGGTCCTTGTCGTTGAGCAAATCCTGGGCAAATCGGCCATCCAGCTTGACGTAGTCGACCCGCAGCAGCTGGACGAGCGCCTGCGCGCGCTCGTGGCCGCTGAAGTGATCCAGCGAGATGCCGCAGCCCAGTTCCTTGAGTCCTTTCAGGAACGGAAGCACGGCCTGCTTGTTCAGTTCGGCGGTGGTTTCCGCCATCTCGAACACGAGGCTGGCGGCGGGTACTCCGGTTTTGCGCAGGCCGCCCTGCAGCCAATTGAGCAATTCCTCGTCCTGCTGGATGGTGGGCGAAATGTTGATGAACAGGATCGCCGACTGCCCGCGCACCTGCCGCTCGCGCAGGACCCGGATCGAGTGAGCGATGACCCAGCGATCCAGCACCATGCCGATCCGGTGGCGCTTGACCAGGGCGAATACGGTTTCCGGGAGCAGTTCCCAGCCCTCGCGATTGCGCATCCGCAACAGGACCTCGTAGCGCTCGGTGGTATCGCCGCGCAGGCTGACGGTCGGTTGGAACAGCAGGGTCATCCGTTGCTGCTGGACGGCTTCGCGAATTTCTTCCATCAACCGTCGCTGCCGCGGGCTGTCCGCATCCTGTTCGGCACTTCTGGCATGATGAACGTGGATCCGGGTGTCCTTGCTGTCCCGGGCCATGCCGCAGGCCAAGTCGGCCTGCTGGATCAGCATGGCGGGGTCTTGCAGGCCGGTGCCGGCGATACTGATGCCGATGCTGGTTTGTAAGTGGAAATCGTTGCCGGTCCGATAGGGATCGCTTTCCAAACAGTTCTGTACGGCGCGCGCCGTGGCGAGCAGGGCGTCCTGGCTGATGAAGCCGAGCAGGACCGTGAAAACGGCATCTCCGAACCGGGCCGCGATCGGGTCGGTTCCAAGGGTGTCCCGCAGTCGCGCGGCGGCTTGTTCGATCACTTCATCAGCCGCGGCAACATCCTGAATTTCGACAACGCGGAGATTGTCCAGAGCGATCAGCATGATCGCCACCGGTCGAGCGTTGGCCGCGGTGGCGACCAGCGCCCGCTCCAGGTGGGAGAGGAAATACGGGCGGTTGTACAGGCCGCTCACGGTATCGCGATTGCTGAGCTGGCTGAGCTTGCGAAAGAGTCCTTGTCCCTGTCTCAGCCGCTTGGCGACGGCGGAAAATAACTGTTCGGGATTTAAAGGCTTGCCTAGAAATGCCTCGCCGCTCATGCCCGAGGCCGACAACCGCTGGCCGATATCGTTCTGTGCCGACATCAGGACCAGGGGTAACTCTCGGAACAGTTCGTGTTGGCGGATGGCTTGGGCCAGCGTCGATCCATCGGTTTCCTTCAAATCCAGACTCATGATCAGCAGGCTGGGCTGGAAGTTGCTAAGCGCCTGCAGGATCTGGAAGGGCTGGGCGAGCACCTGGGTGACCATGCCGCGACTGTCCAGCCAGCGGGCGATCTCGCGGGCGGCCGGCAGACTGTCGTCGACGATGAGAATTCGTTGATTGAGGGGCTTCAAAACCCGTTCGTCCAGTGCCTCCAGCAGCATCGGAATATCCGCCGGCTTGAGGAAGTAACCGGTTCCACCGGCTTCCACGGCCTCGAGCCGGGCGGTGATGTCGCCGCGGTCCGCCAGGAAGAAGAGCGGGATTTCCGGGGACAGCGATTGCCGCAAGGCGGCGATCTGTTGCAGGGTCGTCTGGTTGTCGGCGAGATAATCCACGTCGATGAGGAGGGCGAGGGGTTGCTGGGACTGTGCCAGCAGGACGCGGATCTCGGCCAGGCTGGCGCAGAGCTGAACCTGAAAGCCGCCTCGCTGTTCGAGCTTGCGGGCCATCTCGCGGGCGGTTTCCGGCGCCACCAGCCAGATCGACAGCGCCGCGGCCGATCGTTCGCTGGCGGCGGGTTGCGATCGTTCGCTGAGTTCCCACTTGGAAAATAACGGGATGGTGAAGGCTTCGGCCGGCCGACGCGTGCCCGACTCGGTGGGTTGGGTCGGATCGCTATCGTCCGGGGTGGGCACCGCGCGGCAGAGCGCGTCCGCGACCGCGATCAGGCGCTCCCGCTCGGCGCCCTTGGGCAATCCACCTTTCTCCAGACATTCGGCGATTTGCTGTTCGAGCCGTTCGGCCAGCACCGCGATCCTGCGGCACTCCGGCCGGGGACGGGTCAGGGTCAGAATATCCTGGGCCGCCCTCTGCAGCAGCACGAAGAATTCCCGGCTCCATTTGATGTAGACGAGTTTTTCCGCGAGATCCTCGATGCGTTGCAGCTTGCCGGCCAGCGAATCCCGAGTGTTTTTTGGTTCCATGGCGAATTTTCTTCGTGCGGTTCGGACGACCTGATGAAGGTTAACCATTTACCTGATGCGCGAGCGCATGGATAGGAAATAGTGTAGTACAGCGGTGACGAAAAAGGGGTGGAGCGCGAAACCACCGATATTCTCGCGCTCCGCCCCCCTCGGTCTGGTCGTCCTACCCTGGAACCAAGGGCCACCCCCGTGAAGCAGCGGAAGGGAATGATGACCTGTTATGGAATCACTGGGCCTCGAGATGGTAGGAAATGATCCGCTCGACCTCGTTCTTGGAACCCATGATCACCGGGCAACGCTGGTGCAGGTTGGTGGGTTGCAACTCCATGATGCGCTGGGTACCGGTGGTGGCCAGCCCGCCGGCCTGCTCGACGATGAAGCTCATCGGATTGGCTTCGTACAGCAGGCGCAGCTTGCCTTCCTGGTTCTTGGAGCGCAGCTTGCGGTCGATCGGATACAGGAACACGCCGCCCTGACACAGCACGCGATGCACGTCGGCGATCATCGCTCCGGCCCAGCGCATGTTGTAGTCCTTGCGGCGCGGGCCTTCCTTGCCGGCCAGGCATTCGTCGATATAGCGCCGCACCGGGGGATCCCAGAAGCGCATGTAGGCAGCGTTGATGGAGAAATCCTGAGTATCCTGGAGAATCCGCATATCGGGGTTGGTCAGGATATATTCGCCGATGCGCTGGTCCAGAGTGAAGCCGTTGACCCCGTGACCGGTGGTCAGCACCATCATCGAGGACGGTCCGTACAGAGCGTAGCCGGCGCAGACCTGGTGGGAGCCCGGTTGCAGGAAGTCGTCCTCGGTGGCTTCGCCGGTCGAGCCCTCGGGGCGACGCATGATCGAGAAAATGGTGCCGACCGCGCCGTTGACGTCGGTGTTGGAGGAGCCGTCCAGCGGATCGAAGACCAGCAGGTATTTGCCGCGTGGATACTGAACGGGCAGATGATAAACGTCGTTCATTTCCTCGGAGGCCATGGCGGCGACATGGCCGGCCCATTCGTTGCGCTTGATGAACAGACTGTTGGAGATCACATCCAGTTTTTTCTGGGTTTCGCCCTGGATGTTCTCGGTGTCGGCGGTACCGAGAACGCCTACCAGGCTACCGTAGCGAACGGCGCTGGAGATGGCTTTGCAGGCGATCACGATGTCGTTGATCAGGGCGGTGAAGTCACCCGAGACGCCCTTGATTTGCCGTTGTTCCTCGATGATGTATTCAGTAATGGTGGTACCGATTGGCATGGTGGTTATCCCTGGTTGTGCGAGGCCGATGCGGTGTGGTGGCTTGGAGTCGCTTCTGTCTGGCCGTCCCGCCGAACGATTATATCATTTGGCATAAGTTTTTTATGGTTTCTCGGAGGGAACCGAGAGTGGAGCTTTGTGTTGCATTGCAACAAAATTTTGCTATACTCGGACCATGCAATCGTGCGCCATGCTGAATATTGGGAGGATGTCATGAACGAGATGTCTGCCGCGTTTGTCGATCCATTCAAACCACTGGTCGCGCCCCTGGCGCGGGTGAACCAGTTCATGGTCGGGCAGTTCGAGAAGTGGGTCGCGCTCCAGATCGATAGTCTGAAGTCCTACGTCGATCTGGGCGTCGCCCAAGCCAAGGTCGCGCTCAAGGTTACCGATCCGCATAGCCTGCACGAATTCGCGGACAGCCAGTTTGCCGTGTTCAGTTTTGTCGGCCACCGGATGGTGGATGATGGTCGGGCGCTGGCCGAATGGGGGTTCGATTGCCATCGTGAGGCCGACCGCCTGGCCAGGACGAACATGCTGAGTCTGTTGTTCAAGTATTGATCGGCCGTTCGGGATCGAAGCGCCACCCTTGAGGTGGCGTTTTTTGTTGTCTCGACGATGAAACCTTCCTTGGGGCGTCCCCTTTGGCCGCATGGTTTCTTGGGAATGACACGGTGTATGATTTATACATCTGAAATCATTCTTGGGCATCACGGGCGGACATCCATGATGACATGGTGTAAGGTACTTATTCTTGTGGGATTGACGATGGGAATGACGCCGGTTCGGGCGGATTACCTGGTCGGCATGGCCGCGTTCGCCAAGGGCGATTACCGGACCGCATGGTCGGAATGGCGTCCGCTGGCCGAGCAGGGCCAGGCCGAGGCGCAGTTCAATTTGGGCGTGCTGTATGACGGAGGTTTGGGAGTAGACCGGGATTATGCCCGAGCCGCCGACTGGTACCAGCGGGCGGCCGGGCAGGGTCACATTCGGGCCCAGTTCAACTTGGCGGTGTTGTACGCCAACGGTTTGGGCGTCCCGCAAAGTTACGCCGAAGCCGTTCGCTGGTACCGGCGAGCGGCGGAGAAGGGACTGAGCGATGCACAGTTCAACCTCGGAGTGCTGTACGAAAACGGGCTCGGCGTGATCCAGGATCATGCCGTGGCCGCCGGCTGGTATCGGCGGGCCGCCGAACAGGGTCACGCCGCCGCCCAGAACAACCTTGGGGTACTGTATGCGAACGGGCAGGGCGTACCCCGGGATCCGATGATCGCCTTTGCCTGGTACGAGGTGGCTGCGGCGAGCGATAACGCGAAGGCCCGCTTCAACCGCGACCAACTCATCCGTGGCTTCAAACCGGAACAATTGGCGGAAGGCCAACGGCTGTCCGCCGAATACATCCAGCGCTACCGGCCGGCGGCGCCTTGAGCCTTTTCACCACCACAACAGGAAGCCCAGTGGTGCGTGCGTCGCGGCGACGCTGACGATGTAGCCAAAGACCAGCATCGCCGCGACCAGGGCCATCGTCCGGATCGTCTTGGTCGGACCATGCTTCAGGGCGATGCCGCCGAGAACGATGTAGGCCAGCAGCCCGATCACCTTGGCGGTCAGCCAGCCATGCGCGAACGGATACTGGTGGAGAAGCAACGCCAGTCCGACGGCGCTGGCCAGCAACACGACGTCGATGGCATGCGGCACGATCCGTACCCAGCGCCGCCGCAATTGCGCCGAATCGGCCAACATCCAGACACCCCGCAGCGCGAACAGAACGAAGCTGAGGACGACGGCGGTGACGTGCAGGTGTTTCAGAGCGAGGTACATCGTTCGAATTCTCCACAATCTCGGGGGAAACCGTTATTGTGCCAGCGCCGGCCTGGTCGGAGACGCGGATTCAAGGCGAGCCGGTGCCCGGCGCGGGCCGAACGCGCCGGGTCGGGGCGGCGGTCCATGGATCGTCCGGCCAGGGATGTTTCGGATAACGGCCCTTCAACTCTTTTTTGACCTCGGCATAGGTCCGCTCCCAGAAGCCGCGCAGATCCTGGGTTACCTGGATCGGCCGCTGGGCTGGCGACAGCAGGTGCAGGGTCACGGGAATCCGTCCGTTCGCGATGCGGGGCGTGTCGGCTAGCCCGAATAATTCCTGCAGCTTCACCGCCAGCACCGGTGGCTCGCCCGGCTGGTATCGCAACCTCGGGCGGGAGCCGCTGGGGACTTGCAGGTGGGTGGGGGCCAGCTCGTTCAGCTTCGACCGCAGCCGGTGGTCCAGCAGGCCGTGCAGCGCCACCGCCAGATCCAACCGCTGCAAATGCTCGCGCCGGGTGATGCCGTCCAGCCACGGCGCCAGCCAGCCGTCCAAATGATTGAGGAGCCAGGCGTCGGACACATCCGGCCAACCCTCGTCCGGGAACCAGTTCCATAACGACAGCACCCGCGCCTGCCAGTCGCGCAATTCGCGGCTCCACGGCAGGCAATCGAGCCCCAGCCGGCGGATGCCCGCCAGCATGGCCCGGCGTAGCAACTCCGGATCGGCGTCCGCCAGCGGCGCGCCGTCGAGCGCCAGCGCGCCCAGCCGCCGCTCCCGGCGGGCGCTCACCGCCGCCTGGCGCTGGTCCCAGCCCACCTCCACGACCGCTTGTACCCGCGCGGCGAGGTGGATGGCCAGATCGGCCGGTTCGACCGGCGCGGCCAACCAGATCCGGCCCTCGTCGGCGCCGGCGTCCAGTTGCGCCGCCACCAGCCAGTCGTGGTTCAGCAGCGGATCGCCAGCCGCCAGCCGCGCGCCGCGGCCATTGGCGAGTTGGTAACGGTCCGCGCCGCCCTCGCGCCGTCGGGCCACCCGGTCCGGATAGGCCAGCGCCAGCAGCAGGCCGATCGTGCTCGAATCCGGCGGGGTGGTTCGGTCGTCCGCGACCTTCAATAAGGCTCGCCAGCGCCCCGCCGCCCGATCGACCTGGGCGCAAGCGGCGGGATCGGCCTGCCAGCGCCGCGCGCCCTCGCGACCGGCGCGCCGGAAAGCTTGCAGGGCTTCCAGCCGGACCGCGATATCGCCGCCGAAAGCGTGTTCGCCGCGCAACAGGTCGCGTTCCTCCAGCAGTGCGACCAGATCGGCGGCCAGCGCGCCCTGACCCAGCGTCGCGCCGCGTCGCAACAGGTGCGCCAGCCGGGGGTGGGCCGGCAGTTCCGCCAGTTCCTGCCCGGTTGGGGTGATGCGGCCCCGCTCGTCCAGCGCTTCCAGATCGGCCAGCAGGCCACGCGCCTGGGCCAGCGCGCCGGTCGGCGGCGGGTCGAGCCAGGCGAGCGAACCGGCGTCGGCCGCGCCCCATCGGGCCAGTTCCAGCGCCAGCGGCGCCAGATCGGCTTCGAGAATTTCCGGGATGCGGCGCGGGCGCAACCGGGTTTGCGCGGCTTCGCTCCACAGCCGGTAGCAGATGCCCGGCCCCAGCCGACCGGCGCGACCGGCGCGCTGCTCGGCGGCGTCGGCGGACACCCGGACGGTGTCCAGCCGAGTCAGGCCGCTGCGTGGATCGAAGCGTGGGACGCGGGTCCAGCCGGCGTCCACCACCACGCTCACGCCTTCGATGGTCAGGCTGGTCTCGGCGATGGACGTGGCCAGCACAACCTTGCGCCGGCCTTCAGAGTCGGGCTGGATGGCGCGCTGCTGGGCGTCTTCCGGCAGGTCGCCGTACAGTGGCAACAGGAGCAGGCTGGAACAGGTAGGTTCGGCTTCCAGCCGACGCAGAACCTGACGGATTTCACCGCCACCCGGCAGGAAGACCAACAGATCGCCAAGCTGTTGGTGCAGGGCGGCCAGCACGGCGCGGACCACGGCATTGAGATCGAGACCCTCGGGATCGCGTGGCAGGTAATGTCGGGTCGCGGGAAAGGCGCGGCCCTTGCTGGTGACGATGGGGGCGTCGCCGAGCAACCGTGCCACCGCCGCGCCGTCCAGAGTCGCCGACATCACCAGCAACCGCAGGTCCGCGCGCAGGCTCTGCTGGCTGTCCAGGCACAGCGCCAGCGCCAGATCGGCATGCAGGCTGCGTTCGTGAAATTCGTCGAAGATCACCAGTCCCACTCCGTCCAACGCGGGATCGCGCTGCAAGCGGCGGGTGAGGATACCCTCGGTCAGTACCTCGATCCGGGTCAGGCGCGACACCTGACGGTCGAAACGGATGCGGTAGCCCACGGTTTGGCCGACCGATTCGCCGAGCAGACTGGCCATGCGCGCCGCCGCGGCCCGCGCCGCCAGCCGCCGCGGCTCCAGCATGAGAATGGTCTTTTGCGCCAGCCACGGTTCGTCCAGCAACGCCGGCGGCACCCGAGTGGTTTTACCGGCGCCCGGCGGGGCTTGCAGCACGAGAGCGGTGGAATCGCGCAGTGCGGCGCGGATTTTCGGCAGGGACGGTTCGATGGGCAGGGCGGCGGAATCGACCATGGGCGAAAAGACCGGCTCGGATGCGTCGCGGATACAACGGCGGGGCGATTTCGGCGCCGTTTCGGCAAGTTGCGGCGCCGCGTGCATTTATGAATCGCTTTGACTATGGTTTAACCGATTGCGTCGGATTTGGACCGGATTTCACATCCGGACGCGCTGGCCCGCAATCATACACCAGGCACCATTGGAGGATAGCACTGGCATGAGCATTGTGACCGATCTGCTGAGCAAGTCCGGCGTCATCGCCGCCGGCGAGTACGCTTACCGGGGCGACCGGTTCTCTTATCGGGGCGCCCTGAGCGAGGAACACGCCCGCATGGCTTCCATCATGTGTCGCGCCACCACCATGGGCGCCAACATGGAAGGCAGGATGCTCGAAGCCTTCCAGCCGCGCAACGGTTTGCAGCCGCCGCGAGGTTGGATGGTGCATGGTCCCGACTATACCGTGTGCGTGATTGCAAATGTGTTTTGCCTGCTCGATAACAGCAAGGGTTCGATCAACGATATTATTGGGTTCATGCGCCAGGCGCTGGCCAAGGTTCCCACCGATTTGGTTTGAGCCCGACCTATAAAGCAACCAAGGGGAAAGGAGAAGCGACCGATGGCGACACTCGATGATTTGATGCGCTTGCCGGGAGCGATGGCGGCCTTCGAATTCCGGGGCAGCGGCGAACTGCTGGAACAACGTATCGCCTATCCGGATCGGATTAGCGAATCGACGCTCGACTTGCTGGCCCATATGTGCGCGGCCAACATGAGCATCGCGACCATGCAGGCGCGCGGCTGGGAGAAAGTGACCAACATGAAGGGGTTCTATCCGATCCAGGAGTTCACCCTGATCGGTTTCGATTGGTCGGTGGTGGTCAGCGGCTTGGATCGGGAGCGCTACAAGCACGAAGGCAAAACCAGTTTGCCGCCGTTCACGGGCGTGGTGATCGCCAACGACAAGGCCGATTACGAGGCCGCGTTCGCCGTTCTGGAAGGTTAGGAGTTACCCCCATGAGCATGATCAAGCGATTGCTGGCTCTAGATGGGGTCAATGTGATCTGCCACTTCCGTGACGACGGCTATCTGATCGAAGGTTATGGTCTGATGAGCCACAACGACATGGGACGGCTGGCGCAATTCGCGCACGACTTCAGGCGCATGACCCAGGGTAACGCCGACCAGTTGGCGATGTTCACCGGCATGCGGGGCTGGACTCCCCCGCGCGGTTGGATCGTTCGGGGCGCCGCGCAGTCGGTGTGCGGCGTCGGCAACCTGGTCTGCATCGTGGACAGCACCGGCGCGCCCCTGAACGAAATTCTGCTGGAATTGCGGGAAGTCTCGCACTGGTAGGGGTGGAATGACCGGCATGGAATCAGCGGCTGATCCCGATATCTAATCGAGAGGGCAACCGGATTATTTAGTTGTTGTTTGGTGTAGTTCGGTGTGGCCACTTTGATACTTTGTTGGTATGATGATACTACACAGTATGCCACTCGCAAGAATTGGGTCAGTCGTTTCCATGTCCAAACGGATCGTTGTTCCTGTATGGTTGTGCGCGTTGTTGGGCGCCTGCGCTTTCAATGCCGCTTCGGTGGAGGCGCAGGTCGCCAGCAGCCAGACGCCCGGAATTCACCAGGTTGCCACGAACGGTCCGACCGGGACGGCTGCGGTTCCGGTTGTGGCCAGCGTGCACGCTCGCCAGGAGCCGCAAGGCGAGGATGTCGAGCCCGAACCCGCAACCGGGGTCGAGGAAACCCCGTCGGCGGAAACGGTGGCCGCTCCTCCGCCATTGCCGCCCTGTCCCGAGGGCGAGAGCGGACTCCAGAACCGGATCGCCGGTCGGATCTGCCAGCGGGTGCGGACCGAGCCACCGCCGGCCCGCCTGACGGTGGACAACCGCGAATTGCGTGCGCTGGAGTACCTGATTCCGTTCTACGCGCGGCGCGATTACCGCCCCGCCTGGCTGAGCGCCGATGGCGCGCCGCTGCCGGCGACCGAGGATCTGCTTAAGGCGCTGGGCGAGGCCGACCGCGAGGGCTTGCAAGCCGTCGATTATCACCGGACCCAGCTGCGCAAGCTGCTGGCGGCAATCCAGAAAGGCGATGGCGCGTCGAACGCCGACCGGCTGGCCGACTTCGACCTGTCGTTCACCGATACCTTCCTGACCTACGCCTCCCATCTGCTGTCCGGCCGGCTGTCGCCCCGCAAGGTCGACCCCGACTGGGCGATCAAGCCCCGTTCCCGCGATCTTGCCGAAGTGTTGCGCGAGGCGCTGGCCGGCGACGCGGTGGCCGAATCGCTGCGGGCGCTGGCGCCGCGGGGCAAGGGTTATGTCCAGTTGCGCGAAGTGCTCCATCAGTATCGAAAAGTCGAGCGGGAAGGCGGCTGGCCGACCGTCGGGGCAACCCTGGCTCCGGGCGCGCAGGGGCTGAAGGTTCAGGCGTTGCGCGCGCGGTTGCGAGCCAGCGGGGACCTGACCGAGGGCGATGGCGAATCCGGCAGGAACGCGGTGTACGACAAGACGGTCGCCGACGCCGTCAGCCGCTTCCAGAAACGGCATGGTCTCCCGGAGACCGGAACCGTCAACGCCGCCACGCTGGCGGCCTTGGACGTGCCGGTATCGGAGCGGATTCGCCAGGTCGAACTCAACATGGAGCGCTGGCGCTGGCTGCCGGACGACTTCGGCGCGCGCTACATCCTGGTCAACATCCCCAGTTTCAAGATGAACGTGATCGAAAACGGCAAGCCGGTGTTCGAATCGAAGGTGGTGGTGGGGCGGGAGGAGCGCCAGACCCCGTCTTTCAGCGCCAACATGGCGTATCTGGTGATGAGTCCGAAGTGGTACGTGCCGCGCTCCATTGCCGTGAAGGACAAGCTGCCGCAGCTCAAGCGCAATCCCTATGCCCTGGCGCGGCAAAACATCCGGATTTTCAACAGCGCCGGGCAGCCGATCGATCCGGGTGCCATCAACTGGAGCGCGGTCGGCGCCGGCAATTTCAACTACCAGTTGCGTCAGGATTCCGGTCCCCGCAACGCGCTGGGCGGGATCAAGTTCATGTTCCCGAACCCCTACAACGTTTATTTGCACGACACGCCATCGCGGGAACTGTTCAGCCGCAACCAGCGTACCTACAGCTCCGGCTGCATCCGCATCTCCAATCCGGTGGAATTGGCCGAGTACCTGCTCAAACACGACCCGCGCTGGACCCGCGACGCGATCAAGGCCGCGTCCACCAGCGGCAAGCAGCGGGTGGTCAGCCTGCCCCAGCAGGTGCCGGTGTACCTGCTGTATTGGACGGCCTGGGTGGACGAGAACGGTCTGGCCCATTTCCGGGATGATATCTACAAGCGCGACAAGCCGCTGGTTCGGGCGCTTTATCAGGAAAGCGGCACCGGCGGCAAGGGCGCCTAGCGCGCCGGCGATCCCCCGACCCTGCTGGCTGGGGGGCGTTTTCCAGCGGAGTGGCGGCGGGTGCGCGTGGCGCTGGGCGTTCAATACGACGGGACCGGATTTCGGGGCTGGCAGGCGCAGCAACCGGGCGTGCGGACCGTGCAGGCCTGTCTGGAGCAGGCGCTGGCCAGGATCGCGGATCGTCCGGTTGGCCTGATTTGCGCCGGCCGTACCGATGCCGGGGTTCACGGAGTGGGTCAGGTGCTGCATTTCGACACCACGGCGGTTCGTTCGGAACGGACCTGGGTGCTGGGCGGCAATGCCAACCTCCCACCGGATCTCAGTCTGAGCTGGGCGCGGGGAGTGTCGGAAGATTTTCACGCCCGCTTTTCGGCGCTGGCCCGCCGCTATCGCTACCTGATCCTCAACCAGCCCCACCGCTCCGCGCTGTGGCGCGGTCGGGCGACCTGGTGCCACCGGCCGCTGGATGCCGAACGCATGCGCGAGGCTGGCCAGGCGCTGGTCGGCGAACACGATTTCAGTTCGTTCCGGGCCGCCGAATGCCAGGCCCGGCACCCGATCCGGGCGATCCGGGAACTGACGGTACGGCGGCAAGGCGATGGCGTGGTGCTCGAAGTGGAGGCCAACGCGTTTCTGCACCACATGGTGCGCAACATCGCCGGCGTGCTGATGGCCGTCGGCGTCGGCGACCGCCCGGTCGAATGGCCGCGGGAGGTGCTGGAACGGCGCGATCGTACTCAAGCTGGCGTGACCGCGCCGGCCGAGGGGTTGTACCTGCTGGTGGTACGTTATCCGGATCGGTTCGGCTTGCCGGCGCCCGTCGGAACCGTTCCGGGTTTTGCGACCGGGCAAACGGACCAATTCACCTGATCGAGAACACCCATCATGCGAGAAACTTTGCAACCCGGCTTGAGCCATGTGTTTTCCTTTATCGTGCCTCAAGGCAAGACCGTTCCCCATCTGTATCCGGAATCGCCGGAGTTTCAGGCGATGCCCCAGGTGTTCGCGACCGGTTTCATGGTGGGTCTGATCGAGTGGACCTGCATCCAGTTGCTCGAACCACATCTGGACTGGCCGCGGGAGCAGACGGTGGGAACGCACGTCGATCTGAGCCACACCGCCGCCACGCCGCCCGGGTTCACGGTAAGGGTCCGGGTGCGACTGGAGCGGGTGGAGGGGCGCAAACTGAGCTTTTCGGTGGAAGCCGACGATGGGGTGGATCCGATCTGCCAGGGTATTCACGAGCGGTTCGTGATCGATGCCGCGAAGTTCAACGCGCGGGTGGCGGAGAAGGCGGGCCGGAAGACCTGAACATCATCGCTGACCCAGTTTCTTCGTTTGTTCCCCGTCGCGCAATTCCCGGTGGCGAAAGCAGTTGGTCGTATGGTCGTTGGCCATGCCGACGGCCTGCATGAAGGCATAGCAGATGGTCGGTCCGACGAACGCGAATCCCAGCCGTTTCAAATCCCGACTCATCGCTTCCGCCTCCGGGGTGCTGGCCGGCACTTCCACGAGGGACCGCCATGCGTTTTGCCTGGGGCGGAAATCGACATGGCGCCAGAGAAACGGTCCAAACCCGCCGTGCCGTTCCAGGATCGTCAAGTAGCTCCGGGCGTTTTTGACCGCCGCTTCGATCTTGAGGCGGTTGCGAACGATGCCGGGGTCGGCGAGCAGCCGCGCGATGTGTCGTTCGTCGTAGCGGGCCATTCGCTCCGGATCGAAGTCGTCGAAGGCCCGGCGATAATTTTCCCGCTTGCGCAGGATGGTCAGCCAGTTGAGGCCCGCTTGCGCGCCTTCGAGAACCAGCATCTCGAACAGCCGGCGGTCGTCGTGGACCGGGACACCCCATTCATGGTCGTGATAGGCCAGATACAGCGGGTCGGTCCCGCACCATTCGCAGCGTTCCTGAGTCATGGGTTTCAATCCGGGGTTCGTGGGCGTAGCAGCGCCAGGGTCTCGATGTGATGGGTTTGTGGAAAGAAGTCCCAGGGAATCAGCGCCTCGACCGCGTAGCCCGCTGTCGCCAGCGCCCGCAAATCCCGGCCCAGCGTTCCGGCGCTGCACGACAGATAGGCCAGCCGGTCGGGCCGGAACTCCGCCACCGCCCAAGCCAGCACGGCAGATTCCAGCCCGGTGCGCGGCGGATTGACGTACAGCAACCGGGTTCCGGTCGCGGGTATCCAGTCCCGCAACTGCGGGATGCGGTCGGCGCATTTACCGCGGAGGATCGCGGCGTCCGGGACGTTCGAGCGGGCGCATTCGACCGCCTCGCCGCCCAGTTCCACCCCGATGGCCCGCGCGCCGCGCCGCGTCCAGCGCGCCAGGCTGGCGCCGATGCCACAATACAGATCGGCGATGCTGTCCCCCCGCCCGGGAGCAAGAAACGCCTCCACCGCGTCCAGCGCCTGGTGGTACAGTTGGGGAATCTGCTGTTGGAAGGCGGTGGGGCCATATTCCAGCCCGAACGTGTCCCGCGAACGCGGCCGACCCCACAGCAGGGTCCAGCCGTTCCGGGCGAACAGCCGGCGGCCGGCGGCCGGGTGCAGATGCAGCCACAACCCCTCCAGCCCCCCGGTCGCCAGTTCCGCCCGGCGCGTTTCGTCCAGCCAGCCGGGATCGGGGGCGTGGCGGGCTTTCAGGATCAGCGTCGCCTGCGCTCCGGACTGGACGAAGAACGCCAGCGGAAATTCTGGTCCGGGCGGCAGCGCCCGCATCAGCCAGCGTATGATATTCCGTATCGATAAGGCGTGTACCGGGCAGTCGGGAATCGGAACCAACTCATCGCGCCGCCACAGGCCGAAGTTCCAGCCATCCGCCTCGGTCCAGGCCGCCGACAGACAGACCTTGCGCCGGTAGCCCCAGCGCGCGGCGCCGACGACCGACCGTATCGGCAGCAGCCGGTCGGTCCAGGGCGCGAGCGGTTGCCGAAGCCAGTCCATTTTCCGTGCCTCGCTGTCGGCGGCGCCCAGCGTCCGGTGGGCGCAGCCCGGACAACGGGGTTGGCAACCGGTCGGCGGTTCCATTTCAGCCCCGGCCCAACAGTGCCAGCGCCACCAGCGCCGTCGCCCAGATCCCGGCGACGGCCAGCAGCCCCAGCGCCAGGGTTTCCCGTCGGTCGCGGCCGTGGCGAATCCGCAACCGTGCCCGGTGCGCGCGGCGAGCCTTGCGGTCGGTGCGCGCGGCCCGTCGGAGCCGGCGCCAGGCGTCGGCCACCCGGTCGTCGGCCGGCACGGCGAGCAGGGGAGCCAAATCGGCCGGCAATGAACTCAGTTGCGAAACGCCTTCCGGTACCCCGGTGGGAAAGCGGGCGGCGTCGGTAAATACCACCCGGCCGCACACCGCGGCATCCGGCAGCAGGCGCTGCAGGGCACGCACGTGACCCGCGTTCTGACGCAGGGGATTGGGCAGGGTGAAGTATCGTCCGCCCAGTCGCTGGGTCCAGTTCGGTTCGCCCGGTCCGCCGTCGATGTCGCCCTGGTAGTGCTTGGTTTCGAGCGCCAGCAGCCCGCCCGGCAGTTGCAGCACGTGGTCGATCTGGGTCAGACCGCCGCGACCGTCGGGAATCAGAATGTCGTGCAGCGCCGGTCGGTCCAACTCGGCCAGCGTGGCGGCAACCTGCCGCTCGCCGTCGGCTCCGCGGGCGCGGACGAGGCGATTCCGGCGCAGCAGGCGCAGGGCCAAGCCGGCGAGCAGCAAGGGGATCAGGCCGAGCAGCCCGGCCAGCGCCAGATCCGACAGGCGATGGAAAAACGCGGACATGGTGTTTATGTGATGGTGGGAGCGTGATAGTGGAGGCGGCGATGGTCAGCAGCTATCTGATTTGCGACGTGTGCGGGCGGTTCGGGCCTCCGGCCGGCTTCCTGAATCAGGATGGCCTGCGCTTATGTTACCAGTGCTGGTACCAGGAACGGCAGGGTGAAGAGCCGGATGTGCCCGGCGACCGCGCGCCGGCGTCCGGGAGAGATACCGGGCCGGCGTCCGGGAGAGATACCGGGCCGGCG
>JAVMKJ010000119.1:0-18040 GCA_031732855.1 Candidatus Competibacter sp.
GCGGAACCCTTTGAGCGTTTGGCCGCTTGAGTCTCCAAACCGGTCAGCACTCTAGGTAGAGCTGTTTCGTAGGCAACCACGTCGACAAACGCATAGGCCCGCTCCGGCTCTACCGCTCCTCGAACTACTTGATTGACCGTCCACTACGCGAGCTTGGCACCGACCTCCTCGCAGACGCTCTCCACTACAGCCGCCACTTCGTGCAGGAATGAGTTGCGGTCCGGGGAAGGCGTCACGTCAGGAATCGGCGCAGCCCGCTCGTAGATGCGCTCGCCGATGATCGAGGCGCGCGCGTAGCTGGAACCACGCCCGGACTGGTTGAACGCCGACTGCCATTCCGGCATCCGCTCGGCCCGGACGCGGCGAGTGGCGAGGTCCAGCGTCTTGGTAGACAGCGCGTTGGCCAGGCCGTCAAAAACCTGCTGCTTGTGCGCGTCGTCGGTCGGCTCGGCGGGGTCCCACCGGAGCGGGTTCTGCAGCAGCACATACAGCCGATCCTGAAGCTGCTTGCGAAGATCCGCGACCGGTTTGAGGTTGTCGTACTCGTCGCCGAGGCCGGGCGTACTGAGTCGTCGGCTCAATGCCCAGATGCGCTTCCAGTGCTCCTTGCTGACGCCGGGCTTGTAGTCGAGGCCCAAGCGCGGCCACCACGCATCGTGGAAGCTCTCGGCAGCGTTCTTCACGGCCAGGACCAGATTCATCCGGTCGTACACCGGCTTCGCGAGCACGGGCGCGGGCTTCTCGACGATGGCATCGATCGCCGCGAGCAGCGCCTGCAGTTGTCCGATGGTCCGCTTGTGGGTCTTCTTCGTGGCGTCCAGGTCTTCGTCGATCCCGCCGACGAAGAAGCAGGCATCCTTTAGGCGGCCGCGAAGTGCTCGTTCCGCGAACGGACCCAGTTCCTCACCAATGGAGGCGAGGACGTTTTCGGCGGAAGCTAGGACGTGCTGCTCCTTGGCCGCTGCGTTGGGCAGGTTGTCACCCTTGACCTCGTCGAAGTGCGTGAACACGAGCAGCAGTTTGCTGGCGCTGCCCGACGTGATCATCTCCTTCATTGCTGCAACCGGCGCGGCCTGCATCGGTTGAACAGCGTTGTCGACGAGCACGATGGCATCCGTCGACTCGATGCGCCGTGTCAGCGAGGTCGAAATGGCAGCCACCGACTTGGGCGTGTGGCCCAGGCCTTCACCGTCGAGGAGCACGAGCTTGGGCTGCTGGCCGCTGTTCCAAGCCGGCAGGAACGCACCGGACACGCGAACCCCGTTCACCAGCGGCGTCAACAGGCGCCCGAAGCGCGGAGAGTGGTTACTGGAGAAGCGCGTGACCGTCTTGATGAAGGTCGCACGGTCGTCGGTCTCCCACGACCACGATTGCGGCCAGCCTTGCTTGTTTCGACGCACCGTGCCATCGGTGAGCAGAGAGAAGCGAAGCTCGATCTCGTCCATCAGCTCGTCACTGATGCGGTGGAATTCGTCGTCTTCACGAAGCCGGCGATCCAGCTCCTCCTCAAATAGCTCGTCGACGACCCGCTGATCCTTTTCGTCGGTGGCGCCCAGCTCGGTCTTGAGTTGGTCGCCGTGGCGGGCGGCGATGGCGCGCAACGCCGTCAGCGTTTTCGTCAGCAGCGCATTGGTAGCGTCGAGATCGATCGCGCCGTCAGCAGCCGTCTCCTCGCTCGGCGCCGCAGCGTCGTCCTCGTCATCCTCATCGTCGTCGGTGCCTGCCGCCTGCGGCCCGTTGCCGAGCACGTAGTTGAAGCGGAAGCGTTGGTTCACATGCATCAACAGCTTGCGCAGCACTTCACCGTCGCCGTCACCCCGGTAGGCGGACAGCACGGCCTCGGAGACGCACTCGTTCAAATGCTCGCGGACTTCGTCGATGGGAAAGAAGGTGACCACAGCCTCGTACAGGCCCGGCGCAAGCACGACCTCGGTCTCATGCACCGTGGTCTTCGCCGTCGATGTCGACGGAAAGCGCTCGGTCTCCGGGTCCGTGCCGATCAACTGCCGAAGCAGCGTCGTCTTGCCGGCGCCGGTCGTCCCGAGGAGCAGCGCCCGCCGATAGTCGGAATCCTTCGATGTTGGCAGCGGAATGATTGACTCGCGGATCGCGCCGAAGTCACTTTGCTCCGGATCCATGCCGTGATAGAAGATCTCCACGACCCGGCGATGGAACCGAGTTGCAGCCTCGGCCCTAGCCGACAAACTCCAGAAGCTCTCCTCTGCCAAAAGCTGGTTGAGTTGATCCTTCAGCTCGCCGGCCTCGGCCTCGTCGGAAGTCCCGAGCCCCTGGCGGACTCGTAAGCCCGGCTTGCCAGTGTTTGGGTCGACCCGAACCGGATGGCGGAAGATCACCGCCCATGCACTGCGACCCTGCGACCGGCTCAGGGAAGCCACAAAACGCTTTTCCATGCCACACCTCGTTGTTCAGTTGTTGTTCTGAAGCAGATCATAGATCCGCCGACATGGGCGGTCAAGCGAAATTAGAACAACGGTGGAACAACGGTGTCGCAGCTTGAGTACAGAGAGCGCTGCGCGCGAACTTTCTGGTCGCAGCGTCAACCAAGGTGTAAACTGACAACTGAACTGTCAACCAAGAAAAGATCGGAGCCTACCAGTGAGCGAGAGGATGTCGAACGCGCCGGTGTACTACGCGCTCGCGCAGGCGCACTTCAATCCTGTCGCCGCGATGTCCAAGTACGTGGATCAGATCCAGGATCGTCTGCGGCGCGAGGGATATCCGTTGTTCGAACCGCAACAGGTCACGCACCTGGTTGTGCCGGGTCCTGGCCAGGCGCAGCAAGCAGAGCCGCAGATTACGCATACGGTCTCCTGGCTCATCACGCGCGGCGACCGTACGGCCGGGTTCATCCTGGCGCCGTCGGCCATCACGTACCACACGACCCACTACGACATGCACAACGAGTTCATCCCGGAGCTGCTGCGCGGCTTGGCGGCCGTGCACGAGGTGGCAACCCTCGATCACGTCAGTCGGTTGGGCCTTCGCTACCTGGATGCCGTGTTGCCTCGCGCCGGTGAGAGCGTGGAGCAGTACCTCGTCGGTGGATTGCACGGCATTGAGTTCAATGCCACGCAGCGGTACAGGCTGACGGAATCGGTCTTTGGGACGGACACCGGCCCACTGGTGCCGATGGGGACGCTCGTGACTCGGGTGCATAGGATGACCGCGCCCTTGGGGTTCCCGCCAGACATGCAGCCCAACGGCTTGATGATCAATCCGAAGTTCGAGGTGAAGGAGTCTCGGGCGCATGCGGTCATCGATACGGACCACTTTGTCGAAGGCCGCATGCCGATCAATATGGACAAGCTGGGTGAGCAGGTGCTCTCGCTGCATGCGACCATCAAGTCTGTCTTCGGAGCAACGACGACGGCCCACGCGCGCGACGCGTGGGCCTGAACCAGACAAACCAGACGCCATGTACACCGCGACCGTACCTACTTATCGACCGATGCCGTTCGCCGCGCCGATTGGAGCTGCCGCCACCGCAGCCTTTGCGCTGCTTGTCTCGGCCCTTGCGGTCGGTGGTACCGGCAGCGTTTTCGACATTTCTCGTGCCGGGGACTGGCGCAAGATGTTGGAGGCGCGAGTTCCCTTCCACGTGGATGTCGGGATGGCTGACGACAGCCAAGAACAACGCCCTGATCTTCGATCTGCATCTGACCACCTCGGCAACATCCGCCAGGTGTTGAATCCAACCATCGCGGATCTGGCCACGGTGTTCGGCGTCTCCAGGCAGGCGATCTACAAGTGGATCGGCGGTGAGGCCACGCCCGAGCCCAACAAGTTCGACCGAATTCTCGCCCTCAGCCATGCCGCCGACGCTTTCCGCGACGCTGGCATCACGCGTGCGTCTTCCATGCTGAAGATGAAGGCATTTGAAGGCAGGTCCTTGATGGACCTCGCTGTGGCCGGTCAGCTCTTGCCGTCGCACATCCAGTCGCTGATCGCCGAAGCCCAGGCGATGGATGCGGCTTACGACCGATCAGGCTTGGCGAAGTCGAAAGCGAAGCCCTCGGACGATTGGCGGACCGAGGTGTCCATTCCCGGATCCCCCGAGCGATAGGTCGGGGGGCGATGGATGCTGGCGCGCGATACGGACTGGCGACAGGGTGATCTTCTAACTTGCGAGGCCGCTGCTGCATTGGGTTTGGTCGGCGCGACCGGCCAAGGACACCGCGCAATCGTCATCACCCATGACTGCGACTTGCCGCATGAAAGCGAGCACTGCGTCGAGGTCATCGTCGCCGAGTTGGTTGTCAAGGACCCCAAGCCTGACCCGCAGCTCTCCTACGCCAAGAACCCGCGACGACTCCACCTCGCCTACGAGGGCGCCGACGCTGCGCCGTTGATTCTTGAGCTCCGGCATGGGGATCGCCGCAGCGTACCGAAAGGTGACTTCGCCGAGCGCGCAGTCAAAGACAACAGCCTCGCGCTGCCGGTTGACGCGAAGCGTGCGCTGAAGCAATGGCTTGCCGCGCGATACGGCCGACCAGCCTTCCCCAATGCTTTCGAGGAGCGGCTGCGCAAGCTCTCTGGCAAGCGCACCGTCGAGCAGCTGATCGCCAAGATTCTGGAGCCCGACGCGAAGTACCTGGTCGGGCTGTTCTTCGATCTGGGTGAGCAGCGAGGCGCAGAAGCGGTCGAAGGGGAGTCCTACGCCCTGTCAATGTCCGTTGTGTACGACGCAACCGAGGGCGGCAGCAAGGCGAGGCTGTCGGCTGAGCGGGTCGCCGGGCAGCTGCGCGAGCTGTTCGAAAAGACCTACGGCAAGCCCGACGTTGCCACGGAGATCGCGCTCGACGCTTGCGAAGCCGTAGCAGACACGCGCCTGACGCTGGCTGATCTGCGCCGCGTGGATCAGTGGCGCCTGGAGTACATCAGCCTGCGAGATAACGATCAAGGCGACTTCCTGCCTGTCGGCGAAATGCCGACGTGAATGCACAGGATCACCTCGCGATCCCGATGGATTCCGCCCAAGTCTGGCCTGGCTGTGGATGCCGGTTTTCTTTTTGGCCGACATTCCTCACATCAACGCAACCAACTGAATAATCAATTTAATTTTCATGCCATATCAATTCAGAGAATACTTGTACTGCATGATATTCAAATGGTTACGTCAGCGATGTGCGGAATGTCAGTTTTGGGTACAGTCCACCACCAATTCGGCATCCGATGCAGTGCAAAGTTATCCATAAGCCCGCTTAACAGCAGGCTTTTTTATGGGTAGCGCATCCAGCGCGGTTTCACTCAGTCCATTGCAATCCGGGGCTAAAATAGCCGATGACCGCCCGCATCCTGCTGGTCGAGGACGAACCGTCCATCGCCGAAATCGTCGAGTTCGCTCTTACGAGCGAGGGATTTCAGGTCGCCTGGCGCACTCTGGCTCGCGACGCCGAGGCCGAACTGGCGGCGGCTCCCTGCGACCTGATCGTGCTCGACATCGGCCTGCCCGACGGCTCGGGGCTGGAACTGCTCAAGCGGGTGCGACGCGCGTCGGAAGTACCGGTGCTGATCCTCTCGGCCCGCAACGCCGAACTCGACCGGGTGCTCGGCCTGGAACTGGGCGCGGACGACTACGTCACCAAGCCGTTCAGTCCGCGCGAACTCGCGGCCCGGGTCAAGGCCATCCTGAAGCGCGCCGCCCGCCCCACCCGCGCCGAGGCAACCGACATCGAGCAAGGGAGCGAGGAAACCTGGTTCGCGGTCGATGAAACCCGCGCCACGATCCGGTTTCACGGACGCTCGCTCGATCTGACCCGCTACGAGTATCTGATTCTCAAAACCCTGCTGGCCCAGCCGGAACGGGTATTCTCCCGCGCCCAGTTGATGGAGCGGGCCTGGCCCGATCCGGCCGCCAGCTTCGATCGCGCCGTGGATACCCACATCAAGACGCTGCGGGCCAAGCTGCGGGAAATCGATCCGCGTCTCGACCCGATCCGCACCCATCGCGGCCTGGGTTACTCGATTCAAATCCGCCACCGACCCTGAACGCCCGATCGCCATGCGCCTCGGCCTCAAGCTGTTCCTGGGCTACTTCCTCATCGTCGGCATCGGAGTCTATTTCTCCCTCAACATCTTCGGCAAGGAATTGAAACCCGCCTTCCGCCAGTCGGCGGAGGAGACGCTGATCGACACCGCCAACCTCCTGGCCGTGCTGGTGCGCGACGATGTGTTGAACGGCAGCATCGCCGACGGCCGCTTCCAGGTCCGCCTGGAAGAGTACGCCCGCCGCGCACCCAACGCCCGGGTCTGGGACATCGTCAAGAACAGCCTCGATCATCGTATCTACATCACCGACGGGAACGGCATCGTCATCTTCGATTCCGGCGGCCGGGATACCGGTCGGGACTATTCCCGCTGGAACGACGTGTACCTCACCCTGCGCGGCCGGTACGGCGCCCGCACCACCCGCGCCGATCCGAACGACGAGCGCAGTTCGGTGATGTACGTGGCGGCGCCGATCCGGGACGGCGAGCGGATCATCGGGGCGCTCGCCGTCGCCAAACCCTCGTCCAGCGTCCAGCCCTACGTGGACCGGGCGGAAGCCAAGCTTCGCCGGGCCGCAGCCGTGCTGGTGCTGGTTTCGCTGACCGTCGGCTGGCTGTTTTCCTGGTCGCTGGCGCGCTCGATCAACCGTCTGGCGGCCTACGCCCGAACCGCCGCCGAAGGTCGGCGCGGCGTCGCTCCGAAGGGTGGCGGCCCGGAACTGCGGGCGCTGGCCGAGGCGTTGGAGACCATGCGGGACCGGCTGGAAGGCCGGGACTATGTGGAGCGCTACGTCCATACCCTGACCCACGAGATGAAGAGCCCGCTGGCCGCCATCGCCGGGGCCGCCGAACTGTTGCAGGGCGAACTGCCGGCGCCGCGGCGGGAACGGTTCGCCGTGCTGATCGCCGGCGAAGCCGGGCGGCTCCAGCGCCTGGTCGACCGTCTGCTGGCCCTGGCCACGGTCGAACAACGGCGCGAACCGCAGGAGCGGCGGCCGGTCTCGCTCCAGCGGGTGACGGAGGAGCTGCTGGCCTCCCGCGCCCCGTCCATCGCCCGAAAAGACCTGCGCATCGACCAGCGCATCCCGGATAACGCCACCGTGCTGGGCGAGCCGTTCCTGCTGGTTCAGGCCATCGGCAACCTGCTCGACAACGCCCTGGAATTTACCCCGACCCAGGGCGCCGTCACCCTCGACGCCGAACCGATCGGCGATGTTTGGCGGCTGGCCGTCAGCAACAGCGGTAGCACCATTCCCGATTACGCCCGCGACCGCCTGTTCGAGCGCTTCTACTCGCTGCCGCGTCCGGATACCGGCCAAAAAAGCACCGGCCTGGGGCTGGCGTTCGTCCGCGAGGTCGCGCAACTGCACGGCGGGACGATTACCGTGGACAATCTGCCGAATCCGGACGGTTCCATCGCCGGGGTCATCGCCTGTCTGAGCCTGCCCACCGGCTGATCGCGGCTCGCGCCTCAAGCCTTTCGCCCGTTCATCCGATCCTCACCGATTCCTCATCTTCCGCCCCTCATCGCCTCAAGCGGACCCCTTAGGCTCGCCTCATCCATTCACGCAGAGAGGAAGCCACCAATGAGATACAGCCTGTTTGCCAAAATCAGCCTGATTTTCCTGATTACCGTCTTTCTTGCCATCGGCCTGACGCGGATCGGATTCCTGATCGACGAACGCGCGGCGCGGCGCGACGGCGTCGTGGCGGGAATCGCCGCCGCCACCGCTCGCGATCAAACCGTGATCGGACCGGTGCTGGTCGTTCCCTACACCCGCGTCGTCAAGACCCAGAAACCCAGCGAGAAGGACGAGACCAAGATGATCGAGGTCGAAAAACGTTATTCGGATTGCCTCTATCTGCTGCCGGCCGAATTGGACATCCAAGCCAACCTGAACACCGAACAAATCCGGCGCAGCCTTTATCATGCCGTGGTGTTTGGCGCCAGCATCGCCATCAAGGGCCGTTTCGCCAGCGAGGGCGGACTGTTGAAACCGGAACCCAACGAACAGGTCACCTTCGGCGATCCGCGTCTGATCGTCGGCATCAGCGATCCGCGCGGCATCCTGCGGGCGCCGGTCCTGACCTGGGCCGAACAGCGTCTCGATTTTCTGCCCGGCACCGCCGAGCCAAAAATGCCCAACGGCATCCAGGCCTACATTCGCGGCCTCAACCCGCAAGCACCCTGGTCGGTCGAGTTTGCGTTCTCGCTCGACCTGCGCGGCACTCAAACCTTCGACCTCGCGCCGGTGGGCGACACCACTCGCATCGGCATCCGGGGCAATTGGCCGCATCCCAGCTTCCAAGGTCAATTCCTGCCCGAAACGCGCGAAGTCACCGCGTCGGGTTTCTCCGCTGCCTGGTCGACCACCCGCCTGGCCACCAACATGAGCCATCAATTGTTCGAGCATCTGCGCAACAACCGATCGCTCGACACGCTGATCGGCGTGCGTTTCATGGACCCCACCGACAGTTACGTACAAACCGACCGCGCGATCAAGTACGGGCTCCTGTTCATCGGCCTGACCTTCGTCGCCTTCTTCCTGTTCGAAATCCTCAAGCGACTGGCCATCCACCCCTTCCAGTACGGACTGACCGGCGCGGCGCTGGTGCTGTTCTATCTGCTGCTGCTGGCCTTGTCCGAACACCTCGACTTCGCCCTTTCCTATGCCATCGCGACACTCGGCTGCGTGGCGCTGCTGACCTACTACCTCGTCCACGTACTGGGCAGCCGGTGGTGGGGTCTCGGTTTCGGCGGGCTGCTGGCCGCCGTGTTCGGCATGCTGTACGTGCTCATCAGCCTGGAGGATCACGCCCTGCTCGCCGGCTCGGTGGCCCTGTTCGGCTGCCTGGCGCTGGCGATGGTCCTGACCCGCAAGGTGGACTGGTACCAGTTGGGCGATGCCCTGGGGGGGCGGCGCGGCAAAGTCTCCACCGGCAATCCAGCCGGCGCCGACGCCGTCGGAGGTTGAGAGGCGTTTTTGTACGGCCTCTGGTGAGCTAAGTCGTTGAAAAAAGCCCTCACTCCCAACCCCTCTCCCGGAGGGAGAGGGGAGTTACTGTACAGATTCTGAGACGCGCGGCCGATTCCGTGCCGGAACCGGGACGATTGAGGCGCCGAAAGGTCGCCTCAATCGTCATCCTTGGCATTGGCCGGCACCGGTCGCCCCACTGCCACGTATTGCAGCGCGAACGCGATCATGTCGCCCAGCACCTTCCGCACCGCCGCGTTGGCGGCCTGGGCAGCGCCGTAGGCATCCTCGCTGGGGGCCGGTTCCAGCGCCTCGAACACCCGCGTCCCCAGCACGTGTCCGCTCTTCATGTCGACCACCTTGATGCGCGCGGTGAAACGCACCCGACTGGGCTGAGTCAGGAATTCCTGCTGCAGGCGGATCACGTCCACGTCGACCCGCATGTTGGCCAAGGCAGGCGCCGGCGGCGACACCACCGCCCGGAAGGCGCCCGTCCCCTCGAACGCCCGCACCAGAACCGGCAACAACATCTTGGCCGGCGTGTCGCTCCAGACGCTGTTGCTGTAATAATCCAGCTTCAACGGCTCCCGGGTATAGGCGATGCGGTTGGAATCGAACCCCGGCGCCGCCTTGGGAACCGTGACCAGCAACGTCTTGCCGCTGGAGCGCGGCGTCCGCGGCGGCGCGAAGGTCCCGACTTCCAGCACGTAGGTCTGCGGCGGCGGCGACTTGTCCTGCGGCAGCGTGCAAGCCGCCAGCGCCAGCACCGCCAGCAGCACCCAGCCCAACCGGCCAGCCGCTCGCCGGCATCCACGATCAATGACGCACATCATGTCCACATCCCCCGATACCCAACATGTTCTCACTGTTCCCCGGGCCCCGGCCGGCCGCTGGGTTTGCCCAGCAACAGGGCGCGGGGATTCTGTTCCAGCATCTCGGCCAGCCGCTGCAAGACCGTCGCCAGATCGTTGGCCTGCGCCAGAAGCGCGTTCAGTTCCGGCACGGTGGTCTGCCCCAGTCGCTGCAATTCCCGCCGCCCGTCTTCGGCCAAGCCATTCAAAGTCTGACCGGTCCGGTTGAAACTGTCGGCCATCCCGCGCAACGCCTGAGCGCCGGTCCGGAAATCACTCAAGGTGGCCTGAACCTGCGCGCTCAAGCCATCGGTTTTCTCCAGCGTCGCCGCCAGTTGATCCAGCGCCTTGCCCAGCCGCTCCGAACGCTGCGCCAGCGCGCCGGTGAAGGTTTCCACGTTCGCCAGCGTCTGGCGGATGCTGTCGCTCCGGTCGGCCACGGCACCCGCGACGGTGCTCGCATGACGCAGGGTTTGGCTGAAGGAGGCCAGGTTTTCGTCGCTCAGCAACCGCTCCAGCCGGCCCGACAGATTGTTGACGTTGGTGAGAATATTATTGAAGGCATCATCGAGCCGCGCCACCAGCGACGGCCCGGCCTGAATCACCGGCAGATCCTGCCCGGGCGTCTTCTCCAGCGGTAGCGATTGGCCGCCGCCACTCAATTCCACCGATGCCACCCCGGTCAGTCCCCGGGTGGACAGGGTGGCAGTGGTATCGCGGCGGATCGGTATGCCGCGCTCGATATCCAGCACCACATCGACCTGATCGGGATTGTTGGGATCCAGCCGGATGGATTCCACCTGCCCGACCTGGACCCCGCGATAGCGCACGGTCGCCTTGGGATTCAGGCCGGCCACCGATTCCCGGAAGTACACGCGGTAGCGATCGTAGACCTTGTTCTCGACACCGAGCGTCAGCCAGAACATCGCCCCCAGCAGGGTCGAACCCAGCACGATCACGAACAGCCCGACCAGGGCGTAATTCACTTTGCTCTGCACGCCTGCTCCCGCGCCGCGCGACCGCGCGGTCCCTCGAAGTAAGCCCGGATCAGCGGGTGCTCCGCCTGGGTCAGTTCCCGCATCGGCGCATAACCGATGACCCGCCGTTCGCCCAGAAACGCCACCCGGTCGGTGGCGCTCCACAGGGTATCCAGATCGTGGGTGACCATCACCACCGTCAGGCCCAGCGACTCCTTGAGTTGCACCACCAGTTCGTCGAAAGCTCCGGCGCTGACCGGGTCCAGGCCGGCGGTCGGTTCGTCCAGGAACAGCAGCGCCGGGTCCAGCGCCAGGGCCCGCGCCAGCGCGGCGCGCTTGAGCATCCCGCCGCTCAGTTCGCGCGGCAGCTTGGCGCCGGCGTCGGCCGGCAAACCGGCCAGCGCGATCTTGAGATCGGCGATCTCCGCGATCCGCCCCACCGGCAATCGGGTATGCTCGCGCAGCGGCACGGCCACGTTCTCCCGCACCGTCAGCGAGCCGAACAGTGCCCCCTGCTGAAACAGCATCCCGAACCGTCGGCGCAGCCGGAACGCCGCGCCTTCGCCGATGCCGACGATTTGCTGGCCGAACAGTTCGATCGATCCGTCCGCCGGCTTCAGCAGCATGATGATCGCCCGCAGCAAGGTGGTCTTGCCGGATCCACTGCCGCCGACCAGGGCGACGATTTCGCCGTGGCGGACGTCCAGATCCAGGTGGTCGTGAACGATCGTCTCGCCGAACTGGGTGCGCAGCCCGCGCACCGCGATCACCGGTTCCCCCGGAGCCACGCTCAGCGCCACAGCCCCACCCCGCCCAGGATCACCGAGAACAGCGCGTCGGCGGCGATCACCAGGAAAATCGACTGCACCACGCTGACCGTGGTCTGCCGGCCGACGCTGTCGGCGCCGCCGCGCACCTGAAAGCCCTGGTAGCAGCCGACCAGGGCGATGATGGCGGCGAACACCGGCGCCTTGCCCACGCCGAGCAGGAACGAGGTCAGCGTCACCACCTGCGGGAAGCGGTCGAGGAAATCGCCGAAGCTCAAGCCCAGCAGGATTCGCGCCATGACCATGCCGCCGAACACGCTGAGCGCGTCGGCGAACACCGTCAACAACGGCAGGGCGACGGTCAGCGCCAGCAGCTTGGGCAGCACCAGCAGATCCATCGGCCGGATGCCGATGGTGCGCAGCGCGTCCACTTCCTCGGTGACCTGCATGGTGCCGATCTGGGCGGTGTAGGACGAACCGGTGCGGCCGGCGACGATGATGGCGGTGATCAGCGGCGCCAGTTCGCGCAGCATGGTCAGCGCCACCAGTTCGACGATGAAGATGTTGGCGCCGTAGAACTGTAGTTGCTGGCCGCCCTGATAGGCGATCACGACCCCCATCATGAACGCCAGCAGGCCGACGATCGGCAGGGCGTTGACGCCGGCGGTTTCGATATTGCCGAACAGGGCCCGCCAGCGGAAGCGGCCGGGATGCACGGCCAGCCGTCCCAGGGCCGCCGCCGCCTCGCCGACGAAGGCCAGGAATTCGATGCCGCGGATCCCGTGGAACACGACCTGCCGGCCCAGGTTTTCCAGTCCGCTCCGGTCCGCCGCCGGAGTTGGGATGGTTCCGGCGCTGGCGCGGCGCTCCCGCACCAGGTCCAGCAGCGCCTCGTGTTCCTGGCGCAGCCCGACCAACCGGAGTGGATGACCGGCCCGTTCCAGCTCGGCGACGACATTCAGCAGATGCAGCGCGCCGGTGGTGTCGATGGCCCGGATGCCGGACCCGTCCAACCGCGGTTCGCCGGCCGGCCACCGCGCATCCCGCCAGCGCGGATCGAACGCTTCGATGCCATCCAGCGTCCAGTCGCCCTCGCAGCGCCACGCGTCGCGTTCGTAGCGAAGCGAGGCGCGTTCGGCGGCCGGAAACGGGTTGGACGCGGCCATGAGGGATCGCCCGCCGACCCGTCCCTAGCGGGGGTTCAGCCGCCGCCAGGCGGCCGGGTCCTGCTGGCCGCCCGGTTTCTCCCAGATGCCGCGCCGGGCCCGCCGCGCCTCGGCCTCCGCCTCCTGGTAGGCCGGCGAGTCGTTGTACTGCTCGTACACCACCGCCCGCCCCTGCCGGACCATTTCCAGGCCGACGTCGCGCTCGCCGGCGAACACTTGGGCGACCGTCCGGCTGTAGCGATCCTGATCCATGACCCGCAGGCGGATCGAATCGCGGCGGGGCAGCAGTCCACGCAGCGCTTCCTTCGAGCGGCCGCCCCACGGTTCCTGACCCATTTCCGGCGCGTCGATGCCGAACATGCGCACCTTGACCTCGCCGTCCGGACAACTGGCGGTCAGGGTGTCGCCGTCGTAGACCGACTTCACGGCGCAGACCAGTTCCGTGCCCCGGCTCAGCCCCGAGGACGGAGCCTTGGGCTCGTGCAGGAAATAGCTGGTGGCGACGATGGCGACGGCCAGCCCGCCGATCACCCAGGGCGAGCGGCCCTTGCGGCGGCGGGTGCGGTTCAGTTCGCCCCGCAGCAGGCTTTGCAGCAGTTTCAGGAGATCCTGTCTCACGGAGAATCCTTGACGCTTTGGCGGAGAAGTTGACCCGTCGTGGGCAGGTGGCGGCGCGCTACGCCGGCCGCAACGCTTCGGCGTGATAGGCGAGATGTTCGCCGATGAAGGTCGCGATGAAGTGGTAGCTGTGGTCGTAGTCCTCCCGCCAGCGCAGGGTGAGCGGAAAGTCGCGGGCGGCGCAAACCCGTTCGAGCGATGCCGGATGCAGTTGCTGGGCCAGGAACTCATCGGCGGTGCCCTGATCGATCAGCAGGGGAATGGCCGCCGCTCCCGCCTCGATCAGGCGGGCGGCATCGTAATCGGCCCATGCCTCGCGCTGGTCGCCCAGATAGGCTTTGAAACAGCCTTGCCCCCAGCCGCAGGCCATGGGGTGACAGATCGGCGCGAAGGCGGAAACGGATCGGTAGCGCCCCGGTTCCCTCAAGGCGCAGATCAGCGCGCCGTGCCCGCCCATCGAATGGCCGGTGATGGAACGGGCATCGGTAACCGGCAGGTTCGCTTCGACCAGCGCCGGCAGTTCCCGGGTGACGTAGTCGTACATGCGGTAATGCCGCGACCACGGGGGCTGGGTGGCGTTGACGTAAAAACCGGCGCCCTGGCCGAGATCGTAGCGCTCCGGCACGTCCGGCACCGCCGGGCCGCGCGGACTGGTATCCGGAATGACCAGCGCCAGCCCCAGTTCGGCCGCATAGCGCTGCGCCCCCGCCTTGACCCGGAAATTGTCGTCGGTGCAGGTCAGGCCGGACAGCCAGTAAACCGCCGGCACCTTTTCCGTCTCCGCCCGGGGAGGCAGATAGACGGAAAAGGTCATGACGCAGTCGCAACTCGGCGAATGGTGGCGGTAGCGGTTCAGCCAGCCGCCGAATTCCTTGATCGACTCGATGCGTTCCACCGGCGCGATCCCCCTAAAAGAGAATGACCGACCGGATGCTCTTGCCCTCGTGCATCAGGTCGAATGCCGCGTTGATCTCCTCCAGCGGCATCGTATGGGTCACCATGCGATCCAATTCAATCTGGCCCTGGAGATACTTCTCCACGTAACCGGGCAACTGGCTGCGTCCCTTGACCCCTCCGAAGGCGGTACCCTTCCAGGTGCGGCCGGTGACCAGTTGGAACGGCCGGGTGCGAATTTCCTGGCCGGCTCCGGCCACGCCGATGATGGTGGACACGCCCCAGCCCATGTGGCAGCACTCCAGCGCCTGGCGCATGACCTCGACGTTGCCGATGCACTCGAACGAGTAATCCACCCCGCCGCCGGTCATGTCCTTGATGGCGTCGACGACATTGCCGCCGATGGCGCCCGGATCGAGGGTGTCGGTGGCGCCCAGGGCGGTGGCCATGGCGAACTTGGCGGGATTCAGATCCACCGCGATGATCCGTCCGGCCCGGGCCATCACCGCGCCCTGGATCACCGACAGGCCGATGCCGCCCAGACCGAACACCGCGACCGTGGAGCCGGGTTCGACCTTGGCGGTGTTCAGCACCGCGCCGATGCCGGTGGTGACCCCGCAACCGAGCAGGCAGACCTTGTCCAGCGGCGCGGCGGGGTTGATTTTGGCCAGGGCGATTTCCGGCACCACGGTGTATTCGGCGAAGGTCGAACACCCCATGTAGTGAAACAGCGGCGTCCCCCGGCAGGAGAAGCGGCGGGTGTGGTCGGGCATGTAGCCGGTCCAGACCGTGGCGGCGATGGACTGGCACAGGTTGCTTTTACTGGAGCGGCAATACTCGCACTCGCCGCATTCGGGGATGTAGAGCGGAATCACGTGATCGCCGGGCTTCAGGCCCTTGACCCCCGGGCCGCACTCGACCACCTCGCAACCGCCCTCGTGGCCCAGCACGCAAGGAAAAGCCCCTTCCGGATCGTCGCCGGACAGCGTGAAGGCGTCGGTATGACAGACGCCGGTCGCCACGACTTTCAACAGCACTTCGCCTTCCCTGGGACCTTCCACCTCGATTTCCTCGATGATCAGGGGTTGTTGCGGCTCCCAGGCCACGGCGGCACGCGCTTTCATGAGTATGGTCTCCTCGGTGGTTGCTTGTGATCGGGTCCCCCCCGCGGCTGGCGGATGGGGGACCGGAGGTCGGGGTAAAACTTCAGCGCGCCGCCACCAGTGCCTGTTCCAGGTCGGCGAGGATGTCGTCGATATGTTCGATGCCGATGGAGAGCCGCACCAGATCCTCGCTGACCCCGGCTCTTTCGAGTTCCGCCGGCGACAGTTGCCGGTGGGTCGTGGTCGCCGGATGGCAGGCCAGCGACTTGGCGTCGCCGATGTTGACCAGTCGGGTGACCAGTTGCAGCGCGTCGATGAACTTGGCGCCGGCTTCGCGCCCGCCCTTGATGCCGAAGCTGAGAATGCTGGAGCCGCGCCCGCCCATGTACTTGTCCACCAGCGGCTTCTCCGGACTGTCGGCCAGCGCCGGATACTTGACCCACACCACCTGCGGGTGATCGCGCAGATATTCGGCGGCCTTGACGGCGTTCTCGCAGTGGCGGTCCATCCGCACCGGCAGGGTCTCGATCCCTTGCAGGATGAGGAAGCTGTTGAACGGCGAAATCGCCGCGCCGGTGTTGCGCAGCGGCACCACCCGCGCCCGGCCGATGAACGCCGCCGGCCCCAGCGCCTCGACGTACACCACGCCGTGGTAGGACGGATCGGGTTCGTTCAGGCGGGCGAAACGGGTTTTGTGCTGGCCCCACGGGAAGCGGCCGGAATCGACGATGATGCCGCCGATGCTGGTACCGTGGCCGCCCATGTACTTGGTCAGGGCATGGACCACGATGTCGGCGCCGTGCTCGAACGGCCGGCACAGATAAGGGGTGGGCACCGTGTTGTCCACGATCAGCGGGACGCCCTGGGCATGGGCGACCGCCGCCAGCGCGCCGAAGTCCACCACGTTGGCCGCCGGGTTGCCGATGGATTCGCAGAACACGGCCTTGGTTTTGCCGTCGATCAGCCGGCCCAGCGCCTCGATGTCGCGATAATCGGCGAAGCGCGTTTCGATGCCGAAGCGCGGCAGGGTATGAGCGAACAGGTTGTAGGTACCGCCGTACAGGGTCGAGGTGGTCACGATGTTGTCGCCGGCCTCGGCGATGGTCATCAGGCTGTAGGTGATCGCCGCCATGCCGGAAGCCACCGCCAGCGCGCCGACCCCGCCTTCCAGCGCCGCCACCCGCTGTTCGAGCACGGCGGTGGTGGGATTCATGATTCGGGTATAGATGTTGCCGGGCACCTTCAGGTCGAACAGGTCGGCGCCGTGCTGGGTGTCGTCGAAGGCGTAGGAGGTGGTCTGGTAGATGGGGACGGCGACGGCCTTGGTGGTGGGTTCCGGCGTATAGCCGCCGTGAATGGCGATCGTTTCGATTTTCATTGTGTCGGGTTCCATCGGTTGCCAAGGAAAGACCAGCAAAGTCTGGACGGTGGAGTCAGGAAATGTCCAGTAGCGCCACGCCATAAACCAGACCTTGCAGCGCCAGCCAGGCATATCCGGCGGCCAGCAGGTCGTCGAACATGATCCCGAAGCCACCGCCGATGCGCTGGTCCGCTCGCCGGATCGGCCAGGGCTTGAGAATGTCGAACAGCCGGAACAGGCCGAAACCGACCACGATCCACGGCCAGCCCGGCGGCGCGGCGATCATGGTGACGAAATAGCCGATCACTTCGTCCCAGACGATGGCGGGGTGATCGTGGACGCCGAGGTCGCGGGCGGCCCGGTCGCAAACCCACACGCCCAGCGCGAAACCGGCTGCGGTCAGCAGCAGGTAAATCCACAGCGGCAGCGGCTGCATCAGCAGATAGAGCGGAATCGCCGCCAGCGTGCCGAAGGTGCCGGGCGCCTTGGGCGCACAGCCGGAACCGAAGCCGAGGGCGAGGAAATGCACGGGATCGCGGAAGACGCGGGCGCAAGGTTGTTTGGACTCTACCTGCCTGGTAGGAGGAGAAGACAACGAGGAGTTTGGCCGAGCCATATGCGTCGCGCACCCAAATTCCGATAGTGTTCCAGATTCGAGTGGACGCAACCAGTGGAACATGCACCGGATTTATCCGATGAAGGGATGCAGTTTTGGTCACTGCAACATCTTCAGGACAGAATGGTTCTTGGGATTTCCGATTGGGAGGTCGATAGGGCTTGGAGCGGCCATGGTTCCGCTCCTGATGGCCGGTTTGCTGGTTTTAGCTTTTCTTCCACAAAATCATCTGGGTGCAGCGAAATAGCGCGATCTTTCGAGTTGTCGCCTCATCGGTGACGACGGCATCCCAGACTTGTGTGTTGCGACCGAGATGTTGCGCGGTGGCGATGCAGCCGACGATGCCGCCATCCTTTGCGGTTCCAAGAAAATTGCTTTTCAGTTCGATGGTCGTGAACGATTCCGCTCCGTCGGGCAAGTGGGCGAGAGTTGCGTAGCCGCAGGCCGTGTCCGCCAGTGCCACTACGCTGGCCGCGTGCAGAAAATTGTTCGGCGCGATGTGCAGTTTCTTGACTTCCATCCGGCATTTCAACGTATTGTGAGCCAGCTCGACGATCTCGATGCCCAGATAACCGGGCAGATATTCACCGCCACGCTCGTTGAGAATTTCGACCGTAATATCGGAACGCAGTCCGCTCATCTCCTGTTCTCCTCTCAATCAAATCGTTTGGGTTCGACTCGACAATCCCGACGACAACGTTACGC
>JAVMKJ010000119.1:18140-19452 GCA_031732855.1 Candidatus Competibacter sp.
CCTCTCAATCAAATCGTTTGGGTTCGACTCGACAATCCCGACGACAACGTTACGCCGACGCCAGCGATCTGGCGACTGGCGCCTCTCGAATCGGTAAATTCACGATGGCGGCCAGCCCGGCCAAGACCATATCGGCGTACCACATCCAGCCGTAGTCGCCGAACCGGGTGATGGCCCAACCGCCCAGATAGGCGCCGAAGAAACCGCCGATCTGATGCGAGAGCAGGGTCATGCCGAACAGAGTTGCCAGATAACGGACTCCGAACAGCTTGCCGACGATGGCGGCGGTCGGTGGCACCGTCGCCAGCCAGGTGAAGCCCAGGCCGGCCGCAAACAGATAGTAGGTGAGTGGCGTCCTCGGCATCAGCAGGTACCAGGCGATCAGCAAGGCGCGCGAGCCGTACATGACCGCCAGGACGTATTTGCTGCGGTACCTGGAGACGCACGAACCCGCGTAAAGGCTGCCGAAAATGTTGGCGAGACCGATGATGGCGAGCGACCAACTGGCGACGGAAGGAGGCAAACCGCATAGATTCACTTCGCCCGGCAAATGCGTCACCAAAAAGGCGATGTGGAACCCGCAAGTGAAAAAGCCGGCGTGGAGCAGCAGATAGCTCGGATTCTTCAAGGAGTCGCCGACGGCCTTCAGCACCCCCGTATCGTCTCCAACGTGTTTGGCCGGTGCTTCCGCCCGTTTCGTCAATGCTCCGACCAGCGGCAACGCCGCCAACGTCACCAGCGCCATCGTCCACATCGTCCCCATCCAGCCCACGGTCTGAATCAGTTTTTGCAGGATCGGCGCAAACACGAACTGACCGAACGAGCCGCCGGCGTTGATCACTCCCGCCGCCGAGCCGTGCGCCACGGCCGGCAGCCGCCGGGCGGCCGCCCCGATCAACACGGAAAAACTCCCCGCCCCCGACCCCATGGCCGACAACAGGCCGAGCGAAACGACCAGGCCGAATCCGGATGTCATGAACGGCGTCACAGCGCTACCGAGGGCCATCACCACCAAGCCGCCGATCAAAACCGCGCGTGGACCAAAGCGGTCGGCGAGACCACCGGCGAGGGGCTGAATGGCTCCCCAAGCGAATTGGCCGACGGCGAGGGCGAAACTGATCGTGGCGATGCCCAGGCCGGTCGATAGCATCAAGGGGTTAACGAACAGGCCGAGCGACTGGCGCACGCCCATGGTTACCATCAGAATCCCGGCGGCGGCCAGGGTGGTAACCAGAACATCGGGTTTTCTTAGTGAATGAAACATGACCAGGTTTCCCGGGCTACGGACCATCGCGATCGAGATGCGAGCACT
>JAVMKJ010000120.1:0-82090 GCA_031732855.1 Candidatus Competibacter sp.
AGGCCGGCCGTGCCGTGTATGCCGGTGACGGATAAGTTGTGGGTAATCGGGTGCCCATGGCCCCCTGATATCGCCCAAGGAGATCCCGATGCTGACCGGTGGCCGGGACCAGATACTGTTGGATCGCCTGAATCGTCATCCGCACTTACGGGCGAAGCCGCAGGAACCGGTCAGGTCGTCGTTGCATCGCTTTGAATCACACCCGGTGATGACGACCTTGTTTTGAATCGACTTATTCTCGATCATTGCGTGCGTGCAGCCTTAGAAGCTGTCCAGGAACCCCTCTCCCTCTGGGAGAGGGGCAGGGGTGAGGGAGGTTTTTCAATGATTTGGCCCAATCGAGGTGAAACCCTGGTCCACACATTCTGAACGTGTCCTATACCGCCAATCATGAATTAACCGGTTGAAATATCTTGAAAGACGCCCTCACCCCCAACCCCTCTCCCGAGGGGAGAGGGGAGTTTTTAGACAGTCTCTTAGTGGGCGCTGTCGTGTCGCCCGGTGAGAAGGTTGATCATCATAGGGTCCTTAGCGATTCACTCGCTTTTCGAAACCTTCGGAAGGGGACCACGCGGCTGTACCCTCGTTGATGACCCTGATCGCATTGAGGGTGCGGGGATAGCCGATGAACGGCAGCAACTGGGTGATGGTGCCGATCAACACGGGCCGGTCATTGCCGACCGCCAGGTTCCCGGCCACATGCCCCGCAAGCTGGGGTTCACAGCCACCCAGCGCCGCGAGCATCGCCAAGGTCAACAGTTCGCGCGTCTTCAGGTCTAGGCCGGTGCGCGTGTAGTAATCGCCGAAGCAATTGGCGGACAGGTACTGCTGGATGTGGCGCTGGTCCTTCGGGGATTGTGCGTACAGCGCATCGATCCGGTCGCCAAAAATGGCTTTCTGCGTCGCCAGCCCTTTATCGAACCGGGTGTCGGGATTCGTCGTGGACTGCCCCGCCAGCGGCAACTTAACGCCTCGGCTTTGCAGCACGTCGTTGGTGGCATGGAGGAAGTCGAAGACCTTGGCCATGCCGACATAAGGCACGGCTTGGTAAACGATCTCCTTGACCTCGACCGGCGTGACGCCGACGTTGAGCGCCCCGCCGAGCATGACGCGGTATTCGCTGACGGCCTGGCAGGCGATGAGGGCCGCCAACTGCACCATCAGGCGGGTTTTCGTATCAAGTCCGCCGTGGCTCACCACTTCGTCAAACGCCCAGTTGTCGAAGATTTCGATCAACTCGGGGTCGGTGACTTTCAGCGTCGATGGGTGACTGGGGAACAGCTCTTCGTGATGGCGTTGCGCCACTTCACTGATGGCCATGGGGAATGTCCTCTCTCGTTCGTCACCTCATCTGTCGCGTTGGCAATTGCTTATCTGCCGGCGCGTGCGGCCAAGTGCGGAGGATAACGATCCCCTTGCACCTGGATGTGGGCGAGGGCCGCTTCGATCTGACGCAGCTCGTCCTCGGTCAGTTCGATGGCGGCGGCGCCGACATTTTCCTTCAGGCGATGCCGCTTGGTGGTGCCCGGAATCGGCACGATCCACAGCTTTTGCGCCAAAAGCCACGCCAGCGCGATCTGAGCCGGCGTCGCCTGCTTGACCGCCGCGATGCGCCCGAGTAGATCGACCAGCGCCTGGTTCGCCTTGCGGGCTTCCGGCGAGAAGCGGGGGACGATGTTGCGGAAGTCGTCCTTGGCGAAGGCGGTATTTTCGTCGATCTGGCCGGTCAGGAAGCCCTTGCCCAGCGGGCTGAACGGCACGAACCCGATGCCCAACTCCTCGCATGTCGGCAGCACGTCCGCTTCAGGCTCGCGCCACCACAGCGAATACTCGCTCTGGAGCGCCGCCACGGGTTGCACCGCGTGCGCGCGGCGGATCGACGGCACGCCGGCCTCCGAGAGGCCGAAGTATTTGACCTTGCCTTCGCGGATCAGGTCCTTGACCGTGCCGGCCACGTCCTCGATCGGCACGTTCGGATCGACTCGGTGCTGATAGAACAGGTCGATGCGGTCGGTCTTGAGCCGCTGGAGCGCGGCGTCGGCGACCGCCCGGATCCGCTCCGGCCGGCTGTCCATGCCCGCTTGGGAATTCCCCTCCTTGAAGCCGAACTTGGTGGCGATCACCACCTGGTCGCGGAACGGAGCCAAGGCTTCGCCCACCAGTTCCTCGTTCGTGAAGGGACCATAGGCTTCGGCGGTGTCGAAGAACGTCACGCCGGTCTCGAATGCGTCCCGGATCAGCGCGATCGCATCCTGCTTTTCCAGAGCGGGGCCATAGGCGAAATTCAATCCCATGCAGCCGAAGCCCAGGGCCGATACTTCCAGGTTGCTGTTGCCAAGTCTGCGTTTTTGCATTGTCCGAACTCCTGTAGGCCGACGCTTGGTGTGGGTCGGCGACTGTTCATGTTGCCTTGTGGACGCCCAGGCTACGGCCGATTTCCATGCCCGGCGTCGTAGCCAGTCTGACGACCAGATCGGCGACACTCTTGCGAGATACCGATGCGTTCGCCGCCTTGAAGGATTCGCCTTTCTGAGTGGTCTCGTAGGCGATTTCGTCCCGGTCGTTCAGCCAGGCAGGTCTCAGAATGGTGTAGTCGAGGACTGAGGCTTCGATGACGGCGGCGGCCTTGCGGTACGGGTCCAGGATGCCGCCGTACCGCTCGCCGGGAACTTCGTCGTAGATGCCCATGGAACTGATAAAGATCAGGCGACGGAGTTTGGTGGCGTTCATGGTCTCGACAATATTCCGGGCCATTGGCTCCAGCGGTCCAGCCAAGTTGGCATACACCACATCCTGACCGGCCATGGCGGCGTCCAGCGCGTCCTTGTCCAGGACATCGCCCTCGATCACTCGCACCCGATCCGACGGCGGTCCTTGCAGCCGCCCGGCACGTCGCAGAAACAGCGTGAGACGGATATTTGGAAGCTGAAGAAACAGGGCCGTGGCCACGCGGGCAATCCGACCGTTTGCACCCAGGACCAGAACGTTGGTCATGCAACCTCTCCGGCGGATTTGGTCTTGAGCGAAACCATGTCGATCACGAAGCGGTACTTCACGTCGCTCTTTAGCAGACGTTGGAACGCTCGATTGATGTCCTGAATCTTGATGACCTCAACGTCGGAAGTAATGCCGTGCCTGCCACAGAAATCCAGCATTTCCTGCGTTTCGGCGATACCGCCGATGGCGGAGCCGGACACCGATTTGCGGCCGAGAAGCAGCGGGGTGGTATTCAGCAGGGGTTCCAGATTCCCCAGATATCCGACCAGCACCAGCGTTCCGTCCAGCGAAAGCGTGGGCAGATATGGATTGAGATCGTGGACGTAAGGCACGGTGTCGATGATGAGGTCGAAGTGACCCTTTACGGCAGCCATTTGCCCCTCATCGGTGGAAACCACGATCCTGTCTGCCCCCAAACGGCGAGCATCCTGCTCCTTGCCCGGCGAACGGGTGAATAGCGTCACTTCGGCGCCCAAGGATTTGGCCAGCTTGAGGCCCATGTGACCCAGACCGCCCAAGCCGACAATCGCCACCTGGCTGCCCCCGCCAACCTTCCAATGACGTAACGGCGACCAGGTGGTGATGCCGGCACACAGCAGCGGTGCGGCGCCAGCCAAATCCAGGCCATTGGGAACTTTCACCACGAACTTCTCGGAGGCGATGATCGTCTCGGAATACCCGCCGAAGGTTGGCCTGTGGTCATGACGGTCGTATGCGCCGTAGGTGAGGGTGTGTCCCTCTTCACAATACTGCTCCAGCCCTTGTTCGCACGCTGCGCAATGCTGACAGGAATCGACCATGCAGCCGATGCCGACAGAGTCGCCGGGCTTGAAGCGGGTGACGTCGGCTCCCACACCGACGACGCGCCCGATAATTTCATGGCCGGGGATGAGAGGGAAAAAACTCCAGCCCCAATCATTGCGGGCCATATGCAGGTCGGTATGGCATACCCCGCAGTACAGAATCTCGACGACAACGTCGTCGGCACGCGGGTCGCGGCGTTCGAAGCGGAAGGGGACCAATGCTTCCGTCGCCGACTGCGCGGCATAACCCAATACATTTATGGTCATGTCATTTCTCTAATTCAGTTTCAAGCTAAAGCTGGCCTGATCGACTCCGCTTTCGGACTCAGCGGTCGATCAGCGCCAGATGGACTTCAGGCAGCCTCGCGCCGTGAATCGTTAGCTTTGCGAAAGCACTGTCCAGCTCGCGCAGATCGTCGGTTGTCAGCACGACCTCCAGTGCGCCGAGATTTTCGTACATTCGCTCCAGTTTGCGGGTGCCGGGGATGGGCACGATCCAGGGCTTTGGGCGAGCAGCCAGGCCAACGCGATCTGGGCTGGCGTGGCGTTCTTGCGCTGGGCGACATCGCCCAACCGTTCGACGAGTGGGCGGTTGGCCGCCATCGCTTCGGGGGTGAAGCGCGGGAAGCTGGCGCGCAGATCGGCGACCGCATCGAAGTTCGCCGATGCATCGACCGTCCCGGTCAGATAGCCTTGCCCCAATGGGCTCCAAGGGACGAAGCCGATGCCCAGTTCTTCGCAGACCGGCAGCACTTCCGCTTCTGGATCGCGGGTCCAGAGGGAATATTCGTTCTGCACGACCGTGACCGGATGGACGGCGTGGGCACGGCGGATCGTCTTGGCACTGGCTTCGGAAAGGCCAAAGTGTTTGACCTTGCCTGCCTGGATCAGGTCTTTCACCGCGCCCGCGACGTCTTCGATCGGAACGTTGGGATCGACGCGGTGCTGATACAGAAGGTCGATGACATCGGTCTTGAGGCGCTTGAGGGAGCCTTCGACGACCTGCTTGATGTGCTCGGGCTGGCTGTTCATGCCCGGGAAGTTCTCGAGATCGAAGCCGTACTTGGTGGCGATCACCACTTGGTCCCGAAAGGGGGCCAGTGCTTCGCCGACCAATTCTTCGTTCGTGAACGGACCGTAAACCTCGGCCGTATCGAACAACGTCACCCCGCGTTCCACGGCGGCACGGATGATCTTGATCGCCTGTTGCGGGTCGGCGGCCGGGCCGTAGCCGAAGCTCATGTTCATGCAGCCAAAGCCCAAGGCCGAAACTTCGAGGCTGCTGTTACCGAGTTTGCGCTTTTCATTTCCGCTCTCCTTCAAATTTTGATGCCGTTAATTTAGTCGGCTTGAATTGGTTTGATAATCCGCTAGAATTCGCATGAGCTTATGAGTGGAATTCATGAATGATGCAAAAGGACTATGGCGATCTCCTGGCATTCGTTGCGGTCGCGCGCGAGCGCAGCTTCACGAGGGCGGCCGCGCAGCTCGGGGTGAAGTGGACCCCATGTCCAGACAATTTTTAGCCGAATTTAAGGTAGTGCCTCTGCCTCAGTGGGTGACAGGATCGAAGTCCTGTCGGCATACACCTCGGCGGGTGTTCGGTAGTCCAGGGCCTGATGGGGCCGCTGGTGGTTGTAGAATTCAAAGTAGCGGTGCAACCCCTGATAGGCCGCATCCACCGTCTCATACCCCTTGGGGTAGACCTCTTCATACTTCACCGATCGCCATAAGCGCTCCACGAAGATGTTGTCATGGGCCCGTCCCCGACCATCCATGCTGATGCGGATACCGGCCTCGGCCAGGCGGCAGGTAAACGCGAGGCTGGTGAACTGGACCCCCTGATCCGAGTTGAAGATCAACGGCCGGCCGACCCGCAAGGCGTCGTCCAGGCAGTCGAGGCAGAACCGGGTCTCCAGGGTGTTGGACAGTCGCCATGCCAACACCTTGCGGCTATACCAGTCCAGGATCGCCGCCAGATACACAAACCCGCCGAGCAGCCGGATGTAGGTAATGTCGGTACTCCACACGTGATCCGGGCCGGTCACCGGCACGCCGCGCAGCAAGTACGGGTAGACCCGGTGATCGGGGTCGGCATGCGACAGCACCGGTTTCGGGTAGATCGCCGCCAACCCCATCTGCCGCATCAGGCGCATCACGCGCTTGCGATTCACCGCATACCCGGTCCGGCGCAGCACCGCCGTCATCCGCCGGCTGCCGTAGAACGGATGGGCCGTGTATTCCTCGTCCAGCCGGCGCATCAGCGCCAGGTTGAGGGCGCTCGGTTCGGCAGCCCGATCGTACCACGTGCTCCGATTCAGTCCGAGCAGCGCGCACTGGGTGGCCAGCGGCAAGGCCGGGTGGTCCGGTTCGATCCACCCCCACCTCACGGCGGCGGGTTCAGTCCGGACTTTTTTTTCAGCCACGCCACCTGCACTTGCAGCCGCCCGATCTGGCCGTACAGCGCGTCCGGGTCGGTCCCATCCTCGACCCGCCGCCGGCCCCGCTTGCGCTCGAACAGCGCCTTGAGGCCGTCCTGGGCCTCGCGTTTCCAACTGGCCACCTGATGCGGATGCACCTCGTAAGTCCCCGCGATCTCGTTGACCGTCTGGCGGCCGGCCAGCGCTTCCAGCGCCACTTTCGCCTTGAACTCCGCACTGAATACTTTCCTCTGCATCGCTCGTCTCCACGTCGTCATGCGATCCTACCCGTGCAGAGTACTACCTTAATTAGCTGTCCAAAATTCGGGGACCATTATAGGGTGTCCCCATCGGCGTTGAGCCACACCCTCCGTGCGCTGGAGGCAAGACTGGGTCTTCGGTTGCTGACTCGCACCACGCGCAGCGTGTCTCCAACGGAGGCCGGTGAGCGGTTGCTTCGGTCCGTGGCGCCCCGCTTCGCGGAGATCGAGGCCGAACTGGCGTTGTTGAGCGAACTGCGGGGCAAACCCGCCGGCGCCGTTCGCATCACGACCGCCGAGCATGCGGCCAACACGGTCCTCTGGCCTAAGCTGGCGAAATTCCTGCCGGACTATCCGGACATCCAGGTCGAGATCACCATCGACTATGGGCTGATCGATATCGTCGCGGAACGGTATGATGCGGGCGTGCGTCTCGGCGAAGAGGTGGCAAAGGACATGATCGCGGTGCGCATCGGGCCGGACCTGCGCATGGCCGTCGTGGGGTCTCCGTCCTACTTTTCGAGGCGACCACCGCCGCGGACGCCGCGAGACCTCGCCGCGCACGACTGCATCAATCTGCGGCTGCCGACCCATGGTGGGCTTCTTGCTTGGGAATTCGAGCGAGCGGGCCACGCGTTGAAAGCGCATGTTGGAGGCCAGTGGGTGTTCAACAGTAGCACCTCGATACTCAGGGCGGCTCTGACTGGATTGGGCTTGGCCTATGTACCAGAGGATATGGTGCAGGAGCCGCTCGTCGAAGGATGTCTCATGCGAGTGCTGGAAGATTGGTGTCCACCGTTTTCGGGCTACCATCTCTATTACCCGAACCGCCGCCACTCCTCACCGGCACTCGCCTTGTTGGTCGATGCGTTGCGTTACCGGGGTTAACACAGCACCCCGGTAGCAAGTTACCCCCGCCACCTGACCCCCGTTCGGTAGAGATCACCATGTCCACCTTCACCATCACTGGCGATATCGATCCCTTCCTGCACGTCTCCCTGCGCAAGGGTGAAAAGATCTATTGCGAATCCAACGCAATGGTGATGATGGAAGCCACGCTCGACCTGCAAGGCCGGATGACCGGCGGCCTCGGGCGCGCCCTGATGCGACGCCTGACCAGCGGTGAATCCTTCTTCCAGCAGCATATCGAGGCGGTACGCGGCGACGGCGATTGCCTGTTGTCGCCGATGCTGCCGGGCGCGATGCAGATGCTCGAGGTCGGGCCGCGGCGCTATACCTTAAACGACGGCGCCTTCGTGGCGGCCACCTCCGAAGTGGAACTGAAAACCCGAACTCAAAGCCTGGGTAGCGCTCTGTTCGCCCAAAGCGGCGGTTTTTTTGTGCTGGAAGCGGGTGGCCAAGGCCAACTGGCGGTCTCCGGCTTCGGTTCGATTTTCGTGCTGGACGTGGAACCGGGCAAGGACGTCATTATCGATAACGCCCACGTCGTCGCCTGGGACAGCAGCCTGCGGTATGAAATCTCCGTAACGACCGGAAACTCCTCCGGACTCCTGGGCAACCTGGTCAACAGCGTCACCAGCGGCGAAGGCATCGTATTGCGATTTTCAGGGGCGGGCAAAGTGTTGATCTGCTCCCGCAATCGGGACGCCTTCCTCGCCTGGACGCGGAAGGGAACCGCCGGATAAGACATGCATTGCCGCTCGGGACAAATCCCCGATCGGGGCGGCGGCCTGAAGGGGACCGCTCAGGACAAATCCCTGATCAGGGCGGCGGCCCGAAGGGGCATGGCCGGATCGGTGGCGACGGAAACCCGCTTTTGACCGGCCAGCAACCGCAGGTGTTCGACGTCGGGATGATCGAGATCGCGCAGCAGCAACAGATCGGGCACCCGGCGCAGCAGCACCCGGGTCGCCTCGGCCACGCCGGGCTTGATGAAATTGCGATTACCCACCCGATACCGGGCGCGCAGGTGGGCCAGAAAGTCGGTCATCGCCCGCCGCCGTTCCTGCCGCTCCTCCGGATCGCGGCGTACCGCCGTCGGCCTGGCGGTGGCGAAATGCGCCGCGACCCGGTCCAGAAACCAGTTGGATCGATCCCACGGCCTGAAATCGGCGTAGAACACGCAGCCGTGAAAATCCTCCGGCCCGATGGCGGCGTTGAGAATCGAACGGCTGGTCAGTCCGGACACGGTCGCGTTCAAAATACCGCTGGGGATGGCGTAATCGTCGTGGGTGGCGGTCACGTCGGCGACGCCGCCGATATCGGACACCACGTGCAGCGACTCGTCCAGCGACTCGGGCTGGCGGTCGTTCCAATGGCGCAACGCCCGGCGCAGTTCCCCGGCGATCACCCCCTTGGCGGTCCAGCCGTCCACGAACGCCAGTCCCGCCGGCTCGCGGCCCGCGCGGCGCAGGATAAAGGCCAGGGCGTTCTGGTCGATGCCCCGGTCGCGGACGATCGAAATCGAGTAGTGGCGGACCTCGGGTCGGCCCAGCCCGCGCAGGGCGCGCGCCAACAGCGCGCCGACCGGCGTCCCGGCGCGGGCCAGCGACACCACCGTAACCTGTCGGGGACGACTTTCCGCCAGATGGCGGGCCAACGCCATGATTTCCGCCGCCAGCCGACCGGCGTAACGTTCGGTCAGCGCCTCGAACAGGCTCAGATAGGCGGGATCGGGCGCCCGCTCCGGGGCCAGCAACTCGCTGTAATGGCGGGAGCCGGACTGAATCAGCCGCTCCTTGGTCGCCACGTCCACCATGTCCAGCCGCATGGGCTTGAGCAGGAACACGGTATCCTCGGCGCGGTAGCTCCCGGAAAACGGCGTCATGGGACGTATCCGCTCCAGGTTTCGGTCTGAATCTGGCTGGCCCTGGGCACCAGGGCGAAATCGCAGGCCCGCAGGAACGGCAGGTCGGTGAGGCTGTCGCCGGCGCCGATGGTCGCGATCGGTCCGTCCCGCTCCAACTCGGCCGCCACCCGACGGACGGCGTCGTGCTTCTGGGTCCCCTTGACCACCAGCGCCAAGTTGTTGCCGTTATGGTGCAGGGCCAGTTCCGACGGCAACCCGGTCTCCTCCAGTTGGACCCGCAGGCGGGACAGGGCCCTCCCATCATCGTCCGACTTGACCGAGACATAGGTCAGTCGCTCCGCGACCGAATGGCTGCTCACCCGGTAGCCGCCCGTCGCCGCGCCGGCGCCCAGACGGGCGGCGATTGCCCGGAGCCGCGGTTCCGCCGCGACCAACAGCGGTTGTACTTCGGCATGCCACCACGGCGGCAGCCGGCCGTCCGGCCGGCGAATTACCGCGCCGTGATGGGTGATCCGCCAGGACTTGAACTCGATCGCCACCCGCGCCAGCGCATCGTCGGTGCGGCCGGTGACGGGAATCACCGTGCCCTGCTCCAGCCAGAACGCCAGCAGGCGCTGCTGGGCGCGGGTCATGAACGAAAGAGCTTGGCCGGCACGGTCCATCGCCGCCGGAACCACCGGTTCGCCGGGCGGACACTTCGGCGCGGTTTGCAGGATGGTGTCGTCGAGGTCGAGAAAGATCACGATTCGCGGCATGGTTCCTCCGCGGCGAGGGCCAGGCCGCCGATCAGGCCGGGCAACGGATGCGCGGGAACCATGCGGGAATGCTCGTACACGATGATCGGCAGCCGGCCCGGATCGAGGTTATAGAGGTAATTCGGAATGTCGTCGCCGTAGTTGTCCGGAAATTCCCAGCGGCTGGCGATGGCGTCGCCGACCAGGATCGGCGAGCGGGTGGTGGACTGGAAGCGCACGTCGTGCCCCGCCTCCTCGAGCGCCAGGGCGATGCGGAATGGCGTGTAGGCGTACTCGCCGGTACCGATGACCGCCAGCGGCCGGCCACCCCATTTCCCCATCCCGACCTTTTGCCAAACAAGTCCCATCAGCTGGGGCGAACTCCAGCGGCCGGCCAGCAGACCGATTCGCGCCGGGTCGGCCACGATGCCGTCGTGGTAGCGGTCCAGGCCAGCCGGCACCGGGGGCAAAGTCGGCGGTGGGAAGTCGGGATCGGGCTCGAAGCTGAAACAACCCTCGATCAGCGCCGGGAACCGCAACGGCCGTTGCAACAGCGCGGACAACTCCCGCCGGCGCGCGTCGTTCAGCCAATTGGTGATGCACGCGAACACGAGCCGTTCGACGCCGGGGTTGCAATCCATATACGCCCGCGCCAATTCCGCCAGGGTGCGGCCGGTGGAGATTTCATCGTCCACCAGCACCAGGGTTCGCGCTGCCCGGAACAGGGGCTGCAACGCGGGTCCGGGAAGATGGACCGCGTGGTCCGGCGCGTGGCTATGGCACTCGTCGAAACCGAACGCCAGCGGGCGCGACAGGCGATAGCGAGTGGTTTGAAGGTACAGGATGTCGTCGCGCCCGGCTCGCAGCGCCGCTTCCTCGGCGACCCCGCGCCCCAGGGCGGTCGCGGTTTCCGCCAAACCGATCACCACCAGCGGTCCTGGCAGGGTGGCGATTTTTTCGGCGAGCCGCCGGTGAACGTCGCGCATGACCGTGGGCCGGACCGGCCAGTGCTTGCCCAGTACCTTGCTGACGAATAGATACAGCCGCCGGGGATTCTGGCGGGTCGCGCAGGCCAGGCACGCCTCCAACGGCCATTCCTCGCGCCGGACCGTCATCGTCAGTTGCCCGGCCTGAATCGGCAGGGTGACGGTACGCGGCGGCGGTTCCGTCATGCTTGCAGCCCCAGATCGTTCAGAATGGTCTCGACCCGGTGTCGGTAAGTGTGCTCGGCCAGGATGCGGCGGCGGCCGGCGGCGACGACCCGCGCTCCGAAATCGGGTTCGCGCCGCAACCGGGCCACCAGGGCGTTGAGTTCCTCGCGATCCCGATACACCAGAATTTCGCGGCCCGGCTCGAAACAGCGCGGCAGGTCGAGCAGATCGTCGTTCAGCACCACCGCCCCACAGGCCAGCGGTTCGAAACTGCGCTGGTTGAGCCCGTGCTCCACGTTGGCTTCGTTGCGAACGTTGAGCACCGCCAGGTGGCGCTGGTAAAGCCGGATGAGCCGGGGGCGGCCGATCTTGCGGTTTTGCACGCGATGATAGCCATCGCGCGCCAGGGCGCTCCAGTCGGTGCCGACGATCCGGGCGGACGCCTCCAGGCCCCGCACCACCGCCTCGCGAAATTCGGTGCGGCTGGCCACGAACAACACCTCCGCTCGGCGCGGCCCGGAACCGGGATGGAACAGTTCCGGGTCGACCGCCAGCGGTAAATAGCGGCCGGCCGCGGTAAAACCGGCTTCCCCGGCATCCCTGAAAAAGCGGGTATCGGTGTAATAGAGCCGGTCGCACCGGTTGGCCCGCTCCCGGCCGTCGGCTGAAAACCGGTCGCCGACCAAGCCGGCGATCACCGGCCGCCGAGGCCATTCGTGCAACATCCGGTAATACCCCAGTGGCACGCCGAACACGCCGGCCACCACGATCAGATCGGGACGAAAATCCGCCAGCGTCCGTTCGAACCCGGCCAGCATCCAGCCGGCGCTCGCGGCCGCGCGTCCCTGCCATTTGACTCGCAGCCGCGAGGCCAGGGAATTGCCGTTGATGGCGAAAACGCGCGTGGCATGCCCCAAACGGCGGCAAGCCCGGGCCAGATTCTCCAGCCACAGCACCAGGCTGCCGCGCTTGCCCAGCAGCAGGATGCGAACCGGCGCCTTGGTTGCCATCGTTCGGATTTCCTACAGCACCACGGCCCGCTCGATCCTGGCCACTCGCACCCCGTGCGCCGGATGTGGAATCGCCGCTTCCTCGACCGTGCCCACGACCAGCCGCAACAGCCAGTACGGCAGATTGAGCCCCGCCTGACAGGCCATGTCGATACCGCCCGACATGCGGGGATTCACCTCCAGAAAGCACTGCTCGCGCCGGCCGTCGGGATGAACTCGCTCGCGGGTTTGCACGTTGACCAGCCCATGCAGATGAAAGGTGGCGACGGCCCGGCGCGCGATCTCCCAGCCTTCCGGGTCTTCCTCGATCGATTGCCAGCGCCCGCCAGCCTCGGCGGGCTTACGGCGAACCACGGCCCGCACCAACCGGCCCTCGCGCGCCAGACAATCGATCGACCGCTCGTCGCCGGTCAGATACTCCATCGCCAGAAACCGATGTCGGCCCTCCACCGAATCGAGCAAGCCGGTAAATTCGGCGCTGCCGACGGTGAAAGTGTCGTTGGCGAGAAACCGGGCAAGGGGTGGCTTGCCGTCATCGATCAATCGGAAACCGAGACCGTAGATCGACCGAACCGGCTTGACGCAGACTCGCCGCGCCGCGCCGCCGAGCGCCGCCAGCGCCTCACCGAATTCCGCGACCGTGTTCGCCGGTAGGGTTTGCGGCAGGGTAACTCCAGCGGCGGCCAGCCGGGCATTGGCGCGGGACTTGTCCTGCAGGTCGTCCAGCGTCTCGGCATCCGGGCACGGCAGGATCAGCCGCACCCCCGCCGCCGCGAAACGGGCCTGTTGCCCCAACAGCGCGGATTGGCGGCTCTGCGGCCAAATCCAGTGGAACCCTCGTTCCCGGCATAAGGCCAGCAGCCAGTCGACGTGAGCCTCCGCTTCCAGCTCGGGCTCGAGGTCGAGGGAATCGGCCACCCGGCGCAAGGGCGTATGTTCGGTGAAATAGCTTGCACCCAGGTAAAATTCCCCCGGCACCATGGCGCGATGAATCAGTTCGATGGCGTCGCGGACGTTGGACAGGCCGCGGGTCAGCAACACCCGTGACGCGCTCATGACCGGCCAAAGCCCGTAAATTCCGTTCCATTAATGACAAGTTTTTGTATTTTCAGCATCATTTTCCCAGCCCACCCAGCCTCATGCCCGCCGGACAACCATTCACCCCCCACCCCAGCCCTCCTCACAAGGGGGAGGGAGCCTTGCTAAACAGTCCGTTGTTAAACTCCCCCTCCCCTGGCGGGAGGGGGTTGGGGGGAGGGGGTGACACGATTTGTCGGTCCCCCACTACCTTATTTGTCGATCCCCCACTACCCTATTGGTCAGCGTCCGGTTAATACTAAAACAACGCTCAATCTCACCCACCGAGGAGGTATCGCATGAACGGGACCAAAACCTTGACCACCGCCAGCGTGGTATTGCTGCTCGCCACCGGCACCGCCCACGCCGGCGCGACCCTCAACGCCATCAAGGAACGCGGCTTCATCAAATGCGGCGTCAGCGACGGTCTGCCCGGCTTCTCCTACGCCGATGAAAAAGGCAACTACAACGGCATCGACGTCGATGTGTGCCGCGCCGTGGCCGCCGCCGTGTTCGGCGATTCCACCAAGGTCAAATTCACCCCGCTGACCGCCAAGGAGCGCTTCACCGCCCTGCAATCCGGCGAGGTCGACGTCCTGTCGCGCAACACCACCTGGACGTCCAGCCGCGACTCGGCGCAGGGCATGAACTTCGCCGGGGTAACCTATTACGACGGTCAGGGGTTCCTGGTCAACAAAAAGCTGGGCGTCAAGAGCGCCAAGCAACTCGATGGCGCCACCGTGTGCGTGCAGGCCGGCACCACCACCGAACTGAATCTGAGCGACTACTTCCGTAATCATAAAATGAAGTTCACCCCGATCACTTACGAAAAATCCGACGAAAGCGCCAAGTCGCTGGAATCGGGCCGCTGCGACGTATTGACCTCCGACCAGTCGCAGTTGTACGCCCAGCGCATCAAGCTGGCCAAGCCGGACGAGTACGTCGTGCTGCCGGAAGTGATCTCCAAGGAACCGCTCGGACCGGCGGTCCGCCACGGCGACGACGACTGGTTCGATATCGTCAAGTGGACCCTGTTCGTCATGGTCGACGCCGAGGAACTGGGCGTCAACTCCAAAAACGTCGAGGAGATGAAGAAATCCACCAATCCCGATGTGAAGCGGCTGCTCGGCGTCGAGGGCGACAAGGGCAAGGATTTTGGCCTGGCCAACGACTGGATGGCGGTCGTCATCAAACAGGTCGGCAACTACGGCGAGATCTTCGACCGCAACGTCGGCCAGGGCAGTCCGATGAAAATCGAACGCGGCCTGAACGCGCTGTGGAACGTGGGTGGCTTGCAGTACGCGCCGCCGGTTCGCTGAGGGTTGCAGGCACCCTCCCCCCAACCCTTCTCCCTCGGGGGAGAGGGGTGTTTTCATGCAGGCTATCACTGAATTTCCGGGAATCCCATGACCGAGCCGATCTCCACTCCGGTCAAACCGCCGTTCTGGAACAACCCCCGATTTCGGGCCATTCTGTTCCAGGCCATCGCCCTCGCGGCCACCGTCGCCTTCGGGTTGTACATTTTCGACAATACCCAAGCCAACCTGCGCCGGCTGGGGATCGCTTCCGGCTTCGATTTTCTCTCCTCCACCGCCGGTTTTGACATCCTCCAAAGCCTGATTCCCTATTCGGCGACCTCCAGCTACGGCCGGGTATTTTGGGTGGCCCTGCTCAACACCCTGCTGGTTTCGGCGCTGGGCATCGTCTTCGCCACCTTGCTCGGTTTCGTGATCGGCGTGGCCCGATTGTCCAGGAACTGGCTGATTTCCCGGCTGGCGCTGGTCTATATCGAAACGTTCCGCAATATCCCGCTGCTGCTGCAAATTTTCTTCTGGTACTTCGCGGTGCTGCGGGCGATGCCGGCCCCGCGCCAGAGCTTGAGCCTGGGCGAGGCGGTGTTCCTGAACATCCGCGGACTTTATGTACCCGCGCCGCAATTCCAGCCGGGTTTCGGCTGGGTGCTGCTGGCGCTGGGCATCGCAGTCGTGCTCGCCTGGCTGCTGGCGCGCTGGGCGCGGCGGAGACAGATGGCGACCGGCCAGCAGTTCCCCACGATCTCGGTTTCACTCGCGCTGCTGTTTGGCCTGCCGCTGATGACGTTCTGGATGGCCGGTTCGCCGCTGGTTTGGGAAATCCCGGAATTGCAGGGCTTCAATTTTCGGGGCGGACTGGTCGTCATCCCGGAAATGGCCTCGCTGCTGCTGGCGTTGACCATTTACACCGCCGCCTTCATCGCCGAGATCGTCCGCGCCGGCATCCAGGCCGTCAGCCACGGCCAGACCGAAGCCTCGTTCTCGCTGGGCCTCAATTCCGGCAAGACCTTGCGGCTCATCATCCTGCCGCAGGCGCTGCGTGTCATCATCCCGCCGCTGACCAACCAGTATCTGAACCTGACCAAGAATTCCTCGCTGGCGGCCGCCATCGGCTATCCCGACCTGGTGTCGGCATTCGCCGGGACGGTTCTCAACCAGACCGGTCAGGCCATCGAATGCATCGCCATCACCATGGCGGTCTATCTCACCATCAGCCTGCTGATCTCGCTGCTGATGAACTGGTACAACCGGCGGGTCGCGCTGGTGGAGCGCTGACCGATGGCCGAACCTCGAACCTCCTCACCCGTTCCGCCGCCGGCCAGCACCGTCGGCGTCGTCGGCTGGCTGCGTCGCAACCTGCTCTCCTCGCCTCTCAACATTGCCTTGACCGTCCTGGCGGTTTACCTGCTCTCCGTCACCCTGCCGCCGTTGCTGCGCTGGGCGTTCCTGGATGCGTCCTGGAGCGGCGACAATCGCGAGGCTTGCCATCCCGGGGGAGCCTGCTGGGTCTTCATCCGGGTCCATTTCGATCAATTCATGTACGGCTTTTACCCGGACGGGCAACGCTGGCGCGTCAATACCGCCGCAATCCTGCTGATCCTGGGCGCGGCGCCGCTGTTCGTTCGCGCCGTATCAGGCAAATTCAAGGTCAGACTGGGTCTGGGCCTGCTGGTGATTTACCCGTGTGTCGCCTTCGTGCTGCTCAGGGGTGGGACGCTCGGGCTGCCCGAAGTGGATACCAGTCAATGGGGCGGGCTGTTGCTGACCCTGGTGATCGCGGGAGTCGGCATGACCGCCGCCCTGCCGCTGGGCGTGCTGCTGGCGCTGGGCCGGCGGTCGCGGCTGCCGGCCATCCAGACCCTGTGCGTGACCTTCATCGAGTTCTGGCGCGGCGTGCCTCTGATCACCGTGCTGTTCATGTCCTCGGTGATGCTGCCGCTGTTCCTGCCGGTCGGGATGAATTTCGACAAGCTGTTGCGAGCGTTGATCGGCGTCACGCTGTTTCAGGCCGCCTACATGGCCGAGGTGGTGCGCGGCGGCTTGCAGGCCATCCCCAAGGGCCAGTTCGAGGCCGCCGCCGCCCTGGGGCTGGGATACTGGAAGACCATGACCCTGATCGTGCTGCCGCAGGCTCTGAAACTGGTCATTCCCGGCATCGTCAACACCTTCATCGCCCTGTTCAAGGACACCTCGCTGGTGCTGATCATCGGCCTGTTCGACCTGATGAACATCGTCCACAACGCCACCACCAACCCGGCCTGGCTGGGTTTTTCCACCGAGGGCTACGTGTTTGCCGCCGCCGTCTACTGGCTGTTCTGCTTCGGGATGTCCCGCTACAGCCAGAGTCTGGAAAAGCGTCTCCACACCGGCCACAAGCGTTAGGAAGCCACTCGATGACCGAACCGTCCGCGTCTCCCACCCACAAGCCGCTGTCCGACCAGATCATGATCCTGATGGAAGGCGTCCATAAATGGTACGACGCCTTCCACGTGCTCAAGGGCATCAACCTGACCGTCCGCAAGGGCGAGCGCATCGTGGTCTGTGGCCCGTCCGGCTCCGGCAAATCCACCGCCATCCGCTGCATCAACCGGCTGGAGGAATACCAGCGCGGCCGGATCGTGGTGGACGGCCAGGAACTCAGCAACGACGTGAAGCTGATCGAGCGCATCCGCCGCGAGGTCGGCATGGTGTTCCAGCATTTCAACCTGTTCCCGCACCTGACGGTGCTGGAGAACTGCACGCTGGCCCCCATTTGGGTGCGCAAGCTGCCGCGCAGGCAGGCGGAGGAGATCGCCACGCGCTATCTGGAGCGGGTCAAGATTCCCGAGCAGGCGAACAAGTACCCGGGTCAACTCTCGGGCGGCCAACAGCAACGGGTCGCCATCGCCCGCAGCCTGTGCATGAATCCCAAGATCATGCTGTTCGACGAACCGACCTCGGCGCTGGACCCGGAGATGATCAAGGAGGTGCTGGACACCATGGTGGCCTTGGCCGAGGACGGCATGACCATGATCTGCGTCACCCACGAAATGGGTTTTGCCAAGACCGTCGCCCACCAGGTGATTTTCATGGACGGCGGCGAAATCATCGAGCAGAACTCGCCGGAAGAATTCTTTACCCATCCACGGTCGGAACGGACCAAGCTGTTCCTGAGTCAGATCCTGCATCACTGATGGGGGTTGTTGGTAGCTGGCCGACCGGATTGAAGTGGCGAAAGTCGATGCCGGCGATCTGATCGTGGTGTTTCAGTCTGGCGCTTATGGCCTGACCGCGAGTCCGACCGCGTTTCTCAGTCATCCAGCCTGCGTGGAGGTGCTGGTGTGACGCCAGCGACCCGTTCGAATTCATAAAACGGCCGTCGCTCCACCCCATATTCCTCAATCCGGCGCAGGAAGGTAAAGCCGCACCACTTCAGCCAGCGGATGTGGACTTCATTGCGAGCATCCACGTAGTTCCAGAGCGTGGGGTAGCGTTGGTGAAGCTTTTCAATCCACTGCCGACTGTGGCGCAGGAAGGTGGTCGCGTTGCGAACAATATCATTGCTACCTAACAGCCAGATGCGGCCAAGCGCTACAGTCAGAGGATCAGGTACGACGCCAAAAATAGCGATAGGGATATCTTTTTGATCAATTATCGTAAAACATGGATCCGACCAGACAGCACTCTGCTTGAGAATCGTGAGCGAATCTTCTCGGGAAACGGCCTGAATTTCCTGCAAATCCGCCACTCGTAGTCGAGAATTGAGTTGGTCAGGATCTCCCGGTAGCCATAAGCGAACTCGAAGCATCGTCTTGCGGCTAGCGAACAGCCATAGGCTAACGATAATTTTACTGACCGGGCATAAAAATGGATTGCCCGGTTATTTTATGAACGAGCACGGCATGTTTACCACCGGGGATTGGGTATGGCCCTTTCTTATCGAACCAGATAATCCATTGTTGCTGATCGACATAATAAATTTCGATGGAGATATCATAGTCAGCAGAAGAGCGTCCATGCTTATTAAACTCTTCTTTCGCAAGTTCAATGGCCTGTTCTTCAGTAATCATTCTCTCACCTTTGAGTTTTTGAGGGCAACCCATGATTGATAACCCACAGGCAACCAGCAGAACAAACGTACCCAGGTCAATAGGATTAGACAATCTCAGTTGCATGAATTGGCATTAAGTTGGGCATTATCACGATCGATACCTCGCTGAACGATCGGTTTATCAGCGGCGGATGCGGTTTTGATAAAATTCTCCCGGCAGGCCTTGCCCGCCTTGTAAGCCTTGCACTCTGACTGGCGAAGGAATTCGGCATAGCCATCGCCCCCGACCGGAAGTTGGCCATCACTGACTCCACTGCAGAGATCTTCACCGTAGCGCTCCTTCCAATCCTTGATGTGTTGCTCTTCGTGAGCTTGCGTACAGGCGCGGTCTGGTCCGGAATCATTAATCTGCACGACCAGCCGTCCACCCCGGCATACGATGGTATCGTCAGTCGCCGGGATGGGGACTGGAGTTCCCTTTACTTTCGCCGCCGGGCAGGATGCCGACGTACAGTTTGCCGGAGTTCCCGATTTATTCTTTGCGGCCTCACCCTGATTTTCTCTCGGATTACACCCTGCTATGCACATGGTTGAGTCTCTCCTTCATTAAGCCAGCCACTTTTCCAGATGCGCCATCGCGCTCTTATAGAGCGACTCACCTTTCTTGATTGGATCAGTGAGAGTCGCATCGTTCAACACTACATCCGCCCAGGGGTATTGCGGATCGCGATCAAAGCCACTACCCAGCATAAACACCAACCCAATATAAGCAGTGATACCTGGCTCGCTGGTCAGGTTGTAGCTCTTGGCGGATTGATAACCTTGGCGAACCAGTTGCCGGATGGCATCATCACCCACTGCCTGATACTTCTCGGGGAACAAGGCATAAAGCAGTTTCAGCATGTAGTCCCCAAAGCTAAGTTGCTTATTCTCGCCCGTTCTCGACAAAGCACTCACCGGTAATTCGCGGACCTTGCGCAACGCTCTATCCAGATATTGGCTGTCCTTTCCTGCCGCCTGATTGAGGTACGCCATCGCCCGGTTATGTAGCTGGTCAGCACGGTGACTGGGGTAGACGATATTTTCATCCGTGAGAATCTTCGCAGCCCAAGGCAATTGCGGGTCCTGGTCAAAGTAACTGCCCAGCATGAACATCAAACCCACGTAAAGATGGATGTCACGTTCGGAGGCAAGACCATACTGTTCCGCCCGCTCGATCCCCAAGCGAATCACCCTACGCGCCTGTTCCTCTCCCAGGATTTCGCAGTGCTTGGGAAAAAACTCTTTAAGGTGCTCAAGCATCCGGCTTTCAAACGTTCTGACAGCGGCCTGCTCCAAAACCGTCATCTGAGTTTCACGAATCACGAGCATTTTCAGCAACCCTCATCCAAGCCGCTTGGACCATTCACCCACCAATCTGCACCGTCGGACATCCCATCGCAATCGGGTCCGCGCCACCGCAGGCTTCCATGACCTGATCGCCCTGGCGCGCCGCCGGCAACTTGTTGATCACGACCGTGGAACTGCCCTTGGTGACAAAACCCGGGCCATGCGGCGGGATCGGCACGGGAATCGGGCATACGTGCATGTCGGAAATGCCCGCCATGGCCGCCATGACAGCGCTGGCCGCCGCCGCCGCCGCCGCCTTGATGCCCTCGGTGTAGGCGATGTTGGCGGCCGGCTGCCCGCCGGGAACGACGGAAGCCGTCGCCCAGGTCGCGCTCAAGGCGGCGTTCGTGGCGTTCAGCGTCCCCACCATGCTGCCCGCCGTCCCCGCCGCCGCCGGCGCGCCGGACGCCGCCGCCGCCGCGCCGCCCTGCGCGAGCGCCGCGGAGATTTGCGCCAGACTGGCGGTCGCATCGACCGGCGTCATTTGCGGCTGCATCATGAATGAATTCATCGAATTCGAAATGGCATCCACCGCTCCCGCCATGGCCGCGGGCAGCGCCCGCCACGCGGGCAGGCCACCAATGAGGACATCCAGGCTGCCGGGGCCGGGATTCAGCGGCGGACTATGACTGGTCATGTCGGTTACACGGGCGGCCATCGGCATGGGTCAATTCCTCACGCATTTGGGTCGAGACCCATCAGGTCAACGACACTCGTTCGCTCTTGACCTGGCCACTCTCAGGCCAGAACTTCAACAATACGGACGGATCTTCGTCCTCGACGACATAGCGCAATACCGGCCCGAATACCGTCCGCGACTCCTGTTCGTCGCAGGTGGGCAGATAGGTACGCAACACCCGGGGATCGTAATAGCGGAAATAGAGCGGTTTCAGGTCGGGCCCGTACACCTTGAGAAAAGTGCGCAAGTGCATCCGCAAGTTTCGAAAATCGGCCTTGCTGACAGCGAAAACACCCCAATGCTGTCCCCAGCCTTCCTGAAGCAGCCAATCGGTAAACCGATGACCAGGTCGCGCGACCGCGAGATACGGCGCGACCAGCGCCAGTTCCGGGTCCAGCTCACCGCGAAACAGACACTCCGCTTCAACCTCCATTTGCTCCAGGGTCTGGGGCAAACGGGGGGCCGAGGCGCCGTCGAGAATCGCATACACCCTCGTCTCGGGAATGGCGAACAACTGCTGGGCGATGGTTGTCGGCAAGGTTTTAACAGTCATAGTCAGGATCCAGCGCTACTGGCCGAGGCTTCCCGAGCTTTTCTGGCCTCTTCACAAATTTCGCAGAACGGCGTCCCACTCTGGGCGGCGCTGGCCAGCGCCCGCGCCTGCGGCGCCTGCAAGGCGCTCACGTTGACCGAATCCAGCGACTTGCTCTTCTCCTGGATCGGCGTGGCCTGGGCATCGGTCACCGCGCCGGCCTGGTCGGTCGCCGCTTCCTTGGGCGCCGTCGGGTCGGCGGGCGAACCGGGCGAACAACCGGAACCGGAACCCGCCGAACCGCCGCTGTTGATCATGACCATCGTTCCCTGAATGGTCACGCCGGAGGGGGTGATATCGATGAAATTGCCTCCGACCTTGATGGTCAATTGCGTCCCGGCCTCGATCACGACCTTCATGCCCGCCTTGAGGTGGATCTCCTGCCCCGCCTCCAAGGCATGTTTTTGTCCGGTCTTCTCCTGAATATCCTGAGTCACGTTAATCGACAGGGCGCCACCCACCTTTTGATTGTGATCGCCCTTCACCTGCTGGTGCTTGTCGCCTCCGACCTTTTCCTTCTGGCTGCCCTTGACCGTCAGGTGCTTGTCGCTATCGACCTGTTCGAACTGGCTGTTCTTGACGATGAGGTGGCGATCGTTGCCGATCCATTCCAACGAGTCGTTTTCGATGCGGACATCCTGATTGTATTGGCCATGAATGAAAATCTGTTCCTTATCCTTGGTGTCGTCGAGGCGGATTTCGTTGAAACCACCGCCTCCAGGAGTGGACAGGCTTTTCAGGGTGGACACCATCTTCTTGTCCGGCAGGCCATAGGGCGGCATGTTGGCGCCGTTATAGACCCGGCCGGTGATGATCGGCTGATCGGGATCGCCCTCCAGGAAATCGACGATCACCTCCTGGCCGATACGCGGCACATTAAAAGAACCCCACTTCTTGCCCGCCCAGCTCTGGGCCACCCGAATCCAGCAGGAGCTGTCCTGATCGGCGCTGCCATGACGATCCCAGTGAAACTGACATTTCACCCGGCCGTATTGATCGGTATAAATCTCCTCGCCCTTGGGACCGACCACGATGGCGGTCTGCGGCCCCTGCACCACCGGCTTGGGCGTGATGCGCGGCGCCCGGTAGGGTTGCTTGGCCTCGATGGCGACGATCTCGCCCTGATAAGGCTTGCCGGAAATCGCTCCATCGGAAAAGGATTCATACTCGTCCGACTCGAGTCGATGCATCGCCGATACGATCAAGTATTCCCGGTTCTGCTCGTCGCGCGGGCATTGGGTCAGGCTGAACAAATATCCCACCGCCAGCCCAGCGGCGTTGCCCCGCCCCTGCGCGATCTCGTGCTGGGCCAGCAACTCCTGCAGGCGAATCTTGGAATAGTTGTTGCCATCGCCCGGTTCGACATAAGTACCCGGATAATCGTACATCTCGAAATCGGCCAGGGCATGAGTCTTGGGTTGATTTAACACCGTGCGCAGGTTCTTGCGCGGGGTCTTGAAATCGAAATCGTTCAGGGCGTAGGCCCCCGGTTGCACCTGCTTGAACGACAGCCATTCCGACAGATGGTCGCGCTCGCGATGGTCGTGAATGTCCGGCGGGAAATACGGAAGCTGCTCGTATTGGGGAAACTTGCCGTGCGAACCGTAGCCATCGGCCAGCACCACTGTGTTCTTGCCATTTTCATGCTCGAAGTAGTAGTACATGCCCTCCTGCTCCATCAGCCGGCTGATAAAGTTGAAGTCCGTCTCCCGGTATTGGACGCAGTATTCCCATTCCCGATAGCTGCCGCTCAGCTTATCCTTGAAATCGGTGAAGCCCTGCTCCCGAAAGATCTCCTTGATGATGTCGGGAACCTTTTTGTTCTGGAAGATTCGGCAATCGGAGGTGCGGGTCAGGAACCACAACCAGGGGCTGAGAGTGGCCCGGTAGGCGCCGTAACGCAGGCCGCGGGTGCCCAGATAGCCGAACCGCGTGACGAAGCCATTGAAATAGCGGGTGCCGCGCCTGTTGGGCATTTCCAGGCGGATCGTCATGTTCTTGCCCAATACGTCCGTGATCTGGATATCGGTCTTTTCGCTGAACAGTTCGACATCGCACTCGAACAGCCGGCCCAGTTGCTCGGTGACCGTCATCCGGCCGAAGACCAGCACGTCCTCGCCCAGGGGCGTGTTGACCGCGATCATTCGATGTTTTTGCGTAATGTTGGGCATGTCCTCCTCACTCCATCCTCGCTGCCATCGGATTCAGTGTAGCGCAACCCCATGCGAAAAATCGGCCAGCACGCCTCCAGCCCGCCGGATTCGCACTAGACTTTCAACATCGCCCGCCCTCCCGGAGAACCGATGCCATGCCAGGCCGAATGGAATTCCAATTCACGCTGCCCAAATCCGGCTCGACTCCAGTCCGCCGGGATTCCGACGCACCGTTGCGCATCCTGGTCATGGCCGATTTCAGCGGCCGTGCCCACCGGGAAGCGCCCGCCACCCCGCTCGACCTGGCCAGCCGGCCGCCGGTGGCTGTGGACGCGGACCATTTTAACGCGGTCATGGCCCGGATGGCGCCGACGCTGCGGTTGCCGCTGGCGATGGAATCCGGCGGTGCTCTCACGGTCGGCTTCAGCCAGATCGACGATTTTCACCCCGACTCGCTCTACCAGCGACTTGACCTGTTCCAGGCCTTGCGCCGGAGCCGCGCCCGCCTGCTCGATCCCGCCAGCTTCGCCCGGGCGGCCGCCGAATTGGCCCCCCAGACTGGACCGGAACCCGTCCATTCCGGGCCGCCCGATCCCACGGAAAATGAGGCCGCCCTGCTCGAACGCCTGCTGGGACACCCGCCGGCCACACCGTCGGCCAGCAGGCCGCCCCTAGCAGGAACCGCCGCCATGCAGACCTTGCTGCAAGCGATCGTGCGACCGCACATCGTCCATACCGATCCGCGTCAATCGGCCTGGGTGGCGGCCGTGGACGCCGCACTGAGCGAACGGATGCGGGCGATCCTGCATCAGCCGGCCTTTCAGGCGCTGGAAGCGACGTGGCGCGGCGTGCATGGCCTGGTTGCGAACCTCGACGACGAGGCGGCGCGCGTTTTCCTGCTGGATGTCACCCAACAGGAACTGCTGTCGGATCTGCGCGCGGCCGGCGGTCAACCGCGCGCGACTGGAATCCACGCCCTGCTGATCGAGCGCGGGGTGCAAATGCCCGACGGCGAGCCCTGGTCGGTGCTGGTCGGCGATTTCAGTTTCGGGACGGGACCGGAGGACATCGCGCTGCTGGCGGCCATGGGGTCGCTGGCCGCCCATGCCGGCGGCCCGTTTCTGGCCGCAGCCGAACCGGGGGTGCTGGGCTGCGATTCCGCCGCCGCGTTGGCCGATCCGGCGCGGTGGACGCCCCTGCCCGCCGAGGCCGAACGAAACTGGCTGGCCTTGCGCAGGTGCGAGGTGGCGCCCTGGATCGGCTTGGCCTTGCCGCGCGTGCTGCTGCGCCTGCCCTACGGCCGGAAAACCGATCCGGTCGAGCGAATCGAGTTCGAGGAGATGCCCGGCGGCCGCGATCCCGAGGCGTATCTCTGGGGCAATCCGGCCTTCGTTTGCGCCCGGCTGATCGCGGCGGCGTTCGCCGAGAACGGCTGGAATTTCACCCCGGGCGACGTACTCGAACTGGACGACCTACCGGCCCACGTCTACGAGGAAGCCGACCAGCGGGTCATGCAGCCCGGTACCGAGGTCTTGCTGGGCGAACGGGCGATGCAGGCCGTGCTCGCGCGGGGCATCATGCCCCTGCTGGGCCATCGCCAGCGCAACGCGACGCGGCTGGCGCGGTTTCAGTCGCTGGCGGAGCCGGCGACGGGGTTGGCCGGCGCGTGGGCCTGATCGCTCCGGGTGGCCTGGCCCCTCCGGGGTTGCGCCAGGACCGATGCCCGAGCGCTGTCCGGAGTCTTGGCCAGACCCAGGAGCAGGATCAGATAGAACAGCGTGGCTATTCTGGGCGACCAAAACACCGTGCTCCAGATGCCGACGATCAGAGCGCCCAGCACGGCCGCCAGGCAGGTCGCCTCCGCCAGCGCGCCCCGAACCGCGCGTATCGACAGCGGAACCAGCGCGGTCCCCAGCAGCATCACGAAACTCAGGAGTCCGAACCAGCCCTGGTCGAGATACACCTCCAGCCACTGATTCTCCGCGCGGTATGACTCGTAGCGATCCACGGCGTAAAACCAGTATCGGCCGCCCTGTTCGAAATCGCCGTTTTGCAGGATCTCGCGCCCGTCCGGTCCCCGCAGGCTGACGCTGTCCACCTCCAGCAACCCGCCCCCGCCGTGGGCGAGCGAAGCGGTCAGCACCCGCCGGGCATACCAAGGACCGGTTCCCATATCCCCGCTGTTGAAGGCAAATTCCTGCTCCCGCCATTCGCCGCCCGGGGGCAGATTCATCGAGAAATGTTCGCATTCGTAGGATTGAATGATGTGCTTCTCGCAGACGAACAGCGACAAGCTCGCAGGCCCGTCCAGCGCCCGCGCCCGCGCCTGCAACCGGTAGTCGGTTCGTCGCGCCAGGCTGATGCGCTGATCGAAATAAACCGGATCGCCGGGCCCCAACTGAAGACGCCCTGGCTCGTAACGGAAATTCAACGGGAGATCTTGATCCAGCCGGTTGAGCAGACGGGCGCGCGGATAGCCGCCGATCCCCTCGCCGATCAGCGCGGGCAACACGCCTTCCGAACGCACGGTCAGGGATCTGGACCAATGCTCGCCACGCTGCCCGATGTCGCCCCGAATGCCGCTCATGCGCTCCCAAAAGAATCCGCTGCCCATCTCCAGCCCGGTCAGGAGGACGATTGCGAACAGCAAGGGCAGGGAAACGACGGCGAGCGCGAATGCCCGATCCCAAAGTCGGGCGCCACGAACATCGGCCACCAGCGCCACGCCGAGCACGACGAGCGCCAAGACCGTTCCCAGATAGCCACCACGGGAGTAGGTCACCAGCGCGGCATATGCGACACTGATCAGAAACACGGTCGCCAACGCGAGCGCCCACCCTCGGTGCAGTCGCCAGATCAGCAGCAGGGCGAAAGGCAATACCAGAACCTGGAAGGTCTCGATGGTGGGCCCCCCTAGTTGCATGTCGGAAAATAGCCCCGTTGCCCGGTAGGACGTGATGAAGTCGAACAACCCGGGGTGGGTGGCGCGATCCCATAGTACCGTCGCCACGACGCCGACCAGGCCCAGTGTCATGCCGGGAACGAACCAGCGTTCCAGCTCCTCGCGTACGGATAGCCCAAAACGCCCGAGCAGACTGGCGAGCAGCAGGGCCCAGGCCAGCCCCTTGGCCACGCGCAAGCCATGGTAAGGGCTCATATGGCTACTGAAGGCGTTGGCATCCACGGGCGGCAACGGCCACAGCGCGATGGCGAGGCTGGCCAGCGTGGAGGCGACGTAGAGCCCCAGCGCCCAAACCACGGAACGGGGTAGCCGAAAACCGGTCCCTGTCCCGGACGGCCAGCGCCACCAGCCCACCGCCAGGGTGGCCAGCACCAGCAGATCCCATTCATTGAAGAATATCCTTCCAGTGAAGGGTGTCAGGTCCAGCACCGGAACCAGAGCGGGCACCACCAGCAGCCAGGCCTGCGGTCGGCGCCACAGCCAAAGAACGTAACCAGCCAAACCTGGCACCAGAACCGGAGCCGCCACCGGCCAGGTAACGGCCAGCCCCACCACCAGGGCACCCAGCATGATCGACAACGCACGCAGGACAGATAAGCCACCGTGGCGGACATCGGCTAGCCCTTCGCTCCCCTCGCCCGCAAGCGGGTGAGGGATTGGGGAAACGGGCATGACGTGCGTGGAGGGCGCGGAGGGCTGGGATACCCCCATCCGTCCGTCCGTCCGCGCCCGCAACGCGAAGGCCAGCCAATTCAGTGATCCAAGCCCGGACCAAGCCCCAACCGCCGCGATCAACACGTTGGTCGGATCCGGATGCAACCCCACCGCAAACAGCTTGCTCGACTCCACCACCGCCGCCAGAGCGGCGCCGGCGATGACCGCAATCCGGAATGGATGCTGGAATCGCACCTGCCAGGGCCAAATCGCGAAGCCCACGGGCAGGAATAGCCCGAATACCCCGATCAGGCTGGCCATGGCCGCAGTCTCGGTGGTGAAGTAATGGAAGTAGAACGGCATAAAACGGGCTTCACTCATCTGTTTGCTGGCGGTGCTCCAGCCGCCCCATTGCGCGACTGCAAGACCGTTCAGCACGAAGACAGCCAGCACATAGGGCGACAGCGCCCACAGGGCCCAGGGCCGTAACTGGAAGCGACGGTCCTCCAGAGGACGGGCGAACAGCCAGCCGGACAGCGCCCAGCCCAGGGCAACTCCCAAGGCACGGGTCATCACGGAAAGGCCCTGACTGATCCCGGAATAGACGAAAATCTGCAAGAATTCGATCATCAGACCAAACAGTGCCCCGACGACCAATGCCAGCAGATACCCCCTCGGCCCGGAAATCGGGCCATCCCGCCATAGTGCCAAGCCCACACCGAGGGGAACGACCGCAAGAATTTCAGCAAGTACCGAAGCCACGCAGCGTGAGGCCGACGAACAGGACTCGGACATGAACCCGAGATGAACTGTATTGAATTTGTCGGCGAGTTCCCCAGCATTGAGAATGAAATCATACGGAAACAGGCTCAACGCCGCGTAGGCCAAGGTATACAACCCGATCCCGGCCAACAGGGTCCGGCGGTTGGGATGCGCCGCTTCCCAAGCCAGGCGCCACAACCGTTCGCCCGCCATCGTCCATGCCAGGATGCCGATTGCGCCTCCGAGCCAGCCGGCCACCAGATCGTTCAGCGAAACGGTGCGCTGGGGAAACAGAATCTGTACGATCTCGATGACCAGAATGAGGGCAACGACCACCGGACCACCCAGCAGGATCGCGGCCAGCCTGCCGGCACGGGTTGGGGCAATGGATGAAACGTCGTAAGTGGATAAACCATTATTGGCGCGACTCTTGCCCGAAGGCGCACCCAGCGCACTGGCCACCAGGAATCCAAACGGCACTGCCATAAGCAGGTTCGCGACCCAGTCGGCCCTGCTCGCCAACCCGAGTTTCAACCAGGGCATCGCCATCGCCTGCCGCAACCACTCATCGAGCGGCAGCGGGCTAAAGTCAAGGGGGATGAGGTTCAGGTAGACCAGCGTCACCCCATAGAGCAGAGCGAGGATCCACAAATGGGTTCTGGATGATGGCAACATGGAGTTCCAACTGCGCGGAAGCGACCGGCGAGGGGGACGAGAAATTTGGAAGATTATAGTCGAGGGAGTCTCGCTCCATGCGGGATGAACAATTACCCTGAACGCCATCGATCTTCGAACCGCCAAACTGTGGTCGTCGATCCACGAACTGGATAGAAATGCAAATGGCTCAATATGGATTCCGGACTGCTGGGAGCGGTTTGCCTTGGCAGGGGGTCACCATCCCCGTTGAATTTGTTGTCTCTCGCCTGCGGCGGCCGGCTGAAACCAGGCCAGCCACGAGTGCAGTTTCACCACCTCGCCGACGATGAGCAGGGCCGGGGAACGCGCGCCAGCGCCTTCCAGCAGTCCCGGCAATTCAGCGATGGTGGCGATGTGAACTTGCTGTTGCGGGGTGGTGCCCCGCTCCACCAGCGCCGCCGGCATGTCCGCCGCCATGCCGTGCTCGCGCAACCGGCCGCAGATGTGGCCGACGCTCTTCAAGCCCATGTAGAACACCACGGTCTGCCGTGGCTGCACCAGCGCCGGCCAGTTCAGATCCAGATCGCCGTCCTTGAGATGGCCGGTGACGAACACGCAGGCCTGGGCGTAATCGCGATGGGTCAGGGGAATGCCGGCGTAGGCCGCGCAACCGGCCGCGGCAGTCACGCCCGGCACCACCTGGAACGGGATGCCGGCCGTCATCAGGGTCTGAATTTCCTCGCCGCCGCGGCCGAAGATAAAAGGATCGCCGCCTTTCAGCCGCAACACCCGCCTGCCTTGCCGGGCCAGATCCACCAGCAATCGGTTAATCTCATCCTGCGGCAGGGTGTGATGGTCTGGCTCCTTGCCGACGAAGATACGTTCGACCCCCGGCTCCAGCAATTCCAGAACGTCCGCGCCGACCAGTCGGTCGTACACCGCCACATCGGCCTGCTTCATCAGCCGCAGCGCCTTCAGCGTCAACAGTTCCGGATCGCCGGGGCCGGCGCCCACCAGATACACCTCGCCGACCGGGGGCCGGGCCGGGGCTGGATTCCGTTGTTCTGTCATTTTCGCTCAAACCCGTCCGCGCATCGTTTCGACCCTCACCCCTCACCCTCGCCCGCCAGCGGGGAAGGGGCGCCAAATTTCAGGCATCCCGCAGCCGCTCGGCGCGAACTCCGGCCAAGGCCATCTCCAGCCGCCGCCAGGCCGGTTCCGCCCCGGGCAGTCCGAACCGCAGCCCCGGCGGGTCGACGAAACGCCGGACCAGGATGCCCCGTCGCGCCAAGGCGTCCTGCCAATATTCGGCGTCCGGCAACGGTACCCATTGAAACAGGGCCGTGCCGTCCGCCACCGGCAGGCCCTGCCGCTTCAGCAGGTCCGCCAGCCGCTTACCAGATCGGGCAAGCATCATCCGCGTCCGCTCCTGCCAGTCCCGATCGGCCAGCGCTCGCGCGGCCACCCAACGGCTGGGACCCGTAACCGTCCACGGCCCCAACTGCTCCAGCGCCCGCTCCAGCAGCCCCGGCTCCGCCAGCAGGAACCCAACCCGAGCGCCCGCCAGTCCGAAAAACTTACCCAGCGAGCGCAACACGATCAGCCCCGGCAGGCCGGCCTGAACCGCCAGGCTTTCCTCTGGGGTAGCATCCGCGAACGCTTCGTCCACCACCAGCCAACCGCCCCGCTCCGCCAGCCGCGCCCGCCAGTCCAGCAGGGTCGCCGGGGCAAACCGCATACCGGTGGGATTGTTGGGATTGACCACCACCAGCACGTTCGACCGATCCAGGGCTGCATCCAACGCCTCGGCAGCCAGCAACTCGACCCGATGGCCGGCCCATCGCCAGGCGTGGGCATGTTCGGCGTAGGTGGGACCCAGCACCCCTGCCCGGCCCGGATCGAGCAACCGCGGCAACGCCTGAATCGCGGCTTGCGAACCCGCCACCGGCAACACGTTCGCGGTTCCGAAATAAGCCGTCGCCGCCGATTCCAGCCCATCGTCCGGTTCGGGCAGCCGCTGCCAGGCGGTCGCGGGAATCGCCGGAACCGGCCAGCCGTTCGGGTTGATGCCGGTGGACAAGTCCAGCCAGTCGTTCGACGGAATGTGATAGCGCTCCGCCGCCGCGCGCAGAGCGCCGCCGTGCTCAAGCAAGGACCAGCCCTCCCAAAGCGATGGCGCTCAGCCACAACCACAGCGCCCGTCGCACCAGCGCCACCGCCCGGCCGATATCCTCGGCGCGCGGCGCCAGTCCCTCCCCCAGAGCCGGACGCGAAACCCATTCGCCGTGATAGCGGGCCTGGCCACCCAGCGCCAATCCGAGCGCGCCCGCCCCCGCTGCCATCACCGGGCCGGCGTTGGGGCTTTTCCAAACCGGCGCCTGCTCTCGCCAACAACGCCAGGCCAGCGCCGGTTGCGGTCCGACCAGCACGTAACTCAGGGCGGTCAGGCGCGCAGGCGCCAGGTTCAGGATATCGTCCAGCCGCGCCGCCGCCCAGCCGAAATCCCGGTAACGCGGGGTCCGGTAACCCCACAGGGCATCGAGCGTGTTGGCCAGCCGGTGCAGCACCACGCCCGGCGCACCTGCCAAGGCGAACCAGAACAGCGCTCCAAAAATGGCGTCGCAGCCGTTTTCCAACACCGATTCCACTGTGGCCCGGCTGATCTGCTCCTCATCGAGATCGTCGGTATCGCGGCTGACGATCAGACCAACCCGCTCGCGCGCCAGCGGCAGATCGCCTGCTCGCAGCGCCGCCGCCACGGCTTCGGCGTGTTCGGCCAGACTCCGCGCGCCGACGGCCAGATACAGCAACCCCAGCGCCACCGCCAAACCGAGTAGCGGAATCGCCGCCAGCAACCAGGCGGCGACGGTGCACGGAACCAGCAACAGGAGCACCGCGCCGATGCCTCGCGCCTGCCGCGCCTCGGCGTTCAATTCCGGCGGCCCGTAGCCGAGCGCCTCCACCCGTTGCGTCAGCCAGCCGAACCCCACCAGCGGATGCCAGCGGCGCGGCTCGCCCAGCAAGTGGTCGAGCAGCACCGCGCCGACGCACAGCAGCGCGGTCAGCATAAGGTCCCCATCGCTCTTCCGGAGAGGCTCAGCATAATGCTCCCCTCGCCCTCTGGGAGAGGGGTCGGGGGTGAGGGCTATCGTTCAATCGCATCGTGCTCTCGGGCATTTCCAGAGGGTGCTAGTGTAGCCAAAAACCCAGTGTTTCCGTCAAAATCCTGCCATGAATGCTAAAACCCTCATGATTCAGGGCACGACCTCCGACGCCGGCAAAAGCATCATGGTCGCCGGTCTTTGCCGTTTGCTGGCGCGGCGTGGCGTGCGGGTGGTTCCGTTCAAACCCCAGAACATGGCCCTCAACAGCGCCGTCACCGTGGACGGCGGCGAAATCGGCCGCGCCCAGGCGGTGCAGGCGCAAGCGGCTTTTCTGGAACCGCACACCGACATGAACCCGGTGCTGCTCAAACCCAACACCGACATCGGCGCCCAAGTCATCATCCACGGCAAGGCGCTGGCCAACATGGACGCCCGCCGCTATCACGACTACAAGCCGGTGGCGATGCGGGCGGTGCTGGAATCCTACGAGCGACTGCGCGCGGCCTACGACTTCGTGCTGGTGGAAGGCGCCGGCAGTCCGGCGGAAATCAATTTGCGCGACAAGGACATCGCCAACATGGGTTTCGCCGAGACGGTGGACTGCCCGGTGTGGCTGGTCGGCGACATCGACCGGGGCGGCGTGTTCGCCCATCTGTACGGCACGCTGGCCCTGCTGGCGCGCAGCGAACGGGCGCGCATCACCGGCCTCATCATCAACCGCTTCCGGGGCGATGTCAGCCTGCTGATGCCTGGGTTGGACTGGCTGACCCAGGAAACCGGCAAGCCGGTGCTGGGCGTGCTGCCCTACCTGCAAGGCTTGCATCTCGAAGCCGAGGACGCCCTGCCGCGCGAACCCGCCGTGACCAAGGACGCCGAACTGCTGCGGGTCACCGTCCCCGTGCTGGCGCGGATCAGCAACCACACCGATCTCGATCCCTTGCGGCTGCATCCGCAAGTCGAAGTCCGTTGGGTACGTCCGGGCCAAGCCATTCCGCCCGCCGATCTGATCATTCTGCCCGGCAGCAAAAGCACGCGCGGCGACCTGCGCCGGCTCCGCGAACAGGGTTGGGATCAAGACATCCATCGCCATCTGCGCTACGGCGGCAAACTGATCGGCATTTGCGGCGGCTTTCAAATGCTGGGGCGCTGGGTCCACGATCCCGCCGGCTTGGAAGGCGAACCGGGCAGCAGTCCCGGTCTCGGCTTCCTGGACTTTGAAACCACGCTGGAGCCGGAAAAACAACTGCATCGGGTCGAGGGTCGACTGCTACTTGGCGACGCCTTCGCGACCGGCTACGAAATCCACGCCGGAGTGAGCGCTGGCCCGGCGTTGAACCATCCCGCCACCCGGCTGACCGACGGCCGTCCGGATGGCGCGCTGTCGGACGACGGGCAAATTCTCGGCACGTACTTGCATGGGCTGTTCGACGCCGCTACGGCCCGCGATGCGCTGTTGCGGTGGGCCGGTCTGGCGGTGCGAGAAACGCCGGATTACCGGCAATTACGAGAAGATGGTATAAATAGGCTGGCGGATGCGATTGAAACGCATCTGGATTTGCGCTCGCTGGAAACCGTAATCCACTTCCGTAAACACCCCTGACCGAGGGTTGCGTTATCATTGGTTCGGACAGGTGGCTGGAATAAGGAGAGTCCCGTGCAGCGCTTTCCCTACGGCATCGCCGACTTCGCCGCGATTATTGACGAAGGCTATTTCTATGTGGACCGCACCGACCGGATTCCGCTGATCGAAGGGGCGGGCAAACAGTTGCTGTTCCTCCGTCCGCGTCGTTTCGGCAAAAGCCTGTGGCTGTCCACGCTCGAGAACTATTACGACCTGGCGCGGACCGACCATTTCGAGCGACTGTTCGGCGGGCTGAAAATTGGCCGAAACCCTACCCCGCTGCGCAACCGCTACTTCGTCATGCGCTGGGATTTTTCGGCGGTCGATCCCGGCAGCGATCTGAACGCGATCCGGCGCTCCCTGTTCAATCACGTCAATGTCCGCATCAAGGACGCCATCGCCCGCTACGGCGACTGGCTGGACGGGCGGGTTGAGGTCAACCCGGAAGACGGCCTGGCCTCCTTGCAATCGCTGCTCAGCGCGGTGTCCCGGACGCCCCACAAGCTCTATCTGCTGGTGGACGAATACGACAACTTCGCCAACGAAGTGATGATCGGCCCGCTGCGCGACGCGGGTCGTTACGAAGAACTGGTGGAGGGCGAAGGGATCATCAAGACCCTGTTCAAGGTGGTCAAGAGCGGAGCCAGCGGCAGCGGGATCGACCGGGTGTTCCTGACCGGCGTGTCGCCGGTGGTGCTCAGCGACATGACCAGCGGCTACAACGTCGCCAAGGACATCACCCACCTCGACGAGTACTACGATCTCTGCGGCTTCACCACCGGAGAACTGGCCGAAGCCCTGGCGAAGGTTCTGGCAGCGCGGTCGCTACCGGACGAGCGAGCGCCGGAGATTCTTGACTTTATCCGGCGCTTCTACAACGGCTACCGGTTCGGCGAAGGAGATAACCCGCTGCTCTACAACCCGACCCTGGCGCTGTATTTCCTGGACTACTTCGGTCGCTACGGCCGCTACCCGCGCCAAATGCTGGACGACAACCTGGCGATGGACCGGAACCGGATCCAGTACGTGGCCCGGCTGCCGCACGGCGAGACGCTGGTCAACGCGGCGCTGAACCCCGCCAAACCGCTCGCCATCGCCCAACTGGTCAACCGCTTCGGGGTGCGGGACATGCTGACCGCGCCGCGCGATCCCGCTTTTCTCGCCTCCTTGCTCTACTACTTCGGCGTTCTCACTCTCGCCGGGCGGGACGCCTTGGGCAGGCTGCAACTGACCATTCCCAATCAGGTGATTGGCAAGCTGTACGTCGAGCGGCTCCAGGAACAGGTGTTGCCGGACTACGACGACCAGGCGCAGCGGCAAGCGGTGGTGGAACGGTTCTACGCCACCGGCGATCTCAGCCCGTTGTGCGATTTCCTCGAACAGCATTACTTCAAGGTATTCGACAACCGCGACCTGCGCTGGAGCAACGAGCTGGTGGTCAAAACCGCCTTTCTGGTGACGCTGTTCAACGACACGTTTTACCTGATGGACTCGGAACCGGCGCTGGGACGGGGCTACGGCGACCTGCTGCTGCGGGTGCGCCCCGATATGCGCCAATACGCCCTGCTCGATCATCTGCTGGAATTCAAGGCGGTCGGTCTCAAGGCCGTCGGCTTGACCGGCGCCGAACTGGCGACGAAAAAGCGGGAGGAATTGCGCGCGCTGCCGGCGGTGGCGGACGCCTTGCGGGAGGCGGAAACGCAACTGGCGCAGTATCGTCAGACCCTGGAAGCGGACGGCGGCCCGCTCAGGCTGCACGCGCACGCGGTGGTCTGCATCGGGCTGGAGCGGCTGGTTTTCGCCGCCCGCGAAATTGAATGACGAGCAACGCGTTGTTTTGGATACTATTTTCCTGATCTATTGCCCGATCAGCCATGAAACTTCGGACCGTTCTACTCATCACGCTGGCTTTGACGACCATCAACGGTGGCATCCTGGTCTACCGCCACCTTCACCCGCCATCGACTCCACCCGCCAGCGTGACCGCTCCGACCAGTCCCGCCACGCCCGCCGACCGTGCGCCGCCCGCGACCACCGTAACGCCTCCCGACCAGGTTGCCACTTTGGAAACCAAGCCTCATCCTCCCAAACTGCCCGATCATTCTCTTCCGCCCATCGGCGTTGCCGACTGGATACTGGTGGAGAAAAAGGCTCGCCGGTTAACCCTGTTTCGCAACAACAGGCCGCTCAAGTCCTACGCCATCGCCCTGGGCCGGCAACCGGAAGGACCCAAGCGGTTCCAGGGCGACAACAAGACTCCCGAAGGCCGCTACCGAATCGCTTCTCGCAAGCAGAACAGCGATTTTCACCGCGCCTTGCGCATTTCCTATCCCAGCCCCGAGGACGCCGCCTTCGCCGCCAAACAGAAACGCTCGGCCGGAGGGGACATCATGATTCACGGCCTCCCCAACGGCATGGGTTCGTTGGGGAGGCTCCATCTGTTGAGAGACTGGACAGCGGGGTGCATCGCGGTGACCAACGCCGAGATCGAAGAACTCTGGCGCGCTGTCCCCGACGGCACGCCGATCGAGATTCGACCTTAAAACCCTCGCCCACTCGCGGGCGAAGGGGCTGAACGGTTACAGTGGTGGAACCCCGCTTCGAACCACCCCGGCGCTTCGCGCCACCCCTCCTTGTCCAAGGAGGGGAAATCGCCCAACGAAAATAGAGTTCCCCTATTAGAACTCGATCCCCTTCTGCGCCTTCACGCCCTGTTCCCGATAGGGATGCTTGATCGCGCGGATCTCGCTGACTAGATCGGCCTGTTCCACCAGCGCCTCCGGAGCATTGCGCCCGGTGACCGCAATATGCAGGTCCGGCCGCCGGGCGCTGAAAACCGCCAGCACCCGCGCCGGATCCAGATAACCGTAATGCAGCACCGGGTTGAGTTCGTCCAAAATCACGAGATCGCAGCGGGGATCGCCGATCATTCGCTCCGCCTCGGCCCAGGCCCGTTCGGCGGTGGCAACATCCCGCTCCCGGTCTTGGGTCAGCCAGGTAAAACCGTCGCCGATGGTCTGGAAATCCACGTTTTCGAAGCGGCTCAACACCGTCCGCTCGGCGCTGTCCCGCGCACCCTTGATGAATTGCACCACGCCGACCCGCATGTCGTGGCCGACGGCGCGCAGCGCCATGCCGAAAGCGGCGGTGGTCTTTCCCTTGCCGGGTCCGGTAAACACCATCAGCAGGCCCTTCTCGCGGGTCGCGCGAGCCAGCTTACGCTCGTAGCCGGCCTTGCGGCGGGCGGTCAGGCGGGTGTGGTCAGCGGGATGGGTATCGGAATTCAAGGTATAGCACTTCCCCTCCTTGGCCAAGGAGGGGTGGCGCGGAGTGCCGGGGTGGTTCGAACGCGATGGCTATTCCACCGTTCGGGCGCGATAGCCAAACCGGGTCCAGCTTTGCGGCGTCCAGTCGGGATCGAGGCCGGCGTCGTCGCTCCCGGCCGCGATCAGACCGCACTTGCGGGCGAAGTAGCGGTGGAACGCCAGGCTGGGCGTCAGTTCCGGATGAAAGACCGTCACCAGAATCCGGTCGTCCTCCGCCGCGGCGATATAGTCGTCCAGTTGCAGCAGCACCCGCACTCCCTCGCCGGCCCGGACGATCTTCGGCGCGCGGATGAAGGTCAACGGAATCGGCTCGCGCGCCACCGCGGGCACCAACGCCTCGCGGTTGAAACTGTCCAACTGGCTGCCGAAGGCGTTGCGGTTGACCGCGATGTCGATCAGCCCGAAAAACGGCGCCTCGCCGACGTTCTCGCGCGCCAGCAGAATCGCCCCGGCGCAGGTGCCCCACAGCTTTACGCCGCCGTCACAGGCTTGCCGGATGGCGTCGTCCAGATCAAAGATATCCAGCAATCGCGACAGACAGGTACTCTCGCCGCCGGGAATGATCAACCCCGCCAAACCGTCCAGTTCGGCGGTGCGCTTGACGGGCCGGCCGCGGATGCCGATGCGCCGCAAGTGGTCGAGGTGCTCCTGCACCCCGCCCTGCAGATCGAGGACGCCGATCGACCCGTGATCGGCGTGGACGCTCATCACCAGCCCCGTCCCGCCAACCGTTCCTCGTCGGGCAGGGTGACGACATCCAGCCCCGCCATCGGTTCGCCCAGGTCCATCGAGACTTCCAGCAGTTTCTCGGGATCGTTGTAGACGGCGGTGGCCTTGACGATGGAGCGGGCACGACGCACCGGATCGGAGGATTTGAAGATGCCGGAACCGACGAACACGCCGTCGCAACCCAGTTGCATCATCAGGGCGGCGTCGGCCGGCGTGGCGATGCCGCCGGCGGCGAAGTTGACCACGGGCAGGCGACCCAGCTTCCTCACTTCCAGCGCCAGTTCGTAGGGCAGGCCGTTGGCCTTGGCGAAACCGACGATCTCCTCGGCCGGCATGTGCGCCAACTGGCCGATTTCCCGGTTCATGGCGCGCATGTGGCGGACCGCCTCGACCACGTTGCCGGTGCCGGCCTCGCCCTTGGTACGGATCATCGCCGCGCCCTCGACGATCCGTCGCAGCGCCTCGCCCAGATTGCGGGCGCCGCAGACGAAGGGAATCTCGAACAGAGTCTTGTCGATGTGGCATTCCTCGTCGGCGGGGGTCAGCACCTCGCTTTCGTCGATGTAGTCGATCTTGAGGGCCTGCAGGATCTGCGCCTCGACGAAATGGCCGATGCGCGCCTTGGCCATGACGGGGATGCTGACGGCATCCTTGATCGCCTTGATCAGGCCCGGGTCGGACATCCGCGCCACCCCGCCCTGCTTGCGGATATCCGCCGGCACCCGCTCCAATGCCATGACCGCGACCGCGCCCGCTTCCTGGGCGATCTGGGCCTGTTCCACGTTGACCACATCCATGATGACCCCACCCTTGAGCATCTGCGCCAGTTGCGCGTTCAGAAGATATCGGTTCTCTGCCATGCCGCTACTCATCCATAATCCATAATGAAGGAAGGGCGGTTGCGAGCGCGCGCCGCCCGAATCCGCCGGTTTAGAAGATGTTGAAGTATATCACTATCACGGCCACGCGCCGCACACCTTCAGACCGGCGGGCCGCCCCGGAAATTCCGGAAATCGCCAACCCTCCCACGTTTCGAGCCGAGGTATCAGGCCATGAACAGAAGCATCATCGGCATACCCCTGGGGGACATTGCCGGCGTCGGTCCGGAAATCGTGGTCATGGCGCTGGCGCAACCGGATTCGTACGCGGCGGCGCGGCCCCTGGCGATCGGCGAGGCGGGCGCCCTGCGCCGGGCGCTCCGGATGACCGGTCTGGATTTGGACGTTCGGACGGTCGAAGAGCCGGCCCAAGGCCACTATCGGCACGGCGGCATCGACCTGATCGACCTCGCCAACGTGGACGCCGAACGGGTGCAATTCGGCCGGGTTCAGGCGGAAGCCGGTCGCGCCGCCTTCGAGTTTATCCAAAAAGCGGTCGAACTGTGCCAGGCGGGCCGGATGGACGCGCTGGCCACCACGCCGATCAACAAGGAAGCCTTCAGGGCCGCCGGCGTGCGGGACATCGGTCATACCGAGCTGCTCGGCCGGCTGACCGGGACCGCCGATCCACTGACGATGTTCCAGGTTTTCGATCTCAAAGTGTTTTTCCTCAGCCGGCACGTTTCGCTGGCGGGCGCGATCGAGCTGGTCACCCGGCGCCGGGTGCTGGACTATCTCCAGCGTTGCGCCGGCGCGCTGGAAACCCTGGGCATTCCCCGGCCCCGCCTGGCCGTGGCGGGGCTCAACCCCCACTGCGGCGAGCACGGTCTGTTCGGCGACGAGGAAACGCGGGAACTGGAACCGGCGATCGCCGACGCACGGGCCTTGGGAATCGACGCCGCCGGCCCCATCGCCGCCGATTCGGTGTTCCATCTCGCCCGCCAGGGGAGATTCGACGCCGTGCTGTCCCTGTACCACGATCAGGGGCACATCGCCACCAAGATGGTGGATTTCCAGCGGACCATTGCGGTCACCATCGGTCTGCCCTTCATCCGCACGTCGGTGGATCACGGTACCGCCTTCGACCTGGCGGGCAAGGGCACGGCCGATCCGGCGAGCATGGTCGAGGCGATCCGGCTGGCGGCGGTTTATGCGCCCTTGTACCGGCGGAACCGGACGGAGTGAACCGGGTTCACTCCTCCGCCCGGCGCGGAGGATGGACCGCAATCCGTCCGTCCCCATGCCCCGCCCGCCCGTCCGCTGGAGCCAGCCGGTCGCGGAGCAATGCCAGCAGCGCCTCGCGGGAACGCGGCGGCGGCCAGCACTCGTCGCCGCCTTCCGCTTCCCGCAGCAGCTGCGCCAGTTCCAGCAGCAGGGGCGACCGCAGCCGCGCCCTATGCAACATGTCCCGATCCCCCAGCACCGCAGCCGTCTCGCCCTGACTCAGCACCGTGCCGTCGTGGAACACCGCGACCCGATCGGCCCAGACATAGGCCAGTTCCACGTCGTGGGTCGAAAACACCAGGGTCGTGCCGGCGTCATGCAACTGCTGCAAGGCGCCCAGCAGATGGGTCACGCCATGCGAATCGAGGCCGGCGGTCGGTTCGTCCAGCACCAAAATTTCCGGGCGCATGGCCAGTACTCCGGCGATGGCCACCCGCTTCTTTTGACCGAAGCTGAGCGCGTGCGTGGCGCGATCGGCAAGATGGGCAACACGCAGCGCCGCCAGCGCCTCGTCTACCCTTTCGCGGGTTTCCGCTTCCGATAACCCCAAGTTTAGCGGCCCGAACGACACGTCCTGCCCGACCGTCGCGGCGAACAACTGATCGTCCGGCTCCTGCAACACCAGCCCGACCCGCCGCCGCCAGTGGTTGAGGGCGCGATGATCGTACAGGACCGGTTGACCGTCCAGCCGGATTTCGCCGCGCGCGGGTTTACAAGTGCCATTGAGGTGCAGTAGCAGCGTGGTCTTGCCGGAACCGTTGGAACCGAGAATGGCCAGCTTCTGGCCGCGCTCGATGCTCAGATCCAAACCGCGCAGCGCGATCACGCCGCCTGGGTAGACGTATTCAAGCCCGTGCGCCGCCAGCAGAGGCGCGGTCATGACAGCCCGCGCGCCAGCAGGCTACCCGCCGTTCCGACCAGCCCGACCAGTCCCAGCCCCACCACCAGCCGCATCCGCGACAAAACCCGCTCCGGCGTCAACACCCGCAATTCGCCGGTATAGCCGCGCGCCGCCAGTCCGATCTCCAACCGGTGCGCTTGCACGAGGGACCGCTGAAACAGATTGCCGGCCAGTAATCCCAGCGAACGCACCGACCGATCCACGCGCGAGTAACCCAGCCGCGCCGTCTGGGCCTGATGGCCGGTCACCGCCCGCTCGAAGAACACGAAGATCAATCGGTAGATCAACAGGATCAGTTCGATCACGCCGGCGGGAACCCCAACCCGCCGCAGCGAAGCCACCCAATCCGTCACCGGCGTGGTCAGAATGAGGAAGGCAAGACAACTCATCGCCGCCAAGGCGCGGACCGTCGTGACCAGCGCCAGCCACAACCCTTCGGACGACAGATGCAGGTCGAAACCGTGGGTGAAATCCATCGACACCGCCAGAAAAGGGGCGCCCGCCAGCAAGAACCCCGCTGGCGCGGCGAGCACATCGAGCAATGCCCGCCACGGCACGCCTGCGCCGTACACCGTCGCCAGGGCCATGCTGACCAAGACCAGCGGAGCCGTGGTCAGAGGTGGCAAGAACAGGGTTAGAAGGAGCAAACCGCCGGCGGGCAGCCCTTTTTCGGCGGGATGCCAGCCGGCCCAGCGGTTGGTCCAGGCGTGGTGGTCAATTGCCCGTATCAACGCGGTCCCGTTCCTGCTCGGGCCGTTGGGACTGGCCGCGCCGGAGACCGAGATAATAGCCCAGCAACCCGCTGCCCAGCGCCGCCTGCAAAGCGAACAACAAGCCTTCGATCTCGCCGCTGGGCGGCTCCCACAGCGGTTCGAACCAGGGCTTGTATTCCGGATCGATCTCGGTGACGGCTGCCATGCCCTGGCCGTCGGCGCCCGCGAAAGGCTCTTTCAAATCCGCGGGCAAGGGGAGCACCAACGGCAATATCGCCAGCATCAGGACGATAACCAGCAAAACCAGATTGGTGCGTTTCATCGGGCACCTCCCGGCGCGAACGCCAGCACATCCAACTCATCGCGGCTGTACTGGTTCAGCAGATTCACCACGATGACGGTCAGCAAGCCCTCGATGATGGCCAGCGGCAACTGGGTGGGCATGAACACGGCGACGAACTTCAGCAAGGCCCCCACGCTCCCGCCGGCTGGATCGGGGAATGCCAGCCCCAGTTGGCCGGCGGTCACCAGATAAGTCGCCCAGTCGCCGAGCATCGCCGCCAGAAACACGCTGACCGCCAGCGGCGCTTTGAGCCATTGCGTGCCGCGAAACGCCGCGTAAGCCACCCAGGGACCGGCGATGGCCATCGAAAACACGTTGGCGCCCAGCGTGGTCAGGCCACCGTGGGCGAGCAGCAGCGCCTGAAAGACCAGCACGATGGTTCCCAGCAGGGCCATGACCGAGGGTCCGAACAAGATCGCCCCCAAACCGGTGCCGGTAGCGTGGGAGCAACTGCCGGTCACGGATGGCAGTTTGAGCGCCGACAGAATGAAGGCATAAGCCCCCGCCGCCGCCAACAGCAACTTGGTTTGCGGCTGATCCCGCATCAGGCGATTGACGCGCCAGGCGCTGGCGACGACGAACGACAAGGAAATCGCCGTCCACGCGGCGGCGTGCAACGGTGGCAGAAACCCTTCGGCGATATGCATGACAAACCTCCCCGGTTTATGGGCGGAGCTTCAGGGAGGTCGTCCTGGGAAAGTGGTCGCCACGAACGATGTGGCGATGACGCACTGGCTGGAGACGGTTCGCAACCCGGGAGCACCCCGCCCGGAATCCAACTGGTTACCGACGAGGGCAGGTCTCCTGGCTCGCAGGTCTTCGCCGCTCGCCCAGCCTTCCCAGCCGTTTTGGCCAGTGGCATGCGGGGGGCACGACTCGCTGCTGACAGTTGCGGGGGCAGCTCTGGAATTGGCGGCCCGAAGGCGGCCGCACCAGATTCCCTTTTCATCCCCATCGGGCCAAAGGCCGCACGGGAACCCATGTCGTTTGTACGGCGATGCTAACGCCCGACCGGCTGGGCGTCAACTTCGCTCCATCCATCCGCCGCTTCATTCCCCGGAATCGAGCCCACGGCCATTCCGGCGATAGGGCCACCCGCCGCCCGCGTGGTATATCCTGAAAACACGACCCCGTCATTTTTCGTTGTGGCTAGACCTTGCGTTCGTTCCGGCTGGCTTTACACTTCGCTCTAGCGAAAAATCGAGGGAAACCGATTGATATGTAATTTTTATCGCACATCAATCCATTTTTGGCATTCAAGAAAACCTGGGAAGTCCGAACTCGAACATGAGCAAGAAACGCCTGCTGATCATCGATGACGAACCCGAATTTGGAGAGTTCGTCCGCAATGTCGCCCTTTCGCTCGACTACGAGGTCAAGGTCACCACCAGCGGCAAGGCATTTCAACAATGCTACGCCGACTTCCAGCCGACCATCATCATGCTCGACATGGTCATGCCCGGCATGGATGGCAACGAACTGCTGCTGTGGCTGCTGCAGCAGGGCTACACCGCCGATCTCATCATCACCACCGGCTACAGTCCGGACTACGCCAGCGAAGCCAAGCTGCTCGCGGAGTTCAAGGGCCTGCGCGCGGTGACGACTTTGGTGAAACCCTTCGGTCTGGCCAAACTGCGGGCCGCGCTCGGTCATCCCCAAGACGAACAGGCATGACGCCGCGCTCGAGCATCTGTCTGGCATCGGCATTTTTCCTGCTGTTCGCCGCCGGCGCCTCCCCCATCGCCGCCGGCGCGCCCGAACCCTCGGCCGAAATCGGCCAGGCCAGCACCGCCGCCGCGATTTCGGCCCGAATCGAAATCTTCGACCGCGACCTGCAACGCCTGCGTCGCTTCATGGGCGCGTCCGAAGCCGGCGAACTCGATATCGGCATCCGCAGCACCCTGCCCCGCGACCTGTACTCTCAGGCATTGACGCTCTGGCAACAGACCGACCGGCTGTCCTTCGAGGTGATGCGGGTGCATGCGACACCTCCCCCGCCGCCGGCGGGCGACATCGGGCTTCCGGACGTTCTGCGCAGGCTTGAGGACGCCAACCGGATTCTCCGGCGGGTGATGGAGGAGCTGAAAATCCCCTCGGATTCCGAGCCGCCGCCCGAGAGAAAAACTCCCGTGGCGGATCCTTTCACCGCCATCCTGCACCTCAATCGCCAGTTGAACCTGCTGTTGGAACGGCATCTCGCCCCCAGGGATGTCTACATGGAGGTCACCCTGGCGATCGGCTACGCGGCCCGCCTGTTGTCCCGTTATCCCGAAGCGAACCGGATTCCGGCCGAACCCCCGTTCGAGCCGGACAAGCAACCCGGCGACGTTCATCTCCGGCTGATCGAGTGCCTGCGGAGCGTCAGCCGCATCCTCGACACGCTGGGCTTGCCCGCCCCGCAAATCAACACCAGTCGGGTCGAGCCGAACAAGCTGGTGCCGGGCGACGTTTTTCTGGTCGCCGCCACGATCGTGTCCCAACTCGACTTCCTGCACAAGTATCTGGGCATCGCCAGGACGCCACCCCAGCCCATCTACCCGGGATTGCGCTTTCCGGCGCATACCTACCAGCGCACCGGAATCCTGGGGGCGCAACTGACCCAACTCGAGCGCTTCCTCGCGACCGACCGGGCGGCGTTTGGAAAGATCGAACATGACGCCAATTCCTCCAAGCGCTGAGGGTATCCCTCCCGAGCGCTCGCTCAAGCGCCAGTTGCTGGTTTCCCACCTGTCGGTGGCCCTGGTCGGGCTGGGAATGCTCTTCATCGCCCTGTTCGCCACCTACGACCTGCGCTCCAGCGTCATTCTGCTGGCCGATGAAGGTGGTCCCCTGGCGCAGGCTTCGCTGCGGATGCTGGCCGGAGTGCGGCACTCGCTGGCGAGCCTGCGCGGCTGGGTCAGCCTCGGCGACCCGCGTTTCCTGGACGACTGGCAGGTGGCCTGGGATGGGGAAATCCAGCCTTCGCTCGACCGGTTGAAGAGCCATTGCCGGCAGGAGCAGGTTCTCGAGCAAATCTGCGCTCCGGAGCGTCTGCTGGAACTCCAGACCCTGTTGGCCGATCTCCGGGAATCCCAGTGGTGGGTGCGGGACGCGGCGCGGAAACCCGGCAACGAACCGGCGCGGTTCACTTATTTGCTCGACGTCGAGCCGAGCGCGGCCGAACTGCATTCGCTGATCGCGGCTCTGTTCGAAGAGGAAGAAGCCCAGAACGGCGATCCCGAACGCAAAAACCTGCTGGCGCAGTTCGCGCGGGCGCAGCAGGCTGTTACCAGCGCGCATCTGGCGCTGCGGGAAATCCTCGGAGCAAACGGTTTGGATTATCAGGACCCGTTCCGGGAGCAGATGGAATCCATCCGAACCCACATCGAGCGAATTGCCGCCAGCCCCCTGCTCACCGCCGAACAGAATCGATTGCTGGATCTGTTCCGAAATCAACTGCGAGCCTTCACGTGGTTTGCCCAGGAAGCGATCCGCTTGCGCCGGACCGGCGGGAACATCGCGCTGGACCTGATGGCGCTGGAAACGGACCCCCTGGCCACCCGGGCGATGGCGCTGGCGGCGGCCATCGCGGCGGATTTCCAGGAACGCCTGGAACGGGAAGCGCTGGCCGCGCGCGCCGCCAGCGCCATGACCTTCTGGAAGCTGGTGCTGATGATCCTGATCATGCTGGTGGTCGCCTACGCCCTTTCCAAAAAACACGCCGAAAAACTGGCCCTGCCGATCATCTCGCTGGCGGCGGCGACCCGGCGGCTGGCGGCCGGTTACCTGGACTACGACATTTCCGCCCACGGCAACGACGAACTCAGCGAACTCACCCAGGCGTTCAACATCATGCGAACCTCGTTGCAGCAGGCTCAGGCCGAACTGCGCGAAGCCAACGTCAAGCTGGAGCGGCGGGTCGCCGAGCGCACGGCGGAACTGGAAACGGCCAACGAGGCCTTGAATCTGGAAATCGAGGTTCGCAGGGCGACCGAATCCGCCCTGAGGGACAGCGAGGCGCGGTTGCGCGCCGTGACCCAGGCCCTGCCCGATTTGGTGTTCGTGGTCGATGAGGACGGCCGTTACCGCGATATTCTGGCCGCCGGACGGGAGCACGCCGCGACCGGGATCGCGCCGCGGCGGGGCAATCTTCCGAGCGAGATCCGTCCGCCCGAAATCAGTCGCCACCGCGAAATGCCGACCGTCGGACGGGATCGAGCCGCCACCGGGATCACGCCCATCCGGGGCAAACTGCTCGGCGAGGTTCATTCGCCGGAGATGGCGGCATTTTTTCTGGACATCATCCATCGGGCGCTGGCGACCCAGAGCATCCAGATCGCCGAATACGAACTGCAAACCACCTCGGGACTGCGCTGGTTCGAATCGCGCACCATGCCGCTCGAGGTGCAGTACGGCGGCAAGTCGGCCACCATCGTGGTCGCCCGCGATCTGACCCAGCGCAAGCAGGCCGAGGCGCAGCTCCGCCAGGCGCAGAAAATGCAGGCCATCGGCCAACTCACCGGCGGCATCGCCCACGATTTCAACAACCTGCTGTCGATCATCATGGGCAATCTGGAATTGTTGCACGAACGGTTGACCGCTCAGCCCCGCCTGCACCAACTCGCCCAGCAGGCGCTGAAAGCAGTGGACCGGGGTACCAACCTGACCCGCCGGCTGCTGGCCTTCTCGCGCCGCCAGCCCCTGCTGGCGCAACCGACCGACCTGAACCGGCTGGTGCTGGCCATGCTCGATCTGACGCGGCGCACGCTGGGCGCCAACATCCAGATTCAAACCGTGCTGGCCAACGATCTGGAGCGGACGCTGGTCGATCCGGCCCAGTTCGAGAACGCTCTGCTCAATCTGGTCATCAACGCCCGTGATGCGATGCCGCAAGGCGGCAAACTGACCCTGGAGACCGCCAACATCCTGCTGGACGAGGACTACGCGATCTCGCAGAAAGACATCCGACCCGGACCGTACGTGATGCTGTCGGTCAGCGATACCGGCATCGGCATGCCTCCCGAGGTACTGGAACGCGTTTTCGAACCGTTCTTCACCACCAAGGAAGCGAGCAAGGGCAGCGGTCTGGGGCTCAGCATGGTGTATGGCCTGGTCAAGCAGTCCGGCGGTCATATCACCCTCTACAGCGAGCCCGGCCAGGGTACCACGGCGCGGCTCTACCTGCCGCGGCACCAGGTCGAAGCGACGGAGATGGCGGAACCGCGCGTTGCCGAAACCGCCCCCCTCGGCCGGGGTGAAATCATCCTGGCCGTCGAGGACGACCCCGACGTCCGCCAGTTTGCCGTCGGCGCGCTGCAAGCCCTGGGTTACGACACCCGGCAGGCGGGGAATGCCGAAACGGCGCTCGAGATACTGGACACCACGCCCGGAATCGCCCTGCTGTTCACCGACATCGTGCTGCCGGGCGACATGGACGGGGTCGGGCTGGCCGTCGAGGCGCGGCGGCGCCATCCCGGCCTACCCGTGCTGTTCACCTCCGGCTATACCGAACACACCCTGCTCGGCGACGGCCATGAGGCGGAAAGCGCCGAAGTGCTGACCAAGCCCTATCGCAAGGCTGAACTGGCCAGCAAACTGTGTGCCCTGCTGGGCCGGCGCGGGAGTGCTTGAGGGCGGGCGAACGCCCCCCCGACGTTGGCCAAACCCTCCGGATATTGATTACCCGGCTTGAATCGCTAATCTATCAGAGCAACATCCAACCTGAATCATCCAACATTACCAAGGAGCTTGATCATGCCACTTGCGAATCGTCTCGCCGCCGAATTCATCGGCACCCTCTGGCTGGTGCTGGGCGGCTGCGGCAGCGCCGTGCTGGCCGCCGCTTTCCCAAGCGGTGATCCCACCAATCCTTTCGGCATCGCCTTCGTCGGCGTGTCGCTGGCCTTCGGTCTGACCGTGCTGACCATGGCCTACGCTATCGGCCATATCTCCGGCTGCCATCTGAATCCGGCGGTTTCGGTCGGAATGTGGGCCGGTGGCCGCTTCCCCGCCTCCGATGTGATTCCCTACATCATCGCCCAAGTACTCGGCGGTCTCGCCGGCGCGGCCATCATCTACCTGATCGCCACCGGAAAGCCAGGGTTCGACGTGGTTGCGAGCGGCTTTGCCGCGAACGGTTTCGGCGAACATTCGCCGGGCAAATACGGGATGAACGCGGCGATTGTTTCCGAGATTGCAATGACCTTCATGTTCCTGATCGTCATCCTGGGTTCGACCCACAAGAACACGCCGACCGGGTTCGCTCCCATCGCCATCGGTCTGTGCCTGACGTTGATCCACCTGATCAGCATCCCGGTCACCAATACCTCGGTCAACCCGGCGCGCAGCACCAGCCAGGCGATTTTCGTCGGCGGCTGGGCCTTGCAGCAGCTCTGGCTGTTCTGGGTCATGCCGATCGTCGGCGCGGCGATAGCGGGTTTCTTCCATCGCTGGCTGGCGGACGACAACCCTTCCTAATGTCCTGATGGTCGTCATCGGGCGCGTTCCGACGCGCCCTTTTTGTTTAGCAGAACGCTCAACAATCGCGGGCCAGGTTTGTACAATGCGGCTTGAGGGCACTCGCCACCCCAACGTCGAACTCAAGATTTCATCCCCCATGACCCAACCTTCATCTCCCCCCGCCGCCGTCTTGCTGATCGGCCACGGCACCCGGCTCGCCGCCGGCGTCGCCGAATTCCTCACCCTCGCCGACCGGTTGCAACAGTCCCTGCCCGACCGGGTTTGCCTGGCCGGCTTTCTGGAGTTGGTCGAGCCCAGCTTGCCCGAGACATTGGATACGTTGCGGCGACAGGGTTTCCGCCGCGTCACCGCCCTGCCGGCGTTGCTGATGGCCGCCGGCCACGTCAAAAACGACATTCCGGTCATCCTCAACGCCTTCCAGGCCAAACATCCCGAAATGACCATCACTTTCGGCGCGGATCTGGGCGTTCATCCCAACCTGCTGCAAGTCGCCCGCGAACGAATCGAGAGCATCGAGAGCGGGTTTGGCGCGGATTACGACCGGCGAAATACCCTGCTGGTGGTGATCGGGCGCGGCAGTTCCGATCCCGACGCCAATTCCAACATCAGCAAGATCGCTCGCATCCTGTGGGAAGGGATGGGTTTTGGCTGGGCGGAAACCGCTTACACCGCCGTCGCCGCGCCGTTGATGGCCGATGCGCTCGAGCGAGCCCACCGACTGGGCTTTCAGCGGGTGATCGTGTTCCCCTATCTGCTCTTCACCGGCCGGCTGGTCGAGCAGGTGCGCGCCACGGTCGACGCCTATCAAAGCCGCCACCCCGAGATAAAGGCGATGGTAGCGCCCTACCTGAACGCCCATCCGCTGGTGGTCGCCACCTTCCTGGAGCGGCTGGCCGAGGCCGAACGCGGCGAGGCGCGGATGAACTGCCAGTTTTGCCCCTACCGCGCCCCCATCGTCGGTCGCGAGGACTGGCGGGGCGCGCCGCAAACCGGGCATCATCACGACGACCACGATCACGGACACTAAATCCCCTTTACCCCCAACTCCTCTCCCTCCAGGTGAGAGGGGTCAAATTTGGAGCCACCATGCCCCGTTTCGACTACCTCCGCGATCCCGACGAAATCGAACGCCAGTCGTTTGTCCAAATTCGCCAGTTGACCGATCTGTCTCGCTTTGATGCCAACCAGCAGCAAGTCGCGATGCGGCTGGTTCATACCGCCGGCGATCCTGATATCGTCCACGATCTCCAGTTCAGCCCCGGCGCGATCGAGGCGGGACTGGCGGCGCTGCATCGGAGCGCGGACATCCTTTGCGACATCGAGATGGTCAGTCGTGGCATCAACCAGCGCTATCTGCGAGGCCAGGTTTACTGCTTTCTGAATTTACCCACGGTTGCCGAACGCGCACGCCAGTCCGGAGAAACCCGCACCATGGCGGCGATGGCCGAATGGCCGATGCACCTGGACGGTAGTATCGTCGTCATCGGCAACGCTCCGACCGCTCTGTTCCGTCTGCTGGAATTGCTGGACGAACGAGCCCCCCGACCGGCGCTGATCGTCGGCATGCCGGTCGGCTTCATCAACGCGGCCGAGTCCAAGCAGGCACTGTGGGACATCGCTTCGAGCGAATTCCAGACCCCTTGCATCACCCTGCTGGGCCGGCGCGGCGGCAGCAATCTGGCCGCCGCCACTCTCAACGCCCTGGCGCGAATGGCGAACGGAATTCGCTTCTGATGACCGCGCCGTCCGACTGGCCCGGCCCGCCGGTGCAGGTCATCGGCATGGGCATGGCCGCCGGGATTTTGAGTCAGGCGGCGCGGGCCGCGCTGGCGCGGGCGGAATTCATCGTCGGCGCAGACTCCCATCTGACGGCCTTGCCGGAGCTGACTGTCGAAAAATGTCCCTACCCCAGTCCGATGAGCGGTCTGTGGGACCTGCTGCGGGCCAACGCCGGCCGACGCATCGCGCTGCTGGCGTCCGGCGATCCCCTGTTTCACGGCATCAGCGGTACGCTACTCCGTCACCTGTCGCCGGAGCATCTGGTATTCCATCCCAATGTCTCCAGCATTCAGGCGGCGTTTGCCCGACTGGGCCAGCCCTGGCAGCAGGCGCGATTGGTCAGCCTGCACGGGCGGCCACGGGCCAGCCTGCGCGCCGTGTTACAGGGTAACCGGCTGTATGCCCTGTTGACCGACCGCGACAGTTCGCCGACCGCAATCGCCCGCGTGCTGGTCGAAACCGGGTTTGACGAATCGGACCTTTGGGTCGCCGAGGAACTGGGGACAGCGAACGAGCGCTTCCGCCACTTCCGCGCGGCGGAATTAGCCAATGCCGATATCGAATTCTCCCCGCTGAACGTGGTCATCCTGGAAACTCACGGGCCGGGCGGCGTACTGCCCGAGTTCCCCGGCATTCCCGACGAACGGTTCAGCACCGGCGCGGAACCGGGCAAGGGCATGTTGAGCAAGCGCGAGGTGCGGCTGACCATTCTTTCCCTGCTCGCGCCACGCGCGGGTGAAATCGGCTGGGACGTGGGCGCGGGTTGCGGTGGGGTATCGGTGGAATGGGCGCGCTGGAATCCCCATGGCGAGGTTCACGCCGTCGAATATCATCCCGAACGGCTGGAACATCTGGGCATCAATCGGGAACGGTTCGGCGTCGTCGCCAACCTGCATGTCGTTGCCGGTCACGCTCCGGAAGCATTGGCGGAATTGCCCGACCCGCACGCCGCCTTCATCGGTGGCAGCAGCGGTAGTCTGCGCGAGATGCTGGACGTGGTTTGGGCGCGGTTGCAACCCGGTGGTCGGCTGGTGGCAAGCGCCGTGACCGAAGACAGCCGGGTGGACCTGCATACCTTCGTCGGAGATCGTGCGGCGGACTGGACGGAGTTGAGCATCGCTCGGGGCGAACGGCTGGCCGGGCAGCGGGTCATGCGCCCGTATCTGCCGGTGCTGCTGATGAAATTGGAGAAATCCTGTTGAATCCTGTCCCCCTCTCCCCCAACCCCTCTCCCACAAGGGGAGAGGGGAGCCAGGAATTGCTGGGTACCTTGTACGGCGTTGGAGTCGGCCCCGGCGATCCGGAGCTGTTGACCCTAAAGGCCGCGCGCATCCTGCAAGGCGTGCCGGTGGTCGCTTATCCAGCAACGCCACAGGGCGGTGCCCAAGCCCGCGACATCGCCGCGCAATGGTTAATCGGCAAGCGGGAAATTCCGATCACCATGCCCTGCATGTTGGATCGCGGTCCAGTGAACAAGGGTTACGACGAGGCCGCCGCGGTCATCGCCGGGGAACTGGCCGCCGGCCGGGACGTGGCAATTCTCTGCGAAGGCGATCCGTTGTTTTACGGCAGTTTCAGCTACTTGCTGCAACGGCTGGGCGACCGCTTTCCCTGCATGGTAATTCCCGGCATCAACTCGGTCAGTGCCGCCGGTGCTGCCGCCGCGACGCCATTAATCACCGGCGAACAGCGGTTGACCGTGATTCCCGCCACCGCCGGCGATGAAGCGCTTCGCCAAGCCTTGCTAAACAGCGACAGCGTCGCCATTCTCAAGCCGGGCCGCCACCGGCCGCGTTTGCTGGAACTGCTGCGGGAAACCGGCCGCGCCGACGATACGCTGTACATCGAACAGGCCAGCCGGCCGGCGGAGCGCGTCGTCAAACGCTTCGAGGAAATCCCCGCCACGCCGGGACCATATTTCGCCCTGTTTCTGGTGGTGCGGGCCGAAAATCGACAAAGTGGCGGGAATCTGAAGGATTAGGGAAATGGGTTCCTCATTTCCGTACCAGACGATACTACCCTCGGCCAACCCATGAATCCCCCCTCAGATCGCCGGCCCTGCACCATCATCATCATCAGCCTCACCGACCCCGGCCGGGCGCTGGCGACACGACTTCTGGCGTTGATGCCGGACGCCGAGCATTTGCACCGGCCGCAACCGTTTCAGGACGTGGTTCGCGACTGCTTCCAGGCCGGCCACCGGCTGATTCTGCTCTGCGCGGTCGGCATCGCGGTGCGGACTCTGGGACCGATATTGCGCGACAAATACCAGGACCCGGCAGTACTGGTGTTGGACGAACACGGGCGGTTCGTCGTGCCGATTCTATCCGGCCACGAAGGGGGCGCCAACGAATGGGCGCGGCACGTCGCCGAGTTTTTGGGCACGCAAGCCGTCATCACCGGCGCGCAACGCTATACCCAACCGTTGCTGGTGGCCGGCATCGGCTGCAATCGCGGCTGTCCGCTGGAGCCATTGCTGGCCCTGCTCGACCGGACCCTGACCCGTCACGGCCTGCAACGCAGCGATTTGCGCGGGCTGGCGAGCATCGAACTGAAACGGGACGAAGCAGGAATGCACGAGCTGGCGACGGAATTGGGTCTGCCGATCGCGTTCTATCCCGCGGCGGTACTGAACGAATACAGCGACCGGCTCAGCCGGAAGTCAGAAATCGTGTTCCGGGAAACCGGCTGTTACGGCGTGGCGGAAGCAGCGGCGCTGGCGCACGCCGAACGGCTGGTCAGCCATGATTACCGGGCGGAATTGATCGTCCCCAAGCAGAAAAACGCCGACGCCACGCTGGCGGTGGCGCGGATTTACGGTAATCGGGACGTCTAAGAGGCTGTCTAATACCAATTCCCGATAGGTTTTATACTTCCCATGTAGGGCGGGTTAGCGAAGCGTAACCCGCCGAAACCGCAATCAAATCGGCGGGTTACGGGCTGGCGCCCTAACCCGCCCTACGATTCTGAACCATAAAATCCATTGATAAACGGTATAAAAACTAATTTGTTGATTGTGGGAGCGGCCTTGGCCGCGATATGAGGGTCAGCCATCGCGGCCAAGGCCGCTCCCACATATAAGTTATTGATTTAATAATATTCAGTTTTTAGACAGCTTCTAAATCGCGGCGGCCTCCCAGCCCAGCAAAAACGCCAGGGGAATGTGAACCCGCCCCCGCCAGGCCCGCTCGGAATGCTCCGCCCCGTCGAACCTGCGGGTGAGCCAGTCGCGGCCGGCTTGATAACCTGCCCTTCTCACCCACTCATCCATCCGCTGCTGATACGGCTCGTAGGCCACGTCCAAGGTCTCGGTGCCAAAATCGAAATACAGCCGGTGTCGCCCCGCTTTGGGCAACATGGCGCCCAGAGAATCCACCAGCGCCTCTTCGCCGGCCGGCCAGTGCGTGGACAGACAACCGGCCCCGCCGAAGATGTCGGGATATTCGATCAGGGCATACAGCGAAACCAGCCCACCCATGCTGGACCCCATCACGAAGGTATGCGCCGCGTCCGGCAGGGTCGGATAGGTCGCGTCGATGCACGGCTTCAGTTCTTCAACGAGAAATTTCAGATACGGTTCCGACAGCGGTTCTCCTCCGGCCTGTTCGACGAACCGGGCCAGCATCCGCTGGCCCGGAAGCGCGGCCAGCGGTTTGTGAGGCATGTATTCCCGCCAGCGGAGCGGTCTGTTCCAGATCCCCACGACGATGGCGCCGGTCCCTCGACCATTCCGGATCAGACGGGTCATGGCTTCGTCCATGCCCCAATCGACCCCGATGAAGGAAAGGGCGGGATCGAACAGGTTCTGCCCGTCGTGCATGTAGAGGACGGGGTAACGCGTCGCGGGCGTCGTCGCGGCGGCGGGCGGACACCAGACGTCCACATGTCGGGGTGCGACGTGGAGGGATGGAAAATCGCCGTGCCGGGTCACGGCGCCGGTTCCATCCGAGAGTCGGACGGGGTCGAACACGGGGCTACTCAATCGGAATGCGGTCCTTGTTCCGGGCAAGCCACCGATCGAAGGTTTGCAACGCGGGGTTGAGCGACCGGGCCACCGCCAGGTCGCGCGCCCCACAGAAATATTCCTCGAAGTCGCGCTTGAACTGGAACATGTTGCCGAGATCCTCCGCGCCGGGGAATCCGAAACCGCGATAGACTTCGGGCGAAACGGCGTTGTACCGCACGTCGCGACCCAGCGCCTTGCCCAGCGCGGCGGCCATTTGCCCCCCAGTCAGATGCTCGCCGGCAATACCGACGGTCTTGCCGATGAACTCGGAGCCTTTCTTGAAAATACCGTATGCGCACCCACCGATGTCTTCGGAGGCGATTCCGGGCAGTTTCTTGTCGCCCATCGGCAAAGTGATGGCCAACGCGCCATCCGGGCCTTGCTTCGGACCCATGCCGAAGTAGATGAAGTTATCCCAGTAGAACGAGGTCAGCAGGAAGGTGACCGGCAGGCCGAGGTCGGTGAAAAACTGGTTCGCTTCTCCCTTGGCGTCGAAATGCGGCACCTTGTACTGACCCATCAGGGTCGGCATGCGGTCATCGCTCAGCGGCACCCAGTGGCGGGTATCTTCCAGAGTGGACCAGACGACGTGCTGGAGCCCGGCGTGCTTCGCCGCCTGAGCCATCGCCCTGGCTTCGGCCCGTTCCTTTTCGGGCGAGAAATGCGCCCAGAAAAACGTCACGCAGTATGCTCCGTAAGCGCCTTCAAACGCCCGTTTCAGACTCTCCGGGTCGTCGACGTCGGCCGCGACGACTTCGGCGCCCAGCCCGGCCAGTTCCTTCGCCCTGCCGGAGTTGACGTCCCGCGTCAGCGCGCGAGCCGTGAAACCACCGCTCGGGTCGCCCAGAATGGCGCGGACCAGGCCGTTGCCCTGCGCTCCGGTCGCGCCCACCACCACAATGATTTTCTTCTCGGCCATGGCGATCCTCCGTCGTTAAGTTGAAAACCTGGATGACACCCCTAGAGACATCGAGATGACATTCGAGTTTTGGCGCGGGGAAATTCGAGTATCAGATTCGACGGCCCGGGTATCGAATGCCGTTTTTTCCAGTTTCAAGCGCGATTCGGCTAACCTTCATCCAGTCCCCTCCCCATCGAGGGCAACCTAACGCCACATCAGAGACCCCATGAACCGCCTCTACATCATCGGCACTGGCCCGGGCGGGCTGGAGCATCTCAGTCCCGCCGCCCGCGCGGCGCTGGACTCCTGCACCGACCTGGCCGGACACGGCCTGTACCTGAACCTGCTCGGCGAACTGACCGAGGGCAAGACCCGCCATAAAACGCCGATGGGCGAGGAACTGGCTCGCGGGGCGCTGGCCCTCGATCTCGCCGCCAGCGGCCGGACCACCGCGCTGATCTCCAGCGGCGACGCCGGCATCTACGGCATGGCGACGGTGGTGTTCGAACTGCTGGCACGCAAACCGAAGCCGGAATGGGCGACGGTCGACATCGAGGTGATTCCCGGCATCTCGGCCATGCAGGCGGCGGCGGCGCGGGTCGGGGCGCCGCTGGCGCACGATTTTTGCGTGATTTCCCTCTCCGACCTGCTGACCCCGTGGGACCTGATCGCCAAGCGCATCGACCTGGCCGGTCAGGGCGATTTCGCCATCGCCTTCTATAACGCGGTATCCAACAAACGGTCCTGGCAACTGCTGGAAGCCCGGCAAATCCTGCTGCGCCACCGCCAGCCGGAAACCCCGGTCGTCGTCGCCTTCAACGTCACCCGCAAGGGCGAGCAGATCACCGTCACCACCCTGGGCGAACTGGACCCGGAACCGCTGAACATGCTGTCGCTGGTCATGGTCGGCAACAGCGAAACCCGACGGGCGGGCAAGTGGGTCTACACCCCACGCGGCTATCACACCAAACCCGAACTGGCGGATTAAACGGCTATTCTTAGAGGTGTTTTTGTACAGCCTCTGGTGAGCTAAGTCGTTGAAAAAACGCCCTCACCCCCAACCCCTCTCCCGGAGGGAGAGGGGAGTTTTTGTACGGGTTCTTATTCCTGCCGCCGCCCGACGCGGATTTTTCCAGCCGTCTCCCCTCGTGTTGGTCGCGGAACGCGCGGCGCGGCTGGCCGAACAGTTGCGGCGGCTGGGCGTGGATCCCGACACGCCATGCAACCGGTTTCCGCGGCGGCGAATCAATAGACTTGTTCCCAAATAAGCATCATAACCTATTAAACATAATAGCAAATTATGAGTTTGAGCAGGCCAGCTACCATTAAAATAATCTGGTCAGCCATATTTTCTTGAAGTGGTTCCGGAACTTAATAGCAATACTTGAAAGCGTGGCTGATTGAAAAATAAAATCTAAGTTATTGATAACTCACGGTTCGCTTAAACGAAGATCGACTTTTGAGAATTGAAGGTGTCAGGTAATCTGACATCCGGTAAACGTTCCGCGGCCTCTCCCCGATGACGAGGAGAGCGGAGCAAGCTGGAAGTAACCCATTGAATCGTTTGGACTCCTCACCTAACCCGCCGCCAGCGGGCCACACTGATCACCGGTACCCCCGATGCTGGACGAGATGATCCGCCTGCTTAACGTCGAACGCGTCGACGACCTCCCTGTGGTGTTGGCCCAAGTCTACCAAATGCAGCTTCCAGCCCTGCTGGATCAATTCTATCCGACCCATGGTCACTGGAAAGGCGACTTGAGTTTGGGCGATGTGGTGGCGGTGTGGCTGACGTTTATCGTTTCGGAGGGCGATCACTGCCTGTCTCATGTCCAGCCTTGGGTGGAGGCGCACCGCGACACGTTGACCGCCTGTTTGGGCAAGCCGGTGCGCCCGCTGGACCTGAGTGATGATCGGTTGGCCGATATCTTGGATCGGCTGGCTGACGCCGCAACCTGGGCCGAGCTGGAAACCGCGCTGAACGGGACGGTACTGCGGGTTTATGAGGTGGACGGCGACCGGGTGCGCCTCGACAGCACTTCGGCCAAGACGTACGCCGGGGTCAGTGAGGGGGGGCTGTTTCAGTTCGGGCATAGTAAAGATCATCGGCCGGACTTGCCCCAAGTCAAGATCGGCCTGTCGGCGCTCGACACCCTGGGCTTGCCCTTGACCACGACGGTCGTCCGTGGGAACGGCGCCGATGACCCACTGTACGTGCCGGAGATTCAGCGGGTCCAGGCCACCTTGGGGGCTGGCGGCAAGACCTACATCGGCGACTGCAAAATGGGGGCCTTGGCGACTCGCGCCTGGATCGCCCGGAGCGGCGACTATTATTTGTGCCCCCTGGGGGGCAAACAGATGCCGGAGGACACCCTGGACGCCCTGCTGGCGCCGGTGTTCAGCGGCGCCCAGCCCCTGGAGCCGGTCTATGATCCGGCCCCGGCGGACCCGACCGTCCCCCCGGCCCTGATCGCGGAGGGATATGTGCGGACCGTCGACCTGGCGGCCACGGTCGACGGTCAGTCGGTGCCGTGGCGGGAACGGCAACTGGTGGTGCGGTCGGTGGCCCAGGCGGCGCGGCAAACCCAGGCGCTCGACGCCCGCCTGCAGCAGGCGGTGGCGGACATTGACCGCCTCAACGAGCGCAAGCAAGGCAAGAAAATTCTGGAGGCCCCCGCGCTGACCGCCGCCGCCGAACAGATTCTGGCCCAGCAGCGCGTGGTGGGTTTGGTCCAACTGGACCTGGAAACCACCGCCCAGGTGATTCCCCAGCGCCGCTATGGCGCGCGCCCGGCCACCTGCCGGGTGCGGCACCAAAGCACGATTCGGGCACGGATCGACCCGCTGGCCGTCGTGGCCGCCCGGCAACGGCTGGGCTGGCGAGTCTACGCCACCAACCACGCGACCCTGACGGTGGCGACCGCCGTCCAGGCCTATCGGGGGCAGTATCTGATCGAGCGGAGTTTTGGCCGCCTCAAGGGCCGGGCGCTGGCGATCACGCCCTTGTTCCTGCAAACCGACGCGCGGGTGGAGGGCTTGATCCGGCTGTTGAGCCTGGCCTTGCGGGTGTTGGTCCTGGTGGAATTCATGGCGCGCCGGTGCCTCGCCACCACCCAGGAGCCGATCGCCGGCCTCTATCCGGGGCAGGCCACGCGGGCCACGGCGTCGCCCACCGCCGAATGGCTGTTGCGCGCCTTTCGGGGCATCAGCTTGAGCGTCGTCGAAATCGCCGGCCAGGTGCGGGGGCTGCTGTCGCCGCTGAGCGCACTGCATCACCGCGTCCTGGCACTGCTCGGCTGGTCGGCAGGAATCTACGAGCGACTGATGACGCATTTTCTAAAACCAGCCCTCATTTTGAGCGAACCGTGAGTGATAAAATAATTATTTTATTATAGCCACTTCATAATATATTGAAAATAATAAATAAAATTATTTTGGAACATCTCTAATAAAGAAACGCCTCCCGGCGTATTTCCTCGAACGCCGCCCGTTCTTGCGCCCACTGGCCGGCAAGCTCGGCCAGATCGACGTCCGCCTCCAGCGCCAGGCGCAGCTTGTCATCCCCCGCCAACAAATCGATGGCGGGAATGTCGGCCACGAACTCGTAGGGCTTCGCCCGCCAAGCAAAAGCCTCCGGGGCAACGCGCTTGACGCTTTGCAGGAAAGCGACTCCGGTGGCGCAGGAATCGAAACGCCGACGGTCGGTAATGTGGATTTGCACGCCTCCGCAGGTACTCCCGGCATGCTTCTGAAACTTGGGCCGGAAATAGAGCGGGCGAAACCGGCAGCCGGCCAGATTCCGCCCGGACAACTCGACGGCGAGGTCTTCGGGATCGACACCCGGCGCGCCGGCCACCTCAAATGGCCGACAGGTACCGCGCCCTTCCGACAGTTCGGTCGCTTCCACCAGGCACATGCCGGGATAGACCCGCGCGGTGTCGACCGTAGGCATGTTGGGCGAAGGATAGACCCACGGCAAGCCGGTCTCCTCGAAAACCATGTCCCGCCGCCAACCGCGCATGGGCAACACGTCGAGATCGCACTGAACACCCCGCCACAGTTGGACGTAGCGAGCGATCTCGCCCGAGGTCAGACCATGCCGGTTCGGCAACGGATGGAGACCGACGAAGGATTCAAAGCCCGGTTTGATCAGATTGCCTTCGGTCGTCACTCCGTCGATTGGATTGGGACGGTCGCAGACCAGTACCCGTACCCCGGCCCTGCCGGCCGCCTCCATGCACAACGCCATCGTCCAGACGAAAGTGTAATAGCGCGCGCCCACGTCCTGAAGATCGATCACCAGGGCATCGAGACCCTCAAGCTGTTCCCGGCGGGGTGTCAGGCTGTCGAAAGTAGCGCCATAAAGGCTATGGACCGGCACTCCAAGCCGGGGATCGAGCGGCAGATCCCCGACGTCCTCCATGTCCTGCGCCTCGCCCCGGGCGCCGTGTTCCGGGCCGAAAATGGCGACGATCCGGGCACCGGCCGCCTGCAGCAAATCGAGGGCGTGGCGCAGTTCGGCGTCCACGCTGGCGGGATGGCAAACCATCCCGATCCGGGCACCACGAATTTTATTGGGGAAGTCGCTGATAAGAACTTCCAGACCAGTACGAACACGGGACATAGAGTTTCCTGAAAAATGATCGAAAAGAGAATTTTAACCACCGAATCGCTATCATGACGCTCAGGCCCAACTGGAGGAAGCGATATGACCCCACTGCTCACTCCCCTGCCCCTGCGTCCCCTGCCCCCGCCGGACGCGGATTTTTCCGATCACCTCCCCACTCAGGACGAACTGCCCTGCGACGACGGCATCCCCATGGAAACCCCACGTCACGGCTTTCAGATGGGCCTTCTGATCGACGCCCTGCAAGGCTGGCTTACGGCACGCGGCAAGGGCTATGCCGGCGGCAACATGTTTCTCTACTACAGCCTGGAGCAGATCCGCCATCGCGACTTCATGGGCCCGGATTTCTTCGTGGTGCTGGATGCGCCGCTCGGCGAGCGAAAAAGCTGGGTGGTCTGGGTGGAACAGGGCCGGATTCCGGATCTGGTGGTGGAATTGCTCTCGGACAGCACCGCCAAATACGACAAGGCCGGCAAGATGGCGCTCTACGCCCGGAAAGTACGGGTGCCGGAATATTACTGGTACGACCCGTTCGAAGCGAACGACTTTGCCGGTTTCATCCTCGAGGGCGACCAGTACCGACCGTTGACGCCGGATATCCACGGGCGGATTCTCAGTCCGGCCCTGCGCCTCTGCCTGGGACGCTGGGAAGGAACCTACATGGGCGTCGAGGCGATCTGGCTACGCTGGTTCACGCCGGAAGGTGAAATCCTGCCGACCGCGAGCGAAACCGCCCAGCGGGAAACGGAAAGGGTCAAACAGGAGGCCACCGCCGCCAAACAGGAGGCCACCGCCGCCAAACAGGAGGCCGCGCTGGCCACGGAACGAGCGGCGCGCCTGGCCGAGCAACTCCGGCGGCTGGGCCTGGACCCCGATTCGTCATGAATCCCACCGGCGGGAGAAAAATCCCTTCTCGCCCGTCGCGCCTTGCCCTGCCGGTGCTCGGAGTTTTGCTGCTGCTATTTGTCCTGACCCTGGCGGATGCGGCGTGGCATTCCCGGACGGTGGACCTTGCCGCCAACCGGGCGCTGGTTCGGGAACTCGGCCTCACCGACCTCAGCCTGTTCACCGAAGCACGTTACACCCGTCATCCCAGCCAAGCCGACCGGCACGCCCCTTTTCAGGACCACCCAACCGCGCTGGAACATTTCCCCACCGGCTCGCTGCTGCCACCCCCGCCCTGCCTCGCGAGCTGCGCCGATTAGCCAGCGGCGCTTTCAGGCATCCCCCCGATCCTGTTTGACTTCGATCAATCGATCGGTGGCGAAGCCCAGCGCCTTCGCCTGCCGGAGCAGATCTTCCAGCACGGCCGGCGGCAATTGCCGGGTCCGCGCCAAGATCCACAAATAATCCCGACTGGGACCGCTGATCATGACCCAGGAATAATCAGCCTTGTCCAGGGCGACGATGTGATAGCCACCGTAGAACGGACCGAAAAACGACACTTTCAGGGAACCGACGGTCGGTTCCCCGGTAAAGTAGGCCCGACCCTCGGCATCCTTCCAGATGCCGGCGCGGTCGTCGTAACCCCGGTTCAGCACCGAGAGACCGCCATCGTCGCGCAAGCCATAGGTGGCGCTGACGTTGCTCAAGCCGCGTTCGAACGAATGATCCAGCCGGGCGATTTCGTACCATTTGCCGAGGTAGCGATTCAGTTCGAAGCCGGTGACGGGGGTGACGCCGGACGGCGGTGCCACGGCGCAACCGCACAGCAACAGAACCCACGACAGCCAAAATCTTTTCATGGGTGATGATTCTCCGGAATCGACCACGAAGGACAAGAAGGACACATTTTAATTTATGCCAATGTTACCGGAAAACCGGCCCGCCCTGGTTATGATACCCTTGCGCATCAGGCTTTCCCCGCGCTCAATCAACCTTCAGCCTCAATGCCCCCTCTCCTCGAACGGCAGAAATACCTGATCGATTACACCCTCGCGGCCCTGCTGCGGCGCAGGACCCGCAATCTCGGCCTGCTGCTGGTCTACACCCTGCTGGTATTTCTGTTCGGCTCGGTGTTGCTGCTCGGCCAGGGTTTGCGGCGGGAAGCGGCGGTTTTACTGCAAGATGCGCCGGAAATCATCGTGCAACGGCTGGTCGCGGGTCGTCACGACCTGTTGCCGGCCGCCTGGCTCGACACCCTGCGACAAATCCGCGGCGTCGGCACGGTTCGGGGCCGGTTGTGGGGCTACTACTACGATCCGGCGGTCAAGGCCAACTACACCCTGATGGCCGCGCCCGAGCGGAAACTGGCGGCGGATGAGATCCTGATCGGCGGCGGACTGGCGCGGGTCCGCCAGCTCGGCGTCGGCGACTATCTCAGCCTGCGCGCCGCCAGCGGCCAGCCATTGCCGCTCAAGGTGAGCGGCGTGCTGGATTCCGTCTCGGAATTGCTGAGCGCCGACTTGATGCTGCTGTCCGAGACCGGCTACCGCGCGCTCTTCGATCTCCCCCCCGACGTCTTCACCGATGCCGTACTGGAGGTGCGCAACCCCCGCGAGGCACGCACGGTGGCCGGCAAAATCGTTCTGGCCCTGCCCGCCAGCCGGCCGATCCCGCGGGCGGACATCCTGCGAACCTACGACGCGGTGTTCGACTGGCGCGAGGGGGTCACGTTCGTTACCCTGAGCGCCCTGTTGCTGGCGTTCGCCATCCTGGCGTGGGACAAGGCCGCCGGCCTCAGCGCCGAGGAAAAACGCGAGATCGGCATCCTCAAGGCCATCGGCTGGGAAACCGGCGACATCTTGCGGATGAAGCTGTGGGAAGGCGCGCTGATCTCGCTGACCGCTTTTTTGGCCGGCTATGGATTGGCCTGGTGGCAGGTATTCCACGGCGGGGCAAGGCTGTTCGCGCCGGTATTGAAAGGCTGGGCGGTGCTGTATCCCGAGTTCCGGCTCGCTCCGACGGCAGACCTGCAACCATTGCTGGTGCTGCTGGCGGTGACCGTGCTGCCCTACATCCTCGCCACCCTCGTTCCCGGTTGGCGGGCGGCAACCGCCGACCCCGACGCGGTGATGCGCGGATGATCGAACTCACCGACGTCAGAAAGGTATTCAACGAGGGCCAGCCCAACGAATGCCGTGCGCTGCGCGAAGTCAGCCTGACCCTGGATCGCGGCGGCACGACCGTGCTCACGGGCCCCAGCGGCTCCGGCAAAACCACCCTGCTGACCCTGATCGGCTGCCTGGCGCGTCCCACCTCGGGACGTATCCGGCTCGATGGCCGGCTGCTGTCCAACCTGCCGGAGCGGTTTCTGACCGAGGTGCGGCGCCACACCTTCGGCTTCGTGTTCCAGCAATTCAACCTGATTCGAGGTTTGACCGTGCTGGAGAACGTGATGCTGCCAGCCTATCCTCTGGGCCGACCCTACCGCGAATTGTCGGATGCCGCGCGGGAATGGCTGGACCGCTTCGGACTCGGCGCCAAGATCGCCAGCAAGGTCGAATGGCTGTCGGGCGGTGAAGCACAGCGCACCGCGCTGGCCCGCGCTCTGATCAACGATCCGGCGGTGCTGATCGCCGACGAACCGACCGCCCATCTCGACAGCGTTCTGTCGCGGGAAGTGCTGGCGCTGCTGGGCGAACTGGCGGCCCAGGGTCGGACGGTGCTGATCGGCAGCCACGATCCGCTGGTGTTCGAGGCGGCTCGGGTGGATCGGGTGATCGAACTGCGCGACGGACGGATTGCCGACCGCCAATGACACCAATAAAACCAGAAAAACCAGAAAAACCAGAAATTTATAATCGAGCATCCTTTCCTTCGTGTCCTTCGTATCCTTCGTGGTCGACCCGAAGAGTTCGCCGATGCTGATGACTCCCGCCATCGTCGCCCTGCACCTCATCGCCCTGAGCGCGACCGGCACGGTGCTGCTGGCCAGCGGCTTCGCCTGGCGGATTCTGCGCTACTGGGACATCCACAGCGGCAGCGAACGGCAACTGCGGCTGGAGCGGCAAACCTACCTGATCTCCACCCTGCTCGGCTTCGCGCTGGGCGCCGAACTCCTGTCGTTGCTGCTGTTCGTCCACACCGCCGAAAGCCTGTCCGGCCAGTTCGTCGGCGCGATGTGCGCCACCGGAGTGCTGAACGTCAACCCTTTCGGCTTTCCCACCCTGCTGCTGAAAATCGCGGTGTTCTTTCTGGCGGCGCTGTGGCTGCTGCTGAACCGGGTGGACGGCCGGGGCTACGATTATCCACTGGCGCGGGTGAAATACGGGCTGCTGCTGGCCATCGCGCCGCTGACCCTGGTGGAAGGGATAGCGCAGACCGGCTACTTTCTCGACCTGGAACCGGAGGTGATCACGTCCTGCTGCGGTTCGCTGTTCGGCGCCGGCGGTCGGGGAGCGGCGGCGGAACTGGCCGGTTTGCCGGCGCGGCCGATGATGGTGCTGTTTTACGGGATGGGTGGAATGATTCTGGTGACGGGTCTGATCCTGCCGCGCCGGCTCTGGATCGGACCGCTGTTCGCCGCCGGCAGCCTGCTGGGTTTCGGCATCGCCATCGCCGCCATCATCGCTTTTCTGTCGTTGTACGTGTACGAAAGCCCCCACCACCACTGCCCGTTCTGCCTGCTGAAAGCCGGCTACGACTACGTCGGCTACGCGCTCTACCCGCCGCTGTTCGCCGCCACCGCCGCCGGCCTCGGGGCCGGGGTCATCGCCCCATTTCGCCGCATCGCCAGCCTGCAAGCCGTGATTCCCGGCGAAATCCGGCGGCTGACCTGGCTGGCGCTGGCCGGTTTCGGGCTGTTTTACATACTGGCGACCGGGTTGATGCTGCGCTCCAATCTGGTTCTTTTGGATTGAAACCAGCCATGATTACTTCTCTTCACCACGGCAAATCGACCCTCGCGAGTCTTAGAGGCGTTCTTGTACAGCCTCTGGTGAGCTAAGTCGTTGAAAAAACGCCCTCACCCCCAACCCCTCTCCCAGAGGGAGAGGGGAGTTTTTGTACAGGTTCTTATTCTCCTCGCCCTCGCCTTGCTGCTGGCCGGCTGCGAGCAGAACGTAACCGCCATCAAGACCAACACGCCTGCCCCCGCCTTCGCGCTGGACCGGCTGGACGGTTCCGGCGTCCGCTTCCCCGACCAGTATCGCGGCCAAGTGGTGGCCATCCGGTTCTGGGCCGACTGGTGCCCGTACTGCCGCGCCGAGATGCGGGCGCTGGAGCCGGTCTACCGCCAGTACCGCGACCGGGGGCTGGTCATCCTCGCCATCAACGTGCTCCAGCCGCCGGAAACGGTGCGGCCTTTCGTGCGGGAACTCGGCATTTCCTACGACGTGCTGCTGGACCCGCAAGGCGAGGTCACGCGCGATTATCGGGTGATGGGCCTGCCGATGACGTTCGTCGTGGACCGGCAGGGCGTCATCCGCGCCCGGATCGTGGGCGAATCCACTCCCGAGGCGTTCGCGCGGGCCATAGCCGGCCTGTTGTAAGGGTTATCGCGGTATACTGGCGGCCCGTTTCATCAGCAGGAAGTTTCACTCGCATGAACGACAACCACAATTCCCAACGCCGCCAGATGCTTCGCCTGCTCGCCGTGGCGGGCGCCACCGCCGGGATCGCCACCCTGAGTTCGCCGGTTCTCGCCGCGAAATGCGAGCAGGACGGCACCCCCCTGCAATTCGTTCCCAAAACCCAGCCGGACCCCAATCCGCTGGAGAACGAACTCGGCAAATATCCCAAATGCCCCTACTGCGGCATGGACCGCAAACAGTACCACCACAGCCGCCATCTGGTGTGGTACCAGGACGATTTGGTGGACGCGACCTGTTCGCTGCATTGCGCCGCGCTCGGCCTGGCGCTGAACATGGACCGGGGACCGAAAGCCATCTACGCCGCCGATTTCGGCGCGAAGGCCGACCCGAAGCCGTTGATCGACGTGGGCCAGGCGACTTACCTGATCGGCTCGAAGCTGCCGGGCGTGATGACCAAGCAGAGCAAGGTGGCCTTCGGCTCCAGGACGGCGGCGGAGACGGCCAGGGCCGAACAGGGCGGCGAACTGGGCGATTTCGACGCCGCCCTCCAAGCCGCCTATCAAAGCATGGCCAGCGATACGCTCGTGATCCGCAAGAAGCGGGCCGAGATGCGGCAACACGCCGCCGGCCACGGGCAATGACGCGCGGCGGCTCCTCCACTTTTCGCAATTTTCCCCGACCCCCCTTTGAAAAGAGGGGGTCAATGCCCCACTTCCGGCTGGCGGCATGTCTATTGCTGTTGGGCCTGTCGCTGGCCTGGGGCGAGGATTTGCGACTGCCCGCTCCCGGTCCCAGGGACACCTGTCCGGTATGCGGCATGTTCGTCGCCCTCTATCCCGACTGGACGGCGACAGTGCTGTATAAAGACGGTCGCGCCCATCACTTCGACGGCGCCAAGGACCTGTTCAAGTACCTGGCGAATTTGCCGAAATTTGCCCCCGGCCACGCACGGGACAACGTCGCCGCCATCGGCGTGACCGAGTACTACGGCGTGACCCGGATCGACGCCCGCGCCGCCTGGTACGTCATCGGTTCCGACGTGCTGGGGCCGATGGGCCACGAACTGGTGCCGCTGGCGACCCAGGCCGAAGCCGAGGAGTTTGCGCGCGATCACAAGGGACGACGGATCGTCCGCTTCGACGAGGTAACTCCAGCCCTCCTCGACCAACTCGACCACGGAAAATTCGAATGACCGTCCACTTCATCGGCGCCGGTCCCGGCGATCCCGAACTGATCACCGTCAAGGGCCAGCGACTGATCCGCGAATGCCCCCTGGTGCTGTACGCCGGCTCGCTGGTACCGAGGGAGGTGATCCTGACGGCCAATCCGGCGGCGGAGATCGTCAACACCGCCGATCTCAGCCTGGACCAGATCATCTCCCGCATCCGCGCCGCGCACGAACGCGGGCTGGACGTGGCGCGGGTACATACCGGAGACCCCTCGCTGTATGGGGCCATCGGCGAGCAGATCCGCGAACTGGAGAAACTGGGGATTCCCTATCAGGTCGTGCCGGGCGTGACCGCCGCCTTCGCCGGGGCCGCGATGCTGCGCCGGGAACTGACCCTGCCGGGCATCAGCCAGACGATCATCCTAACCCGCCACGCCGGCAGGACTCCGATGCCCGAGGGCGAGAGCCTGCCGGAGTTGGCCCGGCATCGGGCCACCCTGGCGATCTATCTCAGCGTGGACAAGCTGCGGGAGATCGTGGCCGAACTGATTCCGCACTACGGCGCGGACTGTCCGGCAGCGGTACTGCACCGGGTGTCCTGGCCCGATCAGGATGGCGTGGTCGGCACGCTGGCCGACATCGCCGCAAAGGTCGAGGCCAGGGGCTTCACCCGCACCGCCCTGATCCTGGTCGGCCGGGTGATCCAGCCGGAGGGATTTCCGGCCTCCTACCTGTACAGTCCCGAGCACGCCGCGGCGTATCGGGGGGAGGGATAGATTCGGGTGATGTCGCTCGCGCAGGGAATGCGGGACTGTCCGCCCAAGGTCCGGAGCCCGGACCGATCGGGTGCCTTCAGCCATTCGCCGACCAGGCGCTTACCCACAACCCCAGCCACTCCTTGACCGCGAGGGTGCTCAACTCCAACGCGCGAACGTCGGGCAGCCAGTCGAACACGGTACTCCGCTGGCCGTCGGCCACCCGCAGGTCGGTGGAACACGGGATCGCGATCACCCCGGCGGCCCGAAACAGCGCCAGCGCCCGCGGCATGTGGCCGGCGGAAGTCACCAGCAGCCCGGTGCGCAGGCCATGTTGCGCCATCAGCGCCCGGGTGTTGGCGGCGTTCTCGGCGGTGTTGCGGCTGGCGGTATCGAGCAGGATGGCGTCGCGCGGCACGCCCCACTCGACCAGCAATTCGGCGATCAACTCGGCCTCGGGCCGGACGTTCGGTTCCCAAGGCAGGTTGCCGGCCGCGACCACGACGCGCGGAGCCTTGCCGGCCCGGTACAACCGGGCCGCGTGCGCCACCCGGTCGGCGGCGTCGCTCAGGTCGGGCGTCACCCGCGGCGGGACGGGCTGGGCCAACACTCCACCGAGCACGATGACAGCGTCGGCAACCGGGGCATCGACAACCGCCACGGGAGGATAGCGTTGTTCGAGCCGGCCATACAGGAATGCGCCCACGGCCGGGGTCGCGGCGACCCACAGCACCGCGATCGCCAGCACGATGCCCAAACCGGCCAGCCGGCGCCAGCGGAACAGCCAGCACAAGCCGGCGAGCAGGGCCAGCAGCAGGGTCAGGCCGACGGGGTAGACGAAGACCGGCAGGATTTTGGATAGATACAGATTCACGAGGAAACAGGATGAACCGGCGAGATCGCCCCTCACGATCCTCCCCGCAGGATGCGCCGCTCGCCGAGGTAGGCCAGCAAGCGTTCGACGCAGACTTCGGGCGAGTCCCGCTCGGTGTCGAGCATCAGTTCCGGTCGCTCGGGCGCCTCGTAGGGCGAGTCGATGCCGGTGAAGTCCCGAATCACGCCAGCGCGGGCCTTGGCGTATAACCCCTTGGGATCGCGCCCCTCGCAGGCCTCGAGCGAAGCCCGGACGTAGACCTCGATGAATTCACCTTCCGGCACCAGGGCGCGCACCATCGCCCGGTCAGCCCGGAACGGCGAAATGAAGGCGGTGATCGCGATCAGTCCGGCATCGGCGAACAGCGCCGCGACTTCGCCGATCCGGCGGATGTTCTCCACCCGGTCTTCCATGGAAAACCCCAAATCCTGATTCAGACCGTGGCGGATGTTGTCGCCGTCCAGCAGGTAACTGTGATAGCCCCGCAGCAGCAGGCGCTGCTCCAGGGCGTTGGCCAGGGTCGATTTGCCCGAGCCCGACAGTCCGGTCAGCCAGATCACGCACGGCCGCTGCGCCTTCTGGTTGGCCCGCTGCGCCCGCATGACCTTATGCTGGTGCCAGACCACGTTGCGCGACTTGTCCACCATCGGCCGGACCACCGGCCGCACGATCATCCCCGCCCCCACCGTGACGTTGGTGATCCGGTCGATGACGATGAAGTTGCCGGTGCCGGGAATCGCCTCGTAGGGATCGAACGGCGCCGGCTGGTTCAGACTGAAGCGGCAGTAGCCGATCTCGTTCAAACCCAGCTCTTCGACCCGCTGGTGCTCCAGGGTATTTACGTCGATACGGTGGTGCAACTCGGTCGGGGTGGCCGGCAGCAATCGAGTGCCGAGCTTGATGTCGTACTGGCGACCCGGTAGCAGCGGGGCGTCCGCCATCCATACCAGACGGGCGTCGAAGGACTCCGCCACCGCCGGCAGTCGGTCCGGATGGACCAGCAGGTCGCCCCGGCTGACGTCGATCTCGTCGCTCAGGGTCAGGGTCACGGCCTGACCGGGAAAGGCCTCGGCCAGATTGCCATCGGCGGTGACGATGGTCGCCACCCGACTGCGCCGGCCCGAGGGCAGCGCCACGATCGAATCGCCCGGCCGGACCGTCCCGGCGGCGATGGTGCCGCAGAAGCCGCGGAAATCCAGGTTCGGACGGTTGACGTACTGCACCGGGAAGCGGAAATCGCGGATGTTGCGATCGGCCGCCACTTCCACCGTCTCCAACACATGCAGCAGGGTCGGACCCTGATACCAGGTCATGACGGCCGAGGGCTCGGCTATGTTATCGCCGCGCAGCGCCGACACCGGCACGCAGCGCACGTCCCGCACGTCCAGCTTGGTGATGAAATCCAGATAATCGGCGCAAATCCGCTCGAACACCGCCGGATCGTGGCCGACCAGATCCATCTTGTTGACCGCCAGCACCAGATGGCGGATGCCGAGCAGGGACACGATGAAGCTGTGACGGCGGGTCTGGACCTGCACGCCCTTGCGGGCGTCGACCAGCAGCACCGCCAGTTGGGCGGTCGAGGCGCCGGTGGCCATGTTGCGCGTGTACTGTTCGTGACCGGGGGTGTCGGCGATGATGAACTTGCGCTTTTCCGTGGAGAAATAGCGGTAGGCGACATCGATGGTGATGCCCTGCTCCCGTTCGGCCTGCAATCCGTCCACCAGCAGAGCCAGGTCCAGCTCCTCGCCGGTGGTGCCGTAGCGGGTGGTATCGCGGCGCACGGCGCTGAGCTGGTCCTCGTAGATCAGCTGGGTGTCGTACAGCAGCCGGCCGATCAGGGTGCTCTTGCCGTCGTCGACGCTGCCGCAGGTGATGAAGCGGAGCAGATCCTTGCGCTCGTGGGTTTCCAGATAGGCCTGGATGTCGGATTCGATCAAAGGGGAGGCGTGGGACATGTCAGAAATACCCCTGCCGCTTCTTTTCCTCCATCGATCCGGCGGCGTCGTGGTCGATCAGTCGCCCCTGGCGTTCCGAGAAGCGGGTCAGCAGCATTTCCTGGATGATCTCCGGCAGGGTGGTGGCCCGCGAGCGGATGGCGCCGGTCAGCGGGTAGCAGCCCAGGGTGCGGAACCGGACCCATTCCAGGCGGGGCGTCTCGCCCGGCTCCAGCGGCATCCGCTCGTCGTCCACCATGATGAGCGTGCCGTCCCGTTCCACCACCGGCCGCTCGGCGGCCAAATAAAGCGGCACGATGGGGATGCGTTCGAGGTGAATGTATTGCCAGACATCCAGTTCGGTCCAGTTGGAGAGGGGAAATACCCGAATGCTCTCGCCCTTGTGCACGCGACCGTTGTACAGGTTCCACAGTTCGGGCCGCTGGTTCTTGGGATCCCAGCGGTGGTTGCGGTCGCGGAAGGAGTAAACCCGTTCCTTGGCCCGCGAGCGCTCCTCGTCCCGCCGGGCGCCGCCGAAGGCCGCGTCGAAACCATGGCGGTCCAGCGCCTGTTTCAGCGCCTCGGTCTTCATCACGTCGGTGTGAACCCGCGAACCGTGGGTGAAGGGGTTGATGCCCTCGCGCAGCCCATCCTCGTTGACGTGAACGATCAATTCCAGCCCCAGCCGCCGGGCCTGCTCGTCGCGAAAGCGGATCATCTCCCGAAACTTCCAGGTGGTGTCCACATGCAGCAGCGGAAACGGCGGCTTGCCGGGGAAAAAGGCCTTCAGCGCCAGGTGCAGCATCACCGAGGAATCCTTGCCGATCGAATACAGCATCACCGGCTTGTCGAACTCGGCGGCGACCTCGCGAATGATGTGAATGCTCTCGGCTTCGAGCTGTTTGAGATGGGTGGGCTTGGAGGGATCCATGAGTGGCCGTATCGAATCGGTATGCATCGGGAGAGTCGGCTTCCGGCGATCGCGAGGGGATGGATCGTCGGCGGGCTTCTCGCCCGCTGAACGCCCCGCGCCCGGCCGGATGGAAGAGGCGGGACGCGGCAAGCGGGGGATTCTGGGCTTTCAGCCGGCCGGCGTCAATACGTCCGGCGGCATCCCGAGCGCGCGATCCAGCCCAATCCGTTCCAGACCCGAGGCGCGGCGTTTGCCTTCATGGCCGAGCATTTCCGCCTCATGGCCTTGAAACCGGCCGATGCAACGCCCGATGCACGTAGGGCAGATCCGCCACCGGCAGCCGGCCAGCGATCTCGACCCCGGCGGCGAACCGCTCCAGTTCGCAGACCTGGCAGCGCAGGCCCATGTCCAGTACCCAGCGGCCATCCACCAGAAGCGCGGCGTGGGTAACCCGCAGCGGTGGTCCGGCGACCAGCAGGTATTCGAGCCGGTCCGGATCGTAGCCGTGCCGGCGGATCAGTCGATCGGCCTTGGCGACGGCGTAGGCCTTGCAATCCCAGTAGTCCAGCCGGTCCAGATCGGCGACCTCGGGCCAGCCATCCAGACAGTAGTCGCGCGGACAGGGCGGACCCTGGCGATTGACAGCGGCGTTGACCCGAACGAGCAAGGCGAGTTCCGGCGACGGGGGATCGGCAACTGGGATCGTCTGACAACCGACGGTAAAGGATGAAAGGCAGACGGTAAAAGGTAAAACCATCCGGCTCCTCACTCCTCGCTCCCGGCTCCTCACGTCGCGAACGGATTGACCTGATTCTCGGGGGGAATCCCACTGGCCGGCGGCGGAGCCGGACCGCCCGCCTTTTCATCGTCTCCGGACGACCGGCGCCGGCGGGGCGAGGGCCGCCGTTCTTCCTCCAGCGGCTGGTGGAAAAACACCGCTGCCAGGAACGCCGCGAACAGCGCGTTGGCTGGAATCCGCAGGTTGAAGTCCACCAGCGCGTGCAGCATCATCAGCCACAGCGCGATCCCCGCTCCCGCCTGCGCGAATCGGAACGGCATCCAGTCGCCGCGCTTCCACACCCGCATCCACTGGCGAACGTAGAACACCAGCCAGGCCGCGATCAGCAGTACGGCGATCAACCCGAACTCCAGCATCCATTCCAGATAGTCGTTGTGGGCGCGGTTGACGGTCACGCCCGGAAAATCCGCCGGATGAAACCGCCGGAACACATCGACGAAGGTTCCCGCCCCGCTGCCCAGCGGAAAGAATTCGCCGATCGCCTGGACCGTGGCGTCGTATATCCGCCAACGTCCTTCCTCGAACGGATCCGAGTACGCGAACCGGCTCCACACCGGCGCCAGACCGATCAGGCTGGCCAGCCCCACCCCGACCGCCGTGAAGGTCCCCATCAGCCCATGGACGTTGCGCCCGCCCAATCGGTAGGAAAAGGTGAGGGTACACAGCAGAATGCCGATCATCGCCAGACTCACCCCGGCCCGGGAGCGGGTAAAAATCAGTCCCAGCAGGATCGCCAGCGACATCGCGCCGAAAACGGCCGCCTGGTTGATCCGCGCCACGCTGAAACGGGCCAGCCATTGGCGGAACGTGCGCTTGCGCCGGCTCCTGTTTCCGCCGGCGCGGCGCGGGGCGCCGCGACCGACCGTGGCGGCCAGCAGCGCCAGGCCGACCGACAGGGCCATTTCCAGCAGGCCGGCCAGATGGTTGCGGTTGATGTAGGTGCCCGACGCGCTGTCCCCCATGAAGGTGTTTCCCAGCCGGAAGGGGCTGGCCGGCCCGTTGCCGTACTGGATCAGCCCCAGGAGCGCCTCGCCGGTGGCAACCCCCAGAAATACCCACACCAGCACCAGCAAACGCCGGGTTTCGAGCCGGACCGCCACCAGAAACACCGCCAGCGGCGGCAACAGCGAGAGCCAGGCGGATTCGGTCGCGGTCGGGATCAACGAAATCGCCCGCCATTCGAAACCGGCGCCGCCGACGCCCGCCTGGGCGAGCGCTCCGGCGTAGAACCCTCGACCGGGCAGGCTGGCCCAGAGCGGCAGGGGGACCGGCAATAACTGCGCCAGCGGCAGCAGGAACAGCAGCGCCAGAAAAACCCGCTCCGGGACGGATAGCGGTTTCCCCTCCGCCGGCGGCGACCGGAACCGCCAAGCCAGCAAGGCCAGCGCCGTCAGTTCCATGACCACGAGCGGCAGCGGCAGGTTGCCGCCCCAATAGAGCGGCGCGAACACCAGCAACGCCGCGAGGCCATAAAACAGAACCGCGCCGGGATCGCCGGCGCGGTTGGGCTCGACCGCCGACATCATGCGTCAGGGATTGGGCCTAGGGCGCGGCACGACTGGCGGGCTGGTTGTCATCGTTGTTGCTGGCCGCTATCGCGCCCGCGACGATAACCCCGCCGATCACCACCAGCGGCGTCCGCGTCGCGAAAATGCCCGTGCATTTGGCCTCAAACAGATTTTTCACCAATTCCTCTATCAGTACATTTTGCTCGCCTTCCAGCGTCACCGAGCAGCGGTCGTCGAAAACCAGGGTCACCCGACTGTCGGCGCCCTTGACGATGATCCGGTTATCGGCAAACACCGTCATGTCCGGTTCGGCCGGCATCGTGCCACGCGTCTGACCGACGGCCACGTTACCCCGAAGTTGTTTGAGGACGGCCTTCGGACCATCGCCACTCGTGCCACCCTGACCGGGCAACGGACCGGCCTGGCCGATTCGTGGGTTCTGGAATCCCTCCACGGCGCGAATCCGGGCCTGCCCCGTCCGGCATTGCTCCGGGCCCTTGACCGCCAACAGACTGCCCTCCGGCACAGCAACCGCGCAACCGTCCGGATAAACCACCTCCGCCCGGCCCCCGGACACGGCCACGACCCGGTCGCCGGCGTACAGCGGCATTTCCGGCCGCGCCGGCTGCATCGCCGTGGTCTGCCCGACGAATACCCGCCCCTGCGGCTGCCGCAACAGAGCCGAGGGTTCCACCGCCCCGGCACCGGCGGCGTATCCCGCCAGCACCAGCGCCAGACTTGTCGTCGCATACCGCGCGTTCATGACCTTGCCTCCCCATTCACCACCACCGCCACCATGTCCACCACCCGGTCAAACACCGGCGGCTACCTTTACTGATAAAATAATACCTCAAAAAATACGATGGGTCGCATCAGAAATCAGCTCGCCCGCGCCGGCGGTTCAAATCCGCCCCCCGCAAACCAGCCCTAGCCCCGCCGATTGATCGCCAGATCGTCGAACCAGATTCCACCCTGCGCCTCGAAATCCAGCTCCGCGCGCCCGTCCAATTCCAGCCGCAGCAACTGCACCGCGCAGTCCGTCTCCGGCACCGTGAAATCCGCCGCGAACATCCGCCAGTCGTCCGAGCCCACAAACGGTTCGCTCTCCACCAGCACTCGGGCGGACGGTCCGCCGCAACGCACCCGCCAACGCAGCCCCCGCTCCGCCTGCAACCGTTCCGGCCGCACCCGCCCCTGCAACTGGTATCGGCCCGGCTCCAAGTATAGTGGCTGATAGACATGCTGGAAATGCACCCGCTGGCCGTCGAAGGTAACATGCAGGGCCCGGCCGCCGCGCGTGCCGTAGGTCTCGACGGTCTCGACCGCGACCCCGCGCGGCGATGACAGGCGCCAGTCGAAACCCATTTCGGTCACCGGCAATTCGAAGCCGCCGTTGTAGAGATGGCCCAAGCCCTGCTGCCGGCGCTCGTCCAGTCCTCCCAGCCAGGCCAGATAGGTTTCCAGCCAGCGCCCCTCCTTCCACAACCGATCCAGATAAACCCGCTGTTCGGCGTTATCCGGCGACCCGCCGGCCCGGTTGCGCTGCTGGTACAGGAACATCACCGTCTCGGATCGCTCCGCGTTGGCCGCCGCGTAGGCAAAGAACCCGTTCCACCATTCGGGCGGCTTGTCCAGCAACGGCCGCAACCAGGACCGGGTCGCCGGATCGTCGGCCAGCCGCAACAGGACCGGATACAACTGCCCGGCGGCCTGCGGCCGGGTCCGCAGCAGCATGCTCCAACGCTCCAGAGCCCGGTCCGGCCGGTTCTGGTTCAGCCAGAAGGCCGCCGACCGCGCCAGAGCCGGGCTGCGCATCGGCGCCAGCACATCGGCGATCTCCACCAGTTTGCGGGCCTCCTCCTGGCGCCCCGATCCGGCCCAGAGTTCCGCCAGCCCCAGAAAGGCCAGGGCATCGGTGGGATCGGCCCAGACCGCCGCCTGGAACTCTCGCCCGGCGGCGGCCGGATCGCGTTCGCTCGAGGCCAGCGCCTGCTGGTAGAGCGCCGCCGGCTGGTCGTTGCGCCAGCGCAGCGCGGCGGAGGCTCCCTCCGGCGTCTCCTGGCCGGCGTAAAAGTCGGCCAGTCCGTCGACCAGCACCCGCCAGGCCAGCAGTGCGGCCACCAGCAACAACCCGCCTACCCGGATCGCGTTCCTCGTCATCGGCATTTCGTGTCGTTCGCTCGCGAGTTATTCCGCTCGATTCGCCGGCCAATCGTAATCGATCGCCTGGATGAAAACCCGCCCGTCCTGCTTGCCGGCCTCGAAGCGGATATTCCCGGTCAACTGAATCAGCTCGCCGTCGGCGCGCCGCCGCAGCCACAGTTCGTAACGGGCGGCGGCGGTGGCCGAACCGGCGCGGCGATCCCAGCGCAGATCGTGCAACTCCAACCGCCGGACCAGGTGCGAACCGAACAAGGCGGCATAATCCTGGCGGATGCCGCCGCGGTCGCCGCCGTTCCTGCCGCGCGCCCCGGGCGCGAACAGCGTCATCAGACCCTCCACATCGCCGCGCAGGTAGACCGCGGTGTAGCGACCGATCAAATCGTCCAGTTCCCGATCGGTCGGTTCGCGCTCGTCCGGCATGGCCCCCATCGCCGGCACGGCGCCCGCCGCCGCGATTTCCGAGCGGACCGGTTCGGCTCGCCCCCGCTCCGCCCGAGTTTGCTTCGCCTGTTCCTCGAGTCGCTTCGGTTCCGCGCGAGCCTGCCCGACCCTCGCCTGCTCCAGCCGGCGCCGCTCGGCCCGCAACTCGTCGGCGAGTTGCTCCGCCCTCGCCTGCTCGGCTCGCAGTTCCTCCAGCCGCCGCCGTTCGGCGGCCAGCCGCTCGGACCGCTCCTGTTCGATTCGCGCCTGCTCGGCCTGCAGTTGTTTCAGCCGCTGTTGTTCGGCGGCCAATCGCGCGGCCCAGGACTGTTCGGCTCGCGCCTGTTCGGCTTTCAACTCCTCCTCGACCCGGGCCCGTTCCGCCCGCATCCGTTCCAGCGGCGCCTCTTCGGCCGCGAGCCGTTCCTGGTAGGTCCGTTCCATTTCCTGCCGGGTGGCGCGCGCGCGAACGGCCTGCTGGCGGGCCTGCCGTTCGCGCCGTTCCAGGGACTGCCAGTCCGGCATGGCCAGGAACGCGCCGATCGCGCTGCGATCGGCGGGATCGGCCTGAGGCTCGAGGAAGGTCGCGGGCCGTTCGGATTCCACGTCGGCGGCCGCAACGAACGCGGCGGGCTCGGACGGGGTTCTGGCCAGATAAACCCCCGCCACCGTCAGGGCGGCCGCCAGGGCGGCCCCGCCCAGCACCAGCACGGGCACCCAGCGACGCGGCAGGGCAAACCGCGGCGGCGACCGGCCGGCGGATGGCCGACGCGACCGCTTGGCGCGGGTCGGTCGCGTTCGGGGAACGGCCGGCGCCCCGGTCGCGGGGCCTGGCACCAGCGCCTGTTCCGGTCGCCGCCGCAACCAGGCGTCGTAGTCGGCGCGGGACCGCGCCCGGGACAGTACGGTCCAGGCCTCGTTGGTTCGGGCGGCGTATCGATCGGTCCAGGCTTCGCGACCGGCGGCGCGGTCGGGATGGAACAGGCGCATGAGCAGGCGGTGATGCTCCTTGATCCGCTCGAAGGGGGCATCGGGTTCGAGGCCCAGCAGCCGGTAATGGTCGGCGCCGCGGACAAAGCACAACTGCTGGATCAAAAACCGGGCGGCATCGCGCAGTTCGTCGGGCCTGGCGCCGGTCCGGCGCGCGGCATCCTCGCAGATGTCCGGGGCGCCGCTGGCCAGCCGCAGCAGCCGGCTCATGTCCTCGGGCAGGGGCGCGGACGCGGCCAGCCGGTCCTGATGCGCCAGCGGGGTCCGGTAGCAGGCCAGGGCCAGGGCGAAAACGTCGGGGCCGGGATCGCTCATGGTCCTCGACCCTCAACCTCGACCCTCACCCCCGGGCCGGCAATTGCTTGGCATCGGGCGCGGTTTCGCCGTAATAGCCGGTGTGATAGTAGTAGTAATGGCTGCGGTAGTAACCGTAGGCGCCCGGCCGGGCTTCCAGCTTGGTCAGGATGGTGCCCAACACGTGGACCCTCGCCCCGCGCAGCCGCTTGAACGCGCCCTGCACGTAACCGCGCGGAGTGCCGCCCATCTCGACGGTCAACAGCGTCCCCTCGCACAGATTGCCGATGATCAGCGCGTCGGCCAGACCCAGCAGGGGCGGGCTGTCCAGAATCACCTGATCGAATTTCTCGGCGGCCAGGGCGAGCAGCGCCACCATCCGCGCCGACGAAAGCAGTTCGGCCGGATTGGGCGGCAGAGGTCCGGCTGAAATGGCGAACAGATTGGGAATATGGGTGGGCCGGGTGATGTCGATGGGCTGCGCCTCCCCGCCGGCCAGGTAGTGGGTCAAGCCCACCTGGTTGTCGAGTTCGAGCACGCGGTGGAGCGAGGGCTTGCGCAGGTCGGCCTCGACCAGCAGCGTCCGCTTGCCGGCCTGGGCGAACTGGATGGCCAGGCTGACCGCCGTGGTGCTCTTGCCCTCGCCGACCATGGCGCTGGTGACGGTCAACAGCCGGGGCACGCCGCTGGCGGTCGAGAACTGCAAGGCGGTGCGCACCGAGCGGTAGGCCTCGGCGAAAGCCGAGCGGGGATCGTCGTGACCGGCCAAGGCGATGGGCCGATCATCGCCCCGCTCCAGTCGGGTCATGGGGATCACGCCCAGCACCGGCAGGCCCAGCAGCTTTTCCAAATCCTCGGGCCGGCGGACGGTATCGTCGAGATGTTCGAACAGGAACGCCAGGCCGACGCCGCCCAGCAGGCCCAGCACCAGCGCCAGCAGCGCGTTCGACCGCATGTCGGGCTTGTAGGGGCGGGACGGAACCTTGGCCTCGTCCACCACCGAGATGTTGTTGGTGCCCACGCCGGCCGCCACGCCTACTTCCTTGTAGCGCTGCAGCAGGCCGTCGTAGAGCTGGCGGTTGGTGTCCGTCTCGCGGCGCAGGATGTTGAACTGGATGCTGCGGCCCTGCAGCGCCAGCACTTCCTGCTTCATCCGGTCCAGGTTGGTTCGCAGCAAGGACTCCTCGTTCTTGGCCGCCTCGTAGTCGGCGGTGATCGCCGCCCGGATGTTGCCGATTTCCTGATTGATCATGGCGTCGACCTGATTGATCTGGTTGCGCAGTTGCACCATGGTCGGATAGGCCGGCTTGTAGACGCTGAGATTGTCCTGATACTGGGCCTCCAGCTTGGCCCTGGTCTGCTTGAGATCCTGGATGATCTTGCTGTCGAGCACCTGGGTCAGCCCCTGGCCGCGGGCGCCCAGCATCTGCCGGTAGATCGCTTCGGCGGCCATCCGCTTCTTCTCGGCATCGATCAGCGCCGCGTTGGCGGCGGTCAGGTTCTGGGTGATGACGCTCTCCTTCTGGTCGACGGCGATGATCTCTTCCCGGCGGGAGAACTCGACCAGTTCGCGCTCCGATTCCTCCAGCTTGGCCTTGACCTGCTGCAGGCGTTCCTGCAGGAAGTTGCGGGCGTAGGTGGTGGCGTCGAAGCGTCGCTCCAGGTTGAGGTTGATGTAGGCCTTGGCCAGGCTGTTGAGGATGTTGGCCGCCAGCTTGGGGTCGGGACTGTCGTAATGCAGCCGCACCAGCCGGGAGTTGCGCACCGGTTCGACGGTCAGGCCGCCGAGGACGCCGCCGATGGCGCCCTCGAGCCGGGCGCTGTCCGCCGCAGCCGGCTCCGGCGCCTCCTCCCCCGGCGTGTCGTCCTTGGCCACGCCGGCCCGCGGCAGCCAGCCGGCCAGCCAGTCCCCGACCTGGCCGAACAGCGACGGCGACCGCGGAACTTCGACCGGACGGTTGGCCAGACCCATCTGATTGACCACCCGCCGGGCCAGGCTGCGGCTCTTCAGCAATTCGTACTGAGTCTGGAAATAGTCCTGGCCACCCCACCCGCGGGCCTCATTGGGGGACACCTCCCCCATGGCGAGGATTTTGATGTCCTCGCGGTCGATCTGCAGGGTCAGGCTGGCGCGATAGATGGGCGTCTTCAGATAAGTGGCGGTCACCACCGCAACAACCACGATGGCGGTGAAGACGATGATGGTCCAGCGGCGCTTGACGATGACCTCCCACAACTGGCGCAGGTCGAGCCCCTCCCCTTCCGGCTCGTCCTCGAAAATCGGGGATGGGGGAGGTGGAGCCGGCATGGGAACGCCGGCCTGACGTTCGGCCAGGGCGCGCCCCGGCGGGAACGGGCCGGCGCCGGCGCCGTTGGGAAGTTCGGGGGTATTCATGCGATGGAACCTTGTGAAAGCGGGTAAGCCGCGGCCGGCTCAGCGCGCGAAAATCCAGAAGGGCAGGACGAATTCCTTCATCTGCTGGACGGTCTCCTTGACCGCCGAGGTGTCGACCTGGACCACATCCTCGCCCCGAATTTCCGGGTCGGGCACCTGGCCATCGCGGATGGCGCCCAGATCGAATTCCAGCATCTTGCGGGTGCCATCCGGCTCGGGGCGCAGAATTTTGACCGAACCGAGGTCGGCCACGTTGGTGGAACCACCAGCGCTGGCCACCGCCTGCAGCAGGGTGGTTCGGCCCTTGACCGGAAAGACGCCCGGATTCCTGACCGCGCCCACCACCGTAACCCGCTGGCTGGTAAACTCCTCGATGAAGATGGTGACTTGGGGATTCTGCAGGTAGTCCTTGCCGAGCCGGGCGGCGATGTCGGCCGCCAGTTGCTCGCCGGTCAGGCCGGCGGCCTGAACCAGGCCGATCAACGGCAGGGAGATTTGTCCGGTGGAGTTGACCCGAACGGATCGGTTTAGATCCTCGATCCCGAACACCTCGACCTTCAGCAGATCCTGCGGACCGATCAGATAATCCAAGGCGCCCGGCGCGTTGCCCTTGGTGGCGAGAACCGGATTGGCGACGGCGGCTGGTTGCGGCGGCACGGATGGCGCGGCTGGCGGCGAGGTCTGGGGGACCGTCGACACAGGCGCGGCGCCCGCACCGGCCGCCGTCTGATTCGTGCCGGCGCAAGAGGCGATCCCGAACGACGCCGCGAGCAGCGCCGCGCCCATGAGAAGCTTTTTCCTCGACAAATTGGCTTACCTTTCCGGTACTTCCCCTCTGCCGGGGGATATTAAAATAACAGAAATCGAATCGTTCAAACGCCACCAAGCCACTTCTTCAACAAGAACCAACCCGAACGGGCCGGCGGCATGGTCGCGGCAAGACCCAATATCGCCGGCAGCCGTCCGGGTTCGCAATTGTCTAGTATACCTTGCGGACGGGTTTGCACCAGACGAACCGACTCCTCGGCTCCCACCCACCGTTCCGCCGCCCGGCGCCCTTCCGCCAGCAGCGGCGGCCGCCGGTCCACGCCGTGCGAGTCGGTCGCCAGGATATGCACCCAGCCCTCGTCCAACAGGCGCTCGGCCCAATACCGGGCCGTCGAACCAAAGCGGCCGGTCAGGCTGCCGGCGGTCACCTGCAGCCAGGCGCCCCTGCGCGCCAGTTCCAGGAAGGCCTCGTAGCGGTCCTCGATCCAGCTCAGCCGCTCGGGATGGGTGATGACGGGCACGTAGCCGGCGGTCAGAAGATCGAACGTGGTTTCCTCCAGGCGGGGCGGCGCCACGTGATGCGGCGGTTCCAGCAGGAAATAGCGGCTGCCGTGCAGGGTCGGCACCCGGCCCTCGCGCAGGCCGGCGACCAGATCCGGCGCGAGGTGGGTATCGGCGCCGGAGGTCAGCCGCAGGGGAATGGCGGCCTCGTCGAGGCGCGCCTGGAGTTCCGTCACCGCCCGGCGGATGGCCGGACCGGTATTGTCGTAGAGCCCGGAATAGATATGGGGGGTACAGGCGATGACCTCGATGCCATCCTCGACGGCGATCCGGGCCATGGCCAGAGAGGTGGCAAGATCCGGAGCGCCGTCGTCGATGCCGGGCAGCAAGTGACAATGGAGGTCGATCATGGCCTTTTTCCAGGGTTGCGCCGTTCGCAATGATGTCGCCGATCGGGGTATGGTCGTTTTACAAGCATTCAAGGGGAGCGAACGGTTACGTCGTTCTTACCCGATCTTACCGAGAGATCCGTCATGAAAACCACCCGTCTTTCCGGCGAGGGACAGATCGTTCTGCCGAAATCGAGACGCGACGCCCACCACTGATTGCCTCGTGAAGCGATCGCGTTCACCCCGCGCGAGGCCATCGGACTCCATCAGCTTGAGGTGGAAAATCCGGACGGAACCGTTCGCGCCCTCCACCCTGGCCCTCCCAAGATAGCCTTTCGGAACAATGGGTTACTGGGTCCCCTTCCCCGCACGGGAGGGAGCTGGGCAATACCAGTCCCATCGGGAACGGGTATCAGGCGTTCGCCGCCACGCGCTCCAGGATCGCCAGCATCTCCCGCGCCCGCGCGGTTCGGTCGTAACGGGGAGCGGCGGCAAGGCACCGCGCCTGCAGTCGCTCGTACAGCGCGCGATTCCGCCGCAGACGGAGCAGACTGTCGCACAGCGACCCGGCGTTCTCCGGCTCGAACACCAGTCCCACGCCTTCCCGCTCCACGATGGCGGCGGACTCGCCCGCCACGCCGTGCAACACCGGGATGCCCATGCCCATGCATTCGAACAGCTTGGACGGAATGACCTGGGTGAAGTTATCCGCCTGGCGCAAATGAATGATCGACGCATCCAGCAGCGACCAGTAGCGCGGGACATCCGCCTTGGGCACGGTATCCAGGAATAGCACGTTGTCCAATCCCCGGCACGCGGCGATTTCCCGCAAGGCCTGCTTGCGCGCGCCATCTCCCAGTAACACGAACCGCACGTTCGCGCCCTCCGGCAGCGCCTGGATCCGCGCCGCCGTCTCCAGAATCGTCTCCAGCGCATGCGCCATGCCGTGGGTGCCGATGTAGCCCAGGACAAACTTACCCGCCAGTCCGAGGCGACCCGCCAGTTCCGGGTCGCGGGCCAGCGGCTGGAACCGGCTGAGATCGACCCCATTGAGCACCACGGCGATTTTCCGCGCATCAATGCCGCGCGCGACCAGGTTGCGGCGAAAAGACTCCGTCACCGCGACCACGACCGCCGCCCGACGATAGAGAAACCGTTCCAGGCGCTCCAGCAACCGCAAAGCCGCCGAGTCCTGCATGGCGCCCACGGTCTTGATCGACTCCGGCCACAGATCGCGCAGTTCGAACACGAATGGCCGTCGGCGGAACACCGACAGCATCCAGGCGGCGCAGTTGGTAAAGAACTGCGGCGAAGTACCGACGATCACGTCGGGCCGGCGCTGGATCAGACCGGCGAGGAACCCGGTCACCATGAACGACAGGTAATCCAGCGTGCGCTTGGCGAAACCTTCGTTGGCGGTGATATACGTCCAGACCCGGATGACCTGGATGCCTTCCATCGTCTCGCGTTGCCACAACCGGTTACGGTATCCGGCAAAAACTTTTCCCTTGGGGAAGTTGGGCGCGCCGGTGATCACGGTCACCCGATGCCCGGCCCGCACCCACTCGCGGCAATGCTCGAAGGTACGCGAGGCGGGCGCGTTGACTTCGGGGGGGAAGTTGTCGGTCAGGAAGAGGATGCGCATGATTTTTTCGGAAAGGCCAAAGGCCAAAGGCTAAAGGTGAAAGGCCAAAGGCTAAAGGTGAAAGGCCAAAGGCTAAAGGTGAAAGGCCAAAGGC
>JAVMKJ010000120.1:82190-90304 GCA_031732855.1 Candidatus Competibacter sp.
TAAAGGTGAAAGGCTTTACCATTGAATCAATAGTTGTGTTTCGGGGCCATCGAATAGAATCTCCAGGCAGATGTTCGCTTCGCCGACCCCGAAACGGGGATGCCAGGTCGAGGGTGCGAGCCGGACGCTGCCGCTATTTTCGACGTTCCAGCACAGGTGTTGACCATCAGGTAGCCCCAGCCAGCCGTTCATTGCGCCGTCCAGGCCAGCGCGGACAGTCGGATGAAAATGCAGTCTGACAACAGCTTTCGGGTAGCGACCGCACAGCCGATCTTCGAGGCGCAGGCTGGTCGGACTCAGAGTCCAGCGCCGCCCGTGGGTCACGCGCCCCGGCAGCCGCCGGTAGCCGTCGTGAGCGCACTCGACCCAACCGCCATCGGCTGTTTCACCCCAGCGCAGGTTCAGCGGCCGGGCGCGGCGGGCGACCCGGAAGCCGCCCCAGACTTCGGAGGAATCCTGGCCATCGACCGTCACGGTGTTGTGAGCCGCCGTGCCGCGCTGGCGCTGGCGCTCGGGACTGATTCCATAACAGGACGTGCCGGAGTTGACGATGACCCGCTGGCCGAACAGAGACAGCTCGAAGCTGAGGGTGTCGGCATGAGCGTGGCCGGGCAGGTAATCGGGACCGATGGGGCCGGCATCGAGAATCAGCACTGCGGGACCGGCCTGGAGTCGGAAATAGCCGCTGTCCCCGAGCCGCGTGAGGAGTGAGGTTGACGGCGCAAGGCCAAGGGCGAAAGGAAGGCCCAGCTTTCCGGCGTAATCCGCCAGTTGCGCCAGAGTCGGGGCGATGCCGAAGGCCGCATCGTTGAAAAAAGCGATTTCGCCGTCGGGGTGAGTCATTACCTCGAGCCAGTCCAGCATCGTTCGGGCGACGCGCTGCCAGTCGGCGACGGGCATCGTCCCCCCCCGGCGCCGTGCGCCACCCCTCCTTGGCCAAGGAGGGGAAGAGCTTTGCTCTCCTCGCCTGCCAGCGGAAGAAGGGTCGGCGGAGGCCGCCAGGTTCAGCAAGTCCAGCACGTCCTTCAGGATGATGGCGTGATACATCGGGCTGCGTTCGAAGTGGCCACCGTCGGGGAGAATCTGTTCCGTCAACTGGCGGTCGAGGACGCGCAGGCCCGCATGAAGCCAGCGCTCGGCTTCGGGGCCGGCGAAGAACAGGCCGGCATGGACCAACGCCTTGGCGTTGGCGAACAAGTGGTTGCCCAGCAGATGGCACTCCAGGCGACGGGTGAGGTAGCGAACTTGAATCGCCAGGCTGTGCGTCCAAGCCGGTTCCAGGGTATTTCCCGCTCGCGCCCATTGAATCCAGTTGACGATGCGCAGCGACAGTGGATACGGCTCCCAGCCGTTGCCATGACCGGGCGGATTGCCGGCGATCCAGCGGGCGATCAGGGCGCGCTGCCAGTCCTGGCGTTCCACCGCGCGTTCGGCGTTGAGGTCGTCGAAGTAATGCAGGTTGTACAGCCAAAGTTTGTCCCAGTCCGACCGGTTCCAGTCGGCGGTCTCGACGAGAGTACGGGTCTGGTTGAGTAAGCGGAAAGCGACGGGACCCAGCAGGCGGGGCTCGCTGACTGGCGGCGCGATCCAGGGACCGGCGCCGGCGCGCAAGGGCGGCGCCGGTCGTAAATCGGGGCGCGGCCGGTACAGCCGGAACCACAGCCGGCCGTAAATCTGCACCGGGCGCAGGTGGCGCAGCGTGTGGAAATAGCGGGAAAGGAGAGTCAGGCGCAGGGCAGCTTCTCCAGCGCCGCGACGATGCGTTCGGTCATCTTGCCATCCCAGAGGTCGGGGCTCGCGCTTTTTTCCATTGCCCGGCCGTGACGCGGGCCAGCGCCGGGGCCAGATGAGGGAGGTTCGTGCCGATCAGTTCATCCGTGCCAACGGTCACCGTTTCCGGCCGCTCGCTGTGTCGAGCAGGGTCAGACAGGGCACGTCCAGGACCGTGGTTTCCTCCGCCCGGACGATCGGCGGGATCTTCATGAAATTGGGGCGCGCCCCGGCGATAAGGTCAACGAGCATGGTAATCCCCAATCCCCAATCCCCCGCCAGTTCCCAGTCCAATTGTTACCCGACTCACTTCCAGAATCTCCTCCAACGGAATGGGTGCCGGGCCGCCCTGCTCGATGGCCCGCACGAAGGCCGCCGCGCACCCTGTTTGGCCCTTGTCCTGCCGCCACAGGTTCAGCCTTTTAAAACCCGGCCAGCCGTAACCGGTCAGCCGGCGAAAGTTGTCGAGTTGCAGCACCCGGCCGGCGGCGAACACCTCCAGCCGTTCCTTGGGAAAAGCCTTGCTGCCGTTGGCGAGGTAATGCACCGCGCCGATGGAGCCGTCGGCGAAAGCCAGGCCGATGGACGCTGTGTCGCCCGTCGGGCTATCCAGGGCCAGCCGATGCCAATCCGCGATCGGCGCGCCAGCCAGAAAGCGTAGCAGGTCGATAAAATGGCAGGCTTCGCCGATGATCCGGCCACCGCCCACCTCCCGATCCTGAGTCCAGTGCTCGGCGGGAATGGCCCCGGCGTTCACCGTCATGATGAAACTCTTGGGTTCGCTAACGGTGTCCAGCAGTTGCTTGATTTTCACCACCTGCGGGGCGAAGCGACGGTTGAAGCCCACCATGAGAAGGCGAAAGGCGAAAGGCGAAAGGCGAAAGGGAGGCAGTGGACTGCCTCCCCCCTGGTGGGGGAGATTCGGGGTGGGGGGGCTGACTTTCCCATACTCCTGCGCGATCTCCGCCAGCTCTTCCAGGGTCAGGCACAGCGGCTTTTCAACAAACACGTGCTTGCCGGCTTGCAGCGCCTGGAGGACATAGCGGGCGTGGCTGTCGTGGCGGGTGGTGATGACCACGGCGGCGACGTCGGGATCGGCGAAGACTGCGTCGGGATCGGTGGTGGTCGCCGCGAAGCCGAACTTGCACCCGGCGTGCAAGCCGCTCACCCCGCCGTTGCAAGCGACCGTTCGCAGCCGCGCGCCCGCCGCCTTAAAGGCGGGAATCAACACTCCGGTCGCGTAGTTGCCGGCGCCGATGAAGCTGACGGCGGGTGGACCGACCCTGTCCCTCAAAGAAGGAGTAGGTCCCCTGTCTCCGATCCTTTCCTCCCCGTCCTCTCCAACCTGTAACCTTTGGCCTTGCGCCCTTAGCCTGACCGTCCGCCGCCGCAGGATCGCTTCCGGTTGTTCCGCAAGGGTCGGATAGCGCAGCAGAATCCCCAGCGACGGCCCGGCCCCGCCCACCAGTGCGTAAGCCTGTTCGGCCTCGGCGATGGCGAAGCGGTGCGAAATCAGCGGCTTCACGTCCAGCCGGCCTTCGGCCAGCAGGTCCAGCATCGCTTCGAAGTTGCGCTGCTCGGTCCAGCGCACGAAACCCACCGGATAATCAAGGCCCTGCTCTTCGTAGCGGGGATCGTAGCGCCCCGGCCCGTAGGAGCAGGACACCTGGAAGGTCAGTTCCTTTTCGTAGAAGTCGGCGCGCGACAATTCCAGCCCCGTGACGCCCACCAGCACGATCCGCCCACGCTGGCGGCACATCCGCGCGGCCTGGTGGACCGGTTCGTTGCTCCGGGTCGAGGCGGTGATCAGGACCGCGTCCACCCCGCGCCCGCGTGAAAAGGCGTGCGCAGCGGCCAGGGGATCGGGGTCCGCCACCAAATCCACGACCTCGGCGCCGAATTGCCGGGCCAGGGCCAGTTTGGCGGGGTCGAAATCCAGCCCCAGCACCCGGCACCCCTGGGCGCGCAGCAGTTGCACCGCCATCAGCCCGATCAGGCCCAGCCCGGTGACGACCACGGCCTCGCCCAGCGTCGGTCCGACCAAGCGGATGCCTTGCAAAGCAATCGCGCCGAGCACCGTGAACGCCGCATCTTCGTCTGGCACGGCGTCGGGTACCCTGGCGCACAGGTTGACCGGGACGCCGACCACTTCGGCGTGCTTGCCGTTGCTGACCACCCGGTCGCCGGGCGCGAACCCGGTGACGCCCGGCCCGGTCTCCAGCACCACGCCGATGTTGCAATAGCCCAGCGGTAGTGGTTGGTCGAGTTTGTTGAACACCGTCTCGACCGTGGGCAGCAGGCCGTCGGTTTTGATCTTCTCCAGCACCATCCGCACCTTGTCGGGTTGCTGGCGGGCTTTCTCGATCCAGCCGGCCTTGCCGAATTCGACCAGCATCCGTTCGGTGCCGGCGGAAACCAGGGTGTGAGTGGACCGGATCAGCAGTTGGCCGCGCTGGACGGCGGGACAGGGTACGTCGGCGATTTCGGTGGCGCCGGTTTTGAGGGATTGGAGGATTTGTTTCATGGTGGGTTGCAGCCCAAGGATCCTGAGTAAATCGAAAGAGTAGACGCAAGCTCTAATAACCTGCAACCGCCTTGGGCTTTTCGCCTTTCACCTTTCACCTTTCGCCTTTCGCTTTTGGCCTCAGTCCGCCTCGTTCGCTTTATGCAACAGGGCAAGGCCACGTTCCGTTTGGCCTCGACCCTGCTCGGCGCGCAGTCGAAAGCGGGTTTCGGCGTCGAATTCGGTCAGCAGCAGCGTGGCGGCCTCGTCCAGTAACCGGTTAATGCTGACGCCCCGTTGCTGGGCCAGGGCTTTAAGGCGGCGATGTTTATCTTGGGGGAGTCGCAGGGTGAGGGCGGTCATGGCGGGTTCTCCTGCAAAAAGGCTTCTGGCGAAATCACGGACAGGGACGGGAATTTCAGTTCCATGCGCGCGACGTCGCGCAGGTTGCGGGTCACGATGGCGCGGGCGGCGCCGGCGATGGCGAGTTCGACCAGGTGATTATCGGCTTCGTCCGGCAAATTGGGGCGCCAGCCGTAGTAAATGCGGGTCCATCGGCAGACGGACAGGAAGATATCCAGGAGTTCGTCACGCTCGGCGCGAGTCAGGCGACATCCCGCGAATAGGGCGTCCCGTCCCAATACATCTTCGTATTCGGCCAGGAGCGCGGTTCCCATCAACGGCGTATGGCGACCTTGCAGACAGGTGGCGATGACGGCGTTCGATGCGCCGAGACCCATGCAGGCGCCGATGAACACGTTGGTGTCGATCACGATGATCATCGGGTGATGGTAGCGTCAGCGCCACCATTCAAGCAACCGGTTTCACCTTTAACCTTTCCGCAACGCCCTCACCCGCAACACCCAGGCTACTTGACCGCCGTGATCAGCATGAACAGGCCGTTGTTGGGGAAGAATTGCCGAATCAGCCAGCGCGGCCAGATCTTCTTCGCCATGCTCAGCAGCACACCGCGATGGCGCTGGCCGGCTGCGGAAGTCAGCAAATCGCCATGGGTGAGAACCGTGGTGATCTGGCAATGCGTGAAGCGGGCGCAAAGTTGGCGGGCTTCGGCGACGCTGTAAGCCTTGGTGCCGGGACTTTCGAGATGATGGGCATAGATATCGTCCCAGGAGCGCCAGGGTCGCCCGGCCAGCAATCCGTAGCGCAGCCAGAGCATGAAGCCGATGATGCTGTGCTTGTGGTAGATCATCAGTTTCGCCCCCCCCCACGTTTCAGCACTCGCCAGACTTCGGCGAAGGCTCGCGACGTGTCAGGGCTGTGATGCAACACCCCCCAGGCATACACCTGGTCGAAAAACTCATCGGGAAAGTCCAGGTGTTCCGCATCGCCCACCGCCAAGTGAGACGTCAGGCCGAAAGCCGCCAGTCGCCGCCGGGTATGCTCGATGGCGCGCCCGGTGAGGTCGATACCCCATAGATCGGCACCGGCCTCGGCGAATTGCTGATGATCCGCCCCCAACCCCACGCCAATCTCCAGGACGCGCAATCCCCGGGTTTCCTCAAACCGGGCAAAATCCCGGATATAGGGTTCGAGGGCATAGCGCGTCCGCGCTTGCGCCGCGTAGCTCGCTTTCTCCGTGTCGGCCAGATAGAGATCCTCGCCGCAAGCGGCCTGGTTCCAGAATTCACGGACGGCTTGTTTTGTTTCGTTCACGCGGGAGCTCCGGCGGAAGGTTGATCGATAAACCGCCTGGCCCACAGCTCCATGGTCAGCACCGCCCATTGCAGCATATACAGATCGTCGTGGCCGGCTTGGCTGCGGGCGCGGGCGTCTTGCAGGGCGGCATAGCGCAGCCATTTGCGGTAGGGCGCGCCGAAACCGGCCTTGGGGCGGTCGATGATCGAATCCGGCACCAGGCCCCGCGCCGCTTCCCGCAGCAGCACCTTGGTCTTGCGTCCCAGCAGCCAGGCGTAGGGATACCGGGTGACCGTGTCGACCAGCTCCAGATCCAGCAGCGGCACCCGCGCCTCGACGCCCACCGCCATGCTCATCTTGTCGGTATAGTTGAGGTTGTGGTTGGGCAGGTAGATGGCGAGGTCGCGTTCCTGCACGGCGGCCAGGCCGTTCGAGCCGGTGGCGGCGATATGGCGCTGGCAGTCGTCGCGGAAGGTTTCGGCGCGCAGGGCGTCCCGCGCCGCCGGCGACCAGATCCGGCTGATTTCGGCCTGCGGGGTGTTGGCGCAGAGGTCGAGAAAGCGGGTGACGGCGGGTTCGGCCAGTTCGGTCAGCACCCGCCGCACCCGCCGGAGACTGGCCCCGAACCGGCCTTCCCGCGCGCCGGGGAGCTGGGCCGCCAGACGAGCGATCAGCCGGCGCGGGGCGAGCGGCCAGCGGTCCAGGCCCGCCGTGGCATGGAACACCTGATAACGGGGATAGCCGCAGAACAGCTCGTCGCCGCCCTGTCCGGACAGCAATACCTTGACGCCGTGTTGGCGGGCGAGCTGACAGATCAGGTAGCAGGCGATGGCGGCGGGATCGGCCAACGGTTCGTCGAGGTGGGCGATCAGTCGGGGCCAAAGCTCGGTGAGTTGGGGTCGCAGGTCGATCTCATGGAGCGGCAGGCCGAGTCGCCGGGCCAGGGCGCGGGCGTGGGGCAGGTCTTCGGCGGCGCGGTCGAGACGATTGTCGGCTGGTGGATAGGTGACGGTGAAGCATTCGAGGCCGGCGCCGGCCTCCCGCGCGGCCAGGGCGGCGAGCAGGCTGCTGTCCAGCCCGCCGCTGAGCAACAGGCCGACCGGCACGTCGGCCACCCTTTGCCGTCGGGTGGCGGCTTGCAGGTGCTGGCGCAGGTCGTTCAGCGCGCTCCGCCGGTCCGGGAGCGGTTCCCGATCGAACGGAGCGCGCCAGTACCGCTGGAGATCGAGCGGCCGGCCAGCCCGCCAGCGCAACCAGCACCCAGGCGGCAGGCGCTTGACCGCTTTGAAGGCGGTGCGGTCGCCGGCGGCGTGGCAATAGGCGAGATGCTGTTGCAGGGCGCTGAAGTCGGGTTCGCGGGAAAGCTGGGGGTGTTGCAACAGCGCCTTGATTTCGCTGGCGAACAACAGGGCGCCGGGGGCGGGTTCGGCGTAGTACAGCGGCTTGACGCCGAGCGGGTCGCGGGCCAGCCACAGGTCCCGTTCCCGCCGGTCCCACAGGGCGAAGGCGAAGATGCCGTTGAGCCGTTCGGTGAAGGCGATGCCGTACTCCATCAGGCCGTGCAGCAGCACTTCGGTGTCGCCGGTGGAGGTGAAGCGGTGGCCTTTGGCGATCAGGTCCTGGCGCAGGTCGGGGAAGTTGTAGATTTCGCCGTTGAAGACCAGCACGTAGCGCCCGTCCGGGGAATGCATCGGCTGGGCGGCGGCGGGGGTGAGATCGAGAATGGCGAGGCGACCATGGCCGAGAGCGATGGCGGCGGTGGGGTCTTCGAACACGCCCTGCCCGTCCGGGCCGCGATGGGCCTGGGCGGCGTTCATGCGCGCGGCCAGTCCGGGAAGGAACGGACCGGCGTATCCGGCAATACCGCACATCAGTCAAGCCGCATCGGTAGCGTCCGGGCGCCGTTCTTCCCCAGCCGCCGCATTCAGCCGCGCCAGCCAGGCGGTTGCATCGGCGCAGTCCAGCAGATCCTCGCCCAAGTCCTCGAACACCGTCGGTTGTTCGATCCGCTCCAAAACCGGGGCGCTGCGATCGGCCATGGCCTCGCCAAAGCGGCGGCGAACGAGCCGCAGGAGCAGACGCCGTTCCGAATGCAAGCCTTCCTGCCGGCCTTCCTGCCGGCCTTCCTGTCGGCCTTCCTGCCGGCCTTCCTGCCGGCCTTCCTGCCGGGAATAGTGCAACATGC
>JAVMKJ010000121.1:0-3614 GCA_031732855.1 Candidatus Competibacter sp.
ATCCGGGGCATCCGCCGCGCTGCTCGATTGGAGGTTTGCGCGCCCGTGGCCTTGTGATATCAGTTGGTTGGTCGGTTCTTGACTAAGAGACTGTCGAAAAACCCCGAATTGATTTTTAAGCAAAATTCCCTGGGTGCGCGGGCTTCCAGCCCGCTGGAGAAGCCAAAAGCGGGCTGGAAGCCCGCGCACCCAGCAAAAAAATCAAACAGTTAGTTTTTGGACAGCTTCTAATTTGGCACCAATCCTGCTTTATATCCAATGGAAATATTCATGACACTGTTTGATAATGATTGATCGCATAGTTGAGAGCTGATTCCATGAGCAACCTGGCTTCATCGATGAACACCGTCGCGATCGCCATCATGGGCAGTGGCGGTGCTGGCGCGATCACCGCCGGCAGCCTGTTGCTGGAAGCCGCCGGTCGGGCCGGCTGGCATGGACTGATGACGCGCTCGGTGGGGCCGCAGATCCGCGGTGGCGAGGCGCTGTCGATGGTGCGACTGTCGGGCGCGCCGATTGCGGGGCACGGCGACCGCTTCGATATCCTGCTGGCGCTGGACTGGCACAACGCCGACCGTTTCGTGGACGAAGCCCCCCTGGATGCCGACAGCTTGATCGTGGCCGATGCCGAGGCCGGCGAGCCGCCCGCCGCCATTCTCGCCTGCGGGGCGCGCTGGGTGACGCTGCCCCTGGAAGAACTGGCGGAGAAATTGCCGGGAGGGCGGTCCAATATCGTCGCGCTCGGCGTGCTGGCGCGCCTGCTGGCCCTGCCGCTGGAACCGCTGGTGGAAGCTGGCCGGACGCTGGCCCGCAAGGGGCTGGATGCCACCCGACTGCGGCAGGCGCTGTCCGCCGGCCATGAGGCCGCCACCGCGCTCGAGGGTTCGGTCCGTCCGTTGCCGGCGCCCGCGATCGCCGGAACGCGCTGGATGCTGACCGGAAACGAGGCGGCGGCGCTCGGGGCGCTTCGCGGCGGAGTACGATTCGCGGCGGTCTATCCGATCACCCCGGCCACCGATCTGTCCGAGTGGCTGGCGCCCAGGTTGCGGAAACTCGGCGGCCATCTGATCCAGGCCGAGGACGAGATCGCCGCGCTGAACATGGTGCTGGGCGCCTCCTACGGGGGCGTGCCGGCGTTGACCGCCACCTCGGGGCCCGGGCTGGCGCTGATGACCGAAACCCTGGGACTGGCGGTGGCGGCGGAAATTCCGGCGGTGGTGGTCGACGTGATGCGCGGCGGACCGTCCACCGGCATCCCCACCAAATCGGAACAGTCCGACCTGAGCATCGCGCTGTACGGCCTGCACGGCGACGCGCCCCATCTGGTGCTGGCGCCGAATTCGGTCGGCGACTGTCTGTTCGCCACCCAGTGGGCGGTGCGCTTGAGCGAGGCGCTGCAATGCCCGGCCATCGTGTTGTCGGATCAGTTTCTGGGGCAGAGCCAGGCGGTGTGCGACAAGCCGTCCGCGAATGGAACGGGAACCGCGCCGCGCGCGGTCGCGGTCGCGGGCTCCGGACGCTACGATCGCTACACCGCCACGACCGCCGATGGCGTATCACCGATGGCGTTGCCGGGTACCCCGGGCGGCCAGTACACCGCCGACGGTCTGGAGCACAACGCGCGCGGTACCCCGTCCAGCCGCGCCGCCGACCATCGCGTCCAGCTCGACAAGCGCCGCGACAAGTTGCTGCGTTACGATTACGGTCCGGCCTGGGTCGATGTGGAAGGCGAGGGCGAACTGGCGGTGTTGACCTGGGGCTCCTCCACCGGGCCGGTGCGGGAAGCGGCGACGCGGGCGCGGGCGCAGGGACTCGCGGTCAAGGTGGTGGCGCTGCGGCTCTTGTTCCCGCCGCAACCCGCCCGGCTGGCGGCGTTGCTGGAGGGCGTCCGGCGGGTGCTGGTGGTCGAGCAGAGTCATTCCCAGCAGTTCCATGGTTATCTCAGGGCGCATTACCTGTTGCCGGGGGCGGTCCGGGTTCTCAACCAGCCCGGTCCCCTGCCGATCCGGCCGGCGGCGGTGCTCGAGCAACTGTTGCAGTGGAGGTGAACGCATGGGCAAGCCCCAACCGATCCTGACCGGTCACGCGGCCAAGGACTACAAGTCCGACGTCAAACCGATCTGGTGTCCGGGCTGCGGCCATTTCGGCGTCCAGGCGGCGCTGTTCCGCGCCCTGGCGCATCTCGATCTGCCGCCGGAACTGGTGGCGGTCGTCTCCGGCATCGGCTGTTCCTCGCGGCTGCCGGCCTATACCGAATGTTACGGTTTCCACGGTCTCCACGGCCGGGCCTTGCCGCTGGCGACCGGTTTGAAGCTGGCCCGTCCCGAACTGACGGTGATCGTCGCCAGCGGCGACGGCGACGCCTTTTCCATCGGCGGCAATCACTTTCTCCATGCCTGCCGGCGTAACGTGGACCTGACCTGCATCGTCATGGACAACGAGGTCTATGGCATGACCAAGGGCCAGCCGTCGCCGACCACCACGTCCGACTGGGACAGCAAGATCGCTCCGGGCGGCACCGGGGTGGCGCCGTTGCGTCCGCTGGCGGTGGCGCTGGCCGCGGGAGCGGGATTCATCGCCCGCGGATTTTCCGGCGATCCCAACGGCATCGCCCGACTGCTGGTCGAAGCGATCCGCCATCCGGGTTTTTCCCTGGTGCAGGTGCTGAGCCCCTGCGTGACCTACCGTCCGGACGAGAAGTGCTGGAAGCAGCAGGTTCATGCCGCGGGGACGGAGCCGACCGCCGATCTGGCCGAGGCCGCCCGACGGCTGTTCGCCGACGATGGGCTGGCAACCGGAATTTTCTATCGAACCGCGCTGTCGCCCTATCCCGAGGCGGTCGCGAACGCCAGCGACGATCTGACGGCCATCGAAGCGAAATTCGTGCTATGACCACGATCGCCACGCTTGAGGAATTACTGGCCCACGCCCAAATCCTGGAACGGGAGGCGGTGGAACGTTATCGGGAACTGGCCGATCAGATGCTCGTCCACCACCAGCCGGAACTGGCCGAATTGTTCCAGACCATGGCCCGGGTGGAAGATCAGCATGTGGACAAGGTGGAGGAACTGGCGGGCGGCCGGGCATTGCCGCGCCTGGCGCCTTGGGAGCATCGCTGGCCGACGCTGGAGTCGCCGGAGAGCGTGCCGATCGGCCAGGAGCGCTACGGGATGAGCCCCCGGCGGGCGCTCGAACTGGTGCTGGCCTGCGAGGAGCGGGCTTATGACTTTTTCGCGGGGGTGGCCAGTTCCAGCCCCGACCCGGCCGCTCGCCGGACGGCTGGCGAACTGGCCGAGGAGGAACGGCAACACGCCGTGCTGCTGCGCGATTGGCTGGTTCGTTATCCCACCGAAAACCATGTGGACCGGCCGCGGGATCTGGACGAGCCCGCGGCGCAGGACTGAACGGAGGGAACCGACGAGATCTCCAGGGCGCAGCAATTTTCATTTTGGCCTGAAAGGTATGTCCGCCGTAGGGTGGGTTAGGCGCGCCCCCTACCCATGCCGAGGTCACCACCGGGCGTTCCGCGCGCCGTAACCCACCAGACCGGCAACGATCACGCAACGGTGGGTTACGGCGCGCCTCGACCGTGACGTTCCAGGGATGAAGTTTCG
>JAVMKJ010000122.1:0-13000 GCA_031732855.1 Candidatus Competibacter sp.
TGCTGCGGCGGATTTCCCTGCTGACCGCCTTTCACACCGACGACCCGCTGGAGACTGATTTCGTCGGCCTGACCCAGGCCGCCCGCGCCGTCGAACTGGAACGCACCCGCCTGCGCTGGTACGACTGGACGCGCTATTCCTCGTGCCAGGACGCCCTGATTCAAATGGGCGGGCTGATCGGCGAGATCGAACTCGACGGCGCCGGACTGGAACCGTTCTGGCCCTACCTGTGGCTCGGCCAATGGACCCACGCCGGCAAGGGCGCGGTGATGGGGTTGGGTAGGTATCGGTTGGAAATGAATTGATTGCCTACCCATGCGGCGGGCCAGTTCGTACCACTTCCAACTCCGAAGCGTTCTGGCGAGAGGCGAATGGGCGGGTTATGATGGACGCCGTTTAGCACCCTCGAAGGCTTCACGTACCCACAGGATTAAGCCCCGATGCAACCCATCCTGAAATCCGCCAAGCTCGCCAACGTTTGCTACGACATCCGCGGACCGGTGCTGGCGCGAGCCAGGCAGATGGAAGACGAAGGACAGCGGATCACCAAGCTCAACATCGGCAACCCGGCGACGTTCGGTTTCATGGCGCCGGACGAGATGGTGCAGGACGTAATCCACAACCTGCCGGACGCCTCCGGCTATTGCGATGCGAAAGGACTGTTCGCCGCGCGCAAGGCGGTGATGCACTACACTCAGCAGAAGAACATCCGCGGGGTGCAGATCGAGGACATCTACATCGGCAACGGGGTGTCCGAACTGATCGTCATGACCCTGCAGGGCCTGCTGAACAACGGCGACGAAGTGCTGATTCCCGCCCCGGACTATCCGCTGTGGACGGCGGCGGTGAGCCTGTCGGGCGGCGTGCCGCGCCATTATCTGTGCGACGAGCAAGCCGGCTGGATGCCGGATCTGGCCGACCTGCGCGGCAAGATCTCGCCGAACACCCGGGCGATCGTCGTCATCAACCCCAACAACCCGACCGGGGCGCTGTATCCCGACGAGTTGCTGAAGGAAATCATCGAGATCGCCCGCCAGCACCAGCTCATCCTCTACGCCGACGAGATCTACGACAAGGTGCTCTACGACGACGCCCGGCATACCTCGATCGGGTCGCTGGCCGACGACGTGCTGTGCCTGACCTTCAACGGACTGTCGAAAAATTACCGGGCCTGCGGCTACCGCGCCGGCTGGGTGGTGGTGTCGGGCGAGAAGAGCCACGCCCAGGACTATATCGAGGGTCTCACCATCCTCGCCTCGATGCGGTTGTGCGCCAACGTTCCGGCCCAGCACGCGATCCAGACCGCCCTGGGTGGTTACCAGAGCATCGAGGACCTGGTGCTGCCCACCGGCCGCCTGGGCAAGCAGCGCGACCTGGCCTACCAGTTGATCGCGGATCTTCCCGGCGTCGGTTGCGTCAAGCCCCAGGCGGCGCTTTATCTCTTTCCGCGACTCGATCCCAAGCTCTATCCGATCGCCGACGACCAGCAGTTCGTGCTGGATTTCCTGCTGGAGGAAAAGGTGCTGCTGGTGCAGGGCAGCGGCTTCAACTGGCCCCAGCCGGACCACCTGCGGATCGTGTTCCTGCCCCACGAGGACGACCTCATCGAGGCGATCGGACGCCTGGGCCGATTCCTGGAACGCTATCGCAAGCGCCACGGCGCCTGAAGCGTCGCTGCAGGATACTCCGGCGCCGCCCGCCACTTCTCCTGATCCAGGGAGGGGAATTCCACAACCGGTATACGGGCCCTATATGACCGTGCCTTCCTTCAGGAAAAGGGCGCGAACGCGGGCGGGTCGCTTTCCGGCAAACCGGCCTCGCTCAGGATCCGGCTCCACAACTCGGGCAGGGTCACCTCCTGCGCCTGGCAGGCCTCGTCCAAACTGACGTACCGGTTTTTCACCAGAAACCGGCAGGCGGCCCGTTCGGCGTCGTATCGCAGGTTCGGGGGCAGGTCCTCGAAGCGCACGGGCGATCTCCCGGTTCATCCCGCCGACATGGCGATCTGGTGCAGCTTGAGAACGACGTGCTTCAAGCCGGGGTCGTCGGGATCGTTGTGGATGGCGAAACCCAGCGCCCGGTCCAGTTGCAGCATCGATTTGTTCTCCGTCAGCACTTCGCCGTAGATTTCGCCGATGCCGCGCGCGCGGGCGTAATGAATGATCCGCCGCATCAACAGGCCGCCGAGACCGAGACGCATCAAGGCCCGGTCGACGATGATGGAATATTCCGCCCGATCGTTGTTCGGATCGGCGTTGAGGTTGACGATACCGTAAATTTCGGCCTTGCCGGGCAGACCGGGTTCGGCCGCCACCAGCGCCATCTCCCGATGGTAATCGATCTGGGTCAGCGTCGCCGCCATGTCGTGCGACAGCTCGCGGATCGGCTGGAAAAACCGCAATCGCAGGTCGTCGGGCGAAGCCCGCGACACCAGCGCCTGCAACGGCGGTTCGTCCTCGGGCAACACCGGGCGCAACAGCAGTTTCCGCTCGTTGGGCAGGGCGATGGTTTCCTCCAGTGTCTTGGGATAGGGACGAATCGCCAGGCGCTCGGCCGGATCGGCCGTCGCCGGCGCCAGCCGCACCCGGGCGTCCAGCGCCAGCACGCCCAGGGCGCTGGCCCACAGCGGGTTGATGTCCAGCGCGACCAGTTCGCCCAGATCGACGACCATCTGCGAAAGCTTGACCAGCGTCAGCGCCAGAGCGTTGAGATCGGCGCGGCGCAGCACGCTGAAGCGCAAGCGCTGGTAGATCCGGGTCTGCGCCATCATCTCGCGGGCCAGGTGCATGTTGAGCGGCGGCAGGCCGTAGGCCAGATCGTTGATCACCGTCGCCTCGGTGCCACCCTGGCCGAAATGGATCACCGGGCCGAAGCGCTCGCCGGAGCGCACGCCCACGGCCATTTCATAGGCGCCGTCGCGGGCCGTCATCGGTTGCAACACGAAGCCGTCGAACCGGGCCGCCGGCGCCACCACGCCCAGATGCGCCAGCATCGCGGCGGCGGCCTGCCGCACCGCGTCCGGGGTGTTCAGATAGTGAGCCACCCCACCCACCTGCGACTTGGCGGCGACGTCGGGCGAGACGATCTTCAGGGCGACCGGCTCGTTCAGGCGGGCGGCGGTTGCGGCGGCCTCCTCGGGCGAAAGCGCCAGGAACGTGTCCGCCACCGGAATGCGGTAGGCGGCCAACAGCCGCATCGCCTCGTATTCGTTGAGGCTGCGGCGGCCCTGGGCCAGCGCCCTGGCGATCACGATCCGGGCCGCGGCGACATCGGGAGTGAATTCCTCCGGCATCGAGGGCGGGGTTTCCATCAGCAGCGTCTGATTGCGCTTGTACTGCACGATGCGCATGAAGGCCTGCACCGCTCCGCCGGCGGTTTCGTAGGTCGGCACCTGTTGCTCCAGCCCCCGCCGCGCTTCCGCGCCGGTCCGGGGACCGGGAAAGCTGGCGATCAGGCAGCAGCGGCTTTTCGGCGAGCGCTTGACCAGGGCGTCGGCCACCGCCACCGTGTCGCCGAGGGCGCTGGGGGTTTTGACGACCAGTACGCCGTCCACCCCCGGATCGGCGATCAGCAGGTCCAGCGCCCGGTCGTAGGTGCCGGCATCGGCCTGATCGCCGAGGTCGATCGGGTTGGGAAGAGCGTTCGACTCGATCAGCTTTTCCAGCCCATGCTGGGTCGTTTCGGAAAGCTGCGCCAGCCGCCCGCCGAAATGATACAGGGTGTCGGTCGCCAGCAGGCTCACGCTGGAACTGTTGCTCAGAATGGCCAGCCGGTCGTTGTTCACCTGCTTGGCCACTTTCAACACCTTGACCATTTGCAGCAGTTCTTCGCTGTCGTCCACCCGCAGCAGGCCGGCGCGGCGGAAGGCGGCGGCGTACACCGCGTCGTCCGGCTCTTCGGGATAGCGACGGGGCTTCAGCACGATGACGGGCTTGATGCGCGCCGCGCGCCGCGCCGCCGACATGAACTTGCGGGCGTCGCCGATCTGCTCCAGGTACAACAGAATCGCGCGAATTCGAAAGTCGCCGGCCAGATAATCGAGGATGTCGGCCAGATCCACGTCCAGGCTGTCCCCCAGGTGGATCACGTGGCTGAAGCCGAAACCGTAATGGTTGCCGATATCGAGGGCGATCTGCCCGATGGTCCCCGATTCGGTGATCAGGGCGACCTGACCGGGCAGGAGCGACTGGCGGTTCAGACTGATGTTGAGGTGGGCCAGGGGCACGTTGAGTCCCTGGGAGCCGGGACCCAGCACCCGCAGCAGGAAGGGTTGGGCGGCGTCCAGAATCGCCTGATGCAGGGCTTTGCGTTCGCCCGACGGGATGCCCCGCGCCTCGCTGATCAACACCGCCGCGCGCGCGCCGCGCTCCCCCAGTTGCCGGATCAGCGCCGGCGCTTCCCGCAGCGGCCGGGTGATGATCGCCAGGGCCGGCGGCAGCGGCAGGCTGGCGATGTCGGGGTAGGTGAGGGCTCCTTCCAGGGCCCAGCGCTTGGAATCCACCGGCATGATCGGTCCCTTGAAGCCGCCGCTCATCAGGTTGCGGGCGATGATCGTTTCGGTGTCGCCCCCGCCGCAGATCAGGGCGATTTTGTCCGGTTTGAAAAGGTAGTCCAGATTGCGAATGGTCATGGGCGTTCGATTGTTCGGATGGTTTTCGGACCACGGGGAGATGAAGGGTACCCTCCCCGACCGCTCCGGCGGAAGTGTCGCACGACCGGCGGCCGGCTGTCAGTTCGCGGGTCGGCTTCCATCGCGCGACGGTCGTTGCCAGCGGTCGAGATAGAGATAGATCACCGGAGTCAGATAGAGCGTCAGCAGTTGCGACAGCAGCAGGCCGCCGACCACCGCCAATCCCAGCGGCCGGCGCATCTCGGCGCCCGCGCCCCAGCCCAAAGCGATCGGCAGGGTCCCCATCAGCGCCGCCATGGTGGTCATCATGATCGGGCGGAAGCGGATCAGGCAGGCCTGAAAAATGGCCTGGTCGGGAACCATGCCTTCGTTGCGCTGCCGGTCGAGGGCGAAGTCGATCATCATGATCGCGTTTTTCTTGACGATGCCCACCAGCATGATCACCCCGACGAAGGCGTACAGGCTGAGATCGACTTGGAACAGCAGCAGGGTCAACAGGGCTCCCAGACCGGCCGAGGGCAATCCCGACAGGATGGTGAGCGGATGGACGAAACTCTCGTAGAGAATGCCGAGCACGATGTACACCACGACCACCGCCACCAGCAGCAGCACGCCCAGCCCCCGTAGCGAGTCCTGGAAGGCCTGGGCGGTCCCTTGCAGGCTGGTGGTCAGCGACACCGGAAGGCGCAGTTCGTTCTCCAGCGCCCCGATCCGGTCCACCGCCTCGCCGAGGGACACGCCCGGCAGCAGGTTGAAGGAAATCGTGACCGAGGGCAGTTGCCCTTGGTGATTCACGGTCAGCGCCTGGGTCTTGCGGGCGACCGAAACCACGGTATCCAGAGGAACCAGCGTTCCGGTGGCGGAGCGCGCGTGGAGCCGGGCCAGCATCGCCGGATCGGCCTGAAACTCGGGCGCCAGTTCCAGGATCACCCGATACTGGCTGGTGGCGCCGTAGATGGTGGAAACCTGCCGGGCGCTGAAGGCGCTCTGCAAGGCATCCTCCACCTGGCCGAAGGTCAGGCCGAGCGCGGCCAGCTTGTCCCGGTCCACGTTCAGCTCCAGCGCCGGACCGCGATTGTTGAGGTTGCTGGTGACATCGACGAAACCGGGGAATTGGCGGATGCGGTCGAGCAGGGTATCGGTCCATCGGTAGAGTTCGTCCAGGTCGGTGTCCTGGAGGGTGTACTGGTATTGCGCCGCCGTGATCTGGCCGCCGATGCGGATCGGCGGGGGGTTCTGCAGGTAGACGTTGATGTCCGGCATCCCCGCCAGTTTGGGCCGCAGGTTCTGGATGACGCCGGCGGCGGACAGGTCGCGCTGGTCGCGGGGCTTGAGCCGGATGAAAAAGGTGCCGGTATTGGCGGTGGGCCGGGGACCGCCGGCCCCCACCGACGACATGAAACCGTCGATATTCGGGTCCTGGGCCAGAATCGCCGCCACCGCCCGCTGTCGCTCGGCCATGGCGGCGAAGGAGGCGTCCTGCGCGCCCTCGGTGAAGGCGATGATCTGGCCGGTGTCGCCGCTGGGCAGGAAATCCTTGGGAACCTTCCCGAACAGGGCCGCGGTCGCCACCACCGTCAGGGCGAACACCACCATCATCGCCCGCGGCCGGGCCATCGCCCAGGTCAGGCTGCGTTCGTAACCCCGCGACAGGCCGGTGAAGCCCCGTTCGAAGGCCCGATAAACCCGGTTGTGCGCCCGGGGGTCGGCGTGGCGCAAATAGCGGCTGCACAGCATTGGGGTCAGGGTCAGCGAGACCAGTCCGGACACCAGAATCGCGGCGCAAATGGTAACCGCGAACTCGTGCAGCAGCCGGCCGACGATGCCGCCCATGAACAGCACCGGGATGAACACGGCGATCAGCGACAGGGTCATGGACACGATGGTGAAGCCGATTTCGCGCGCCCCCGCGATCGCCGCCTCGAACGGTGGTTCGCCCCGCTCGATGTGGCGGACGATGTTTTCCAGCATCACGATGGCGTCGTCCACCACGAATCCCACCGACAGCGTCAGCGCCAGCAGCGACAGGTTGTCCAGGCTGTAGCCCAGCGCCTGCATCAGCGCGAAGGTGCCGATCACCGAGATCGGCAGCGCCAGGCTGGGGATGAGGGTCGCCGACAGGTTGCGCAGGAACAGCAGAATGACCAGGATGACCAGAACGCCCGCCAGCACCAGGGTGAACTGCACGTCGCGAACGGATTCGCGGATGGATTCGCTGCGGTCGTACAACACCCGGAGTTCGACGGACGCCGGCAGCTTGGCCTGAAAGGCCGGCAGGATCTGCTTGATGGAGTCCACGGTGGCGATGGTGTTGGCGCCGGGCTGGCGCTGGATCGCCAGCACGATGGCGCGCCGGTTCACGTACCAGCTGGCGATCTTGTCGTTCTCGACGCCGTCCAGCGCGGTCGCCACCTCGTTCAGCCGAACCGGGGCACCGTTGCGCCAGGCGACGATCAGCGGAGCGTAGGCGGCGGCGCTGGCCAGTTGCCCGTTGTCCTCGATCGCCACGCTTTGGCGCGGGCCGTCGAAACCGCCGATGGGCTGGTTGACGTTGCCCTGCTCGATGGCTTTTTGCAACTCGTCCAGGCCGATGCCGCGGGCCGCCAGTCGATCCGGATCGGCTTGCACCCGCACCGCGAATTTCTGCGAGCCGAAGACCCGCACCTGCGCCACTCCGGCGATGGTGGAGAGGCGCTGGGCCAGCAGGGTTTCCGCGTACTCGTTCACCACCGACAGCGGCAGGGTCGGCGACAGCATGACGATGTAGAAAATGGGTGAATCGGCCGGATTGACCTTGCGGAACGAGGGCGGCGCCGGCATGTCGGCCGGCAATTGGCGCGAGGCCGCGGAGATGGCCGACTGCACGTCCTGGGCGGCGGCGTCGATGTCGCGGTCGAGCGAGAATTGCAGGGTGAGCGAGGTCGAGCCCTGGGCGCTGGTCGAGGTCATCGAATCCAGGCCGGCGATGGTCGAGAACTGGCTTTCCAGCGGGGTTGCCACCGCGGCGGCCATGGTCTCCGGCGAGGCGCCCGGCAGCGAGGCCGACACCGAGAGGGTGGGGAAATCCACGCTGGGCAACTCGCTGACCGGCAGCGCGCGGTAGGCGAGCACGCCGAAGATCAGGAACGCCGCCATCAGCAGCGTGGTCATCACCGGGCGGCGGATGCACAGTTCGGGCAGTTGCACGCCGGTTCCTTCACCCGCCGCCGGTCTTGATTTGCACCCGGGCCCCCGGCGACAGCCGCAGTTGCCCGTCGGTGACCACGGTTTCGCCGTCCCGCAACCCCCGATCGATCACCGCCATTCCACCCTGCCTCAGCGTTACGACGACGGGGCGGGCCTCGACGGTGTCATCCGGCTTGACCACGAACACCAGACTCCCCTCCGGCCCCTGCTGCACCGCCGCCGCCGGCACGGTCACCGCGCCGGGGATCAGGTCCAGGGTCAGGCTGACGTTCAGAAACTGTCCCGGCGTCAGGGCCTGGGCATCGTTGGGGATCGTGGCTTTCATCTGGATGGCGCCGGTGGCCGGGTCGACGGCGTTGTCGAGAAACCGCGCCTCGCCCGCGAACGGCTGTTGGCGGTCGCCCGGCACCGTCACCGTGACCGGCAGCGCCCCCACCCGCAGCGCCGCCCGCAGGCGGGGCAGGTAACGTTCGGGGACCGCGAAGCTCGCGTAAATCGGCCGGATCCGGTTCAGCACGGCCAGCGTCGTGTCGTTGGCCTTGACCGCCGCGCCGGGCGAGACCAGCTTGGCGCCGATGATACCGGCGAACGGGGCCTGGATCGTGGCGTAGCCGCGCTGGAGGCGGGCGGAATCGACCGCCGCCTCGTCGGCGCGCGCCGTGGCCGCCAGGGCATCGGCGGTGGCGCGGGCATCCGCCACCTGCTGATCGGATATGAAATTGCGGTTCTTCAGGGACAGATAGCGTTCCACGTCCAGCCGCGCCTTGGCCAGTTGCGCCAGATCGCGGGCCAGATTCGCCTCGGCCTGCCGCAACCGGGCGTCGAAGTCGGCCGGATCGAGGCGCGCCAGCACCGCGCCGGCCGCGACCGCCTGGCCCTCGACGAAAGGCAGGGCCACCACCTGTCCGTCCACCCGCGACTTCAGGGTCACGCTCTCGTAGGCTTCCGCCCGCCCGACCACCTCCAGCATCCGCGGCACGTCCCGGATCGCGGCTTGCGCGACCGCGACCGGGGCCGGCGGCGCGGCGCGCGGCGCTTTTCCGGACTCGATCCCGGACCAGGGATGGAGGTAGTAAAGCGCCGCGCCGCCCAGGGCGAGCACGGCGCCGGCGAGCAGGATTTTGGTGGGGTTCCTCATGTCCGGTTTCGACCGGGATCGAGTTCGGCGGCGCGCGGCGCCGGCGGTCTCAGCCCTTGATGCATGCCATCGGTTCCAGCCGCGCCACCTTGCGTGCCAGGCCGGCGCGGTGGGCGGCGTCCACCACCGCGCCGACATCCTTGTAGGCGCCCGGGGCCTCTTCCGCGATCCCGCGCAGCGAAGGACTGCGAACCAGTACGCCCCGGGTGGCCAGATCGTCGACCACCTGCCGGCCCTGCCACTGGCGGGTCGCCTGATGGCGGCTCATCGCCCGGCCGGCGCCGTGGCAGGCGGAACCGAAACTGCGGGATTCGCTCTCCTGGACGCCGGCCAGCACGTAGGAGGCCGTGCCCATGGTGCCGCCGATCAGCACCGGCTGGCCGGCGTCGCGCAGGGCCGGGGTGATGGCCGGATGGCCGGGACCGAAGGCGCGCGTGGCGCCCTTGCGGTGGACGAACAGCCGGCGAGTCGCGCCGTCCACCACGTGTTCTTCGAGCTTGCAGGTGTTGTGGGACACGTCGTACAGCAGGGTCAGACGCGCCTCGGGCAGCAGATCGGCGAAGACCTCGCGGGTGAGGTGGGTGAGGATCTGGCGGTTGGCCAGGGCGCAGTTGATGCCGGCCCGCATCGCGCCCAGATAGGACTGTCCGACCGGGGATTCGAGGGGGGCGCAGGCCAGTTCGCGGTCGGGCAGGTGAATGCCGTACTGGCCGGCGCAGGCCAGCATCCTTTTCAGGAAATCGGTGCCGATCTGGTGGCCGAGGCCGCGCGAGCCGCAGTGGATGCTGATCACCACGTCGCCTTCGCGCAGGCCGTAGGCGGTCGCGATCGCCGGATCGAACACCCGGGCGACCTGTTGCACTTCCAGGTAATGGTTGCCGGAGCCGAGGGTGCCCATTTCGTCGCGCTGGCGCTGCTTGGCCTTGTCCGAGACCTCGTCTGGCCGGGCGTCCGGCATCCGGCCGTTTTCCTCGATCCGTTCCAGGTCTTCCACCGTGCCGTAGCCGCGCCGGACCGCCCATTGCGCTCCATCGGTCAGCATGGCGTTCGTTTCGCGGGCGCTCAGGCGAATGGAGCCGGTGCTGCCGACCCCGCAGGGAATACGGGCGTACAGATCCTCCGCCAGGATGGGTTTGATGGCCTCGATCTCCGAGCGGTGGAGACCGGTGTGCAGGGTGCGGACCCCGCAGGAAATGTCGAAGCCCACGCCGCCGGCGGAAACGACTCCACCGTCGGCCGGATCGAAGGCCGCCACGCCGCCGATGGGGAAACCGTAGCCCCAGTGGGCGTCGGGCATGGCATAGGACGCCCCGACGATGCCGGGCAGCGCGGCCACGTTGCTCGCCTGTTCGTAAACCTTGTCGTCCATGTCGCGGATCAGATCTTCGTCGGCGTAGATGATCGCCGGCACCCGCATCTTTCCCCTGGCCGGGATTTCCCAGGCGAACTCGTCGCGACGGATCAGGCGTGCGGTATCCATGAGGCATCTCCCATTCGTTATACGTCCACCACGCATTGGGCCATCCAGGCGCCGTCCGGGTTCCGTCCGACCCTCAGGGTGGTGTAGGTGGCGCCCTTCACCTCCACGACGAGCGGATGCCGATCGCGATCCACCGGCTCGCCCCAGGCTTCGCCGCGCAGCGCGTTGCCCTCGATCCGCACGGCGAAGCGGCCGAACAGCATCCGGCGGGTCGCCATCTCGTAGATCAGGGCGTTGAGCCAATCGACCAGCAGCAGTTCGATGTCGGGCGCTTCGCAGGCGATGGCGACCGCGATCGCCGGCTGCACCGCGGCCGGGTCGGTGACGACCGCCGTCATCGCCAGGGCCGCCTGGACGAACGCCTCGTCCGGGCTGGCACCATGGCCGCGCACGCCGATGTCGGCGCCGTGATCGAAATGCTCCCAATACATGGGCGATCCCTCGGATCAGCAATTCTCATTTTGGCTTGAAAGGTACGTCCGCCGTAGGGTGGGTTAGGCGCGCCCCCTACCCATGCCGAGATTACCACCGGGCGTTCCGCGCGCCGTAACCCACCAGACCGGCAACGCTCGCGCAACGGTGGGTTACGGCGCGCCTCGACCGTGACGTTCCATGGATGAAGTTTCGCAAGGCGCGCCTAACCCACCCTACGACTTACAGCAAAATGAGAATTGCTGCCCTCGGATGGGAAACGTTGAACCTTTCAGTCATTCTGGCAAAAATGGCGAGACATTACCCCACTTTTTCCGCGCCGCCGGCGCAAGCGAGGCCGACCGTGAACCCGCGAACATGCAGCGACCGCCCGGAGGCGCCGGCGGAAACCCACGAGGTCTTCAACCAGGCGCCGCCGCTCGAAGACTACAATCTGTTCGAAAGCGACGCGGCGCTCGGGGACGGCGTGATCCGGGAGGGGGCCGCCTGGGCGCTGGAGGAGCTGAAGCATTTCGGCGCAATCTGCGGCCGCCCCGCGGTGATCGAACTGGGCTTTCTGGCCAACGAATTCAAACCCGAGCTCGACACTCACGACCGCTACGGCCATCGGATCGACCGGGTGCGCTACCACCCCAGCTATCACCAGTTGATGCGGATGGCGTTCGTCGGGGGACTGCATTCCCTGCCCTGGACCAGCCGGCGGGTGGGCGCGCATGTCCTCCGCGCCGCCAAGTATTACCTGCACGCCCAGGTGGAAGCGGCGCACGGTTGCCCGGTGACCATGACCTTCGCCGCCGTGCCGACTCTGAAGCTGACGCCGGCCGTTGCCGAGCGCTGGTTGCCCAAGGTGCTGGAATGTGGCTACGACCCGCGCGACGTGCCTCCCGAGCAAAAGGCGGCGCTGACCGTCGGCATGGGGATGACCGAGAAGCAGGGTGGTTCCGACGTGCGGGCCAACACCACCCGCGCTTTTCCCCTGGCTGCCGGCGGTCCCGGCGAGGCCTACGAACTGGTGGGTCACAAGTGGTTTCTATCGGCGCCGATGAGCGACGCCTTCCTGATGCTGGCACAGGCGCCCGGCGGGCTGAGCTGCTTCCTGGTGCCGCGCTGGCGGCCGGACGGCGCCCGCAACCCGCTCCAGATCCAGCGGTTGAAGAACAAGCTGGGCAACGTGGCCAACGCCTCCAGCGAGGTCGAGTTGCGCGGGGCGCTGGGCTGGATGGTCGGGGAGGAAGGCCGGGGCGTGCGGGCCATCCTGGCGATGGTGGCGCTGACCCGCTTCGACTGCATGATCGGCTCCAGCGCCGGCCAGCGCCAGGCGGTCGCCCAGGCGGTGCACCACGCCACGCATCGGAGCGCCTTCGGCCGACCTCTGATCGCGCAACCGGCGATGCGGAACGTGCTGGCCGACCTGCATCTGGAGGTGGAGGGCTCCCTGGCCCTGACCCTGCGGATGGCGCGGGCGCTGGATGGTTCCGACCGGGAACCGGAACGGCTCCTGCTGCGCCTGGGAGCCGCGGTCGGCAAGTACTGGATCTGCAAGCGAACTCCGCACCATGCCTATGAAGCCATGGAATGCATCGGCGGCAACGGGGTGATGGAAAACTGCATCATGCCGCGCCTGTACCGCGAAGCGCCGATCAACGCCATCTGGGAAGGCTCCGGCAACGTGCAGGCGCTGGATGTCCTGCGCGCCGTGGCCAAGACGCCGGCGGTGCTGGAGGTGTGGCTGACCGAACTGGATCGGGCGGCCGGCGCCGATGCCCGGCTGGACCGGGCGATCCGCGGCCTGCGGGACGAACTGGCCGATCCGACCGATTTGGAATATCGCGCCCGTGCGCTGGTGGACCAGATGGCGTTGACCCTGCAGGCGGCCCTGCTGGCGCAAGCCGGCCCCCCGCCCGTGGCGGAGGCGTTTATCGCCTCACGGCTGGGCGACCGGAACGAGCGCCACTACGGCACCCTGCCGCGCGGTCTGGCGCTGGAGCCGATCCTCGAACGGGCCGATCCCGGCCTGGCTTGAACCGGTTTCAAGGCCGGGAGCCTGGAAGAAGGAGCGGGGTCGGCGGTCGGCCCCCATTCATTGCCAGGCATCCGGCGCCGCGAAATCGCCGTGAGGGCGCGCGTCCTCATC
>JAVMKJ010000122.1:13100-18874 GCA_031732855.1 Candidatus Competibacter sp.
TTCATTGCCAGGCATCCGGCGCCGCGAAATCGCCGTGAGGGCGCGCGTCCTCATCCTCCCGCAGGCAATGCACCAGCCCCAGGGCGTTCTGGATATGGCGGGACGCGGCGGGCAGTTGATCCTCGGGCTGGGCCGCCAGGGCGGACGACGCCAGCACCGCCGCGACGTTCACCAGAAACGAGAGCCGGTCGAGCCCCGCTTCGTCCGCGTAGGCGAGAATGTGGGCGCTGGCTTCCTTGGCGCAGGCGGCGACCAGAGTGCTCAGGTGTTGTTCGTCTTGCGTCATCGATCGGATCCTGATGGTTGCGGTTTCGGCGGGTTACGCTTCGCTAATCCGCCCGATATGGGAAATATAATACCTGCTGGGAATGGGTATGAGGCTATGGAGTTTCCCGGGTTGCCGTGGCCAGATACGCTCGCCAGCCACCGAATTCGGTGATGTCTCGGGCGCTGGCCAGGGCGTAAGGTTCGCAGATGAAACCTTTTTCCCAGGAGCCGTCGGCCAGTTCCACCGTGCCGATGCCCAGCGGCGCGGGAATCCCGGCCATGAAGCTCCCCAGTTGCGAGAGCGGCAGCGACCAGACCTCCACCTCGATGGCGGCGCCTTGCGTTTCGACGCGGACCATCCCCGGCCGGAACGGCGGCCCGCCGGCCAGGGCATGGAGGCGATAGCGGGGAGCGGACGTGGTCGCCGCCACCAGTCGCCCGTCGCGTTCGGTCAATTGAGGGTTCAGCGGCAGGCCGGACAGGTGTGCGCCGCAGACCACCAGCTTGATGCGCGGTTCTTCCGCCGCGCGTTCGAAGGCTTCCGCCCAGGCCAGCAACCGCCGGTCGTGCCCCGCGAAGGAAAACAGCGTCACGCCGAACGGCAGGTCGCGATCCTGAACGCCCGCCGGCACCGCCACCGCGCTGTAGTCCAGCAGATTCATGAAGTTGGTGTAGTAGCCGAGATTGGCGTTGAGCCGGATCGGATCGGCTTCGACTTCGGCAAGGGTATAAATGGTTCCCGCCGTGGGCGTGACGACGAATTCCAACCCGGCCAGCGTGGCATCGGTCTGACGCTTCAGCGCCTGCAAGCGATACTGGGCCTCGAACGCCTGCACCGCGCCGGCGCGAGCGGCCGGTTCGATGATGGCGCGGGTGACCGGAAACAACGCCTCGGGCTGGCGCTGGATGAAGTCGGCGATGGCGGCGTAGCGTTCCGCCACCCACGGTCCTTCGTAAAGCAGGCGGGCGGCGGTCAGGAACGGAGTGAAATCGAGCGTTACCACCTCGCCGCCCATCGCCTGCAAGCGATCCACCGCTGCCTGGAACGCCCGCGCCGCGCCCCGGTTGCCGAAGAATTCCAGTTGATCGACCTGTGGTACCCCGAATCGAAAGCGGGCGCGGCGCTCGGCGGGAACCTGCGGCAACTCGCGCGCATAGGGATCGGTGGGGTCGAAAGCGGCGGCGATCTCGAATACCGTCGCCGCGTCGGCGGCGTTCGAGGCCAGGATGCTGACGCAATCCAGGGTCCGACAGGCCGGCACCACGCCGCTGGCGCCGAGCAGTCCCCGGCTGGGTTTCAGCCCCACCAGATGGTTGAACGCCGCCGGCACCCGTCCGGAACCGGCGGTATCGGTGCCGAGCGCGAAGCTGGCCAGCCCCTTGGCGACCGCCACCGCCGAACCACTGCTGGAGCCGCCGGCGATATAGTCGGGATCGAAGGCGTTGCGCGTCGCGCCGTAGGGGGACCGCACCCCGACCAGTCCGGTAGCGAACTGGTCGAGGTTGGTCTTGCCCACCGGCAATGCCCCGGCCGCCAGCAGCCGTTCCACCACGAAGGCGGAACCCGCGGGTCGATAGGCGTAGGCCGGACAACCGGCGGTGGTCGGCAGTCCGGCCAGGTCGATATTGTCCTTGATGGCGAAGGGCACTCCGTACAGCGGCAGGCGAGCGGGATTTTGCGCCGCCAGGCGGTCGGCCCGCGCCAGCAGCTCCGCCGCCGGGACCTGACTGATCCAGATGTTATCGTCCTGGAACCGGGGCGAACGGTCGAGAATCTCCTCGATCACTTGGCGCGGGGTGCGGCGACCGCTCAGATAATCGCGGCGCAAGGCGGACAGGGAGAGATCGGAAACGGGCATCGCATCTTCCTTCAGGCGGCGGTATCGATAATCAACAAACGCTGTCCGGCTTGCACCGCCGTGCCGGGTTGGCAGAGCAGGCGGGCGATCCGTCCGGCGCAGGGGGCTTGCAGAGTGATTTCCATTTTCATGGATTCCACGATGACCAGGGACTGACCGGTCTCGACCCGGTCGCCTTCGGCGATGGGAACCTGCCAGACGTTACCGGGCACGTGACTTTCCAGGGCGACCTCGGCCGCGCCCAGCACCCGTTCCTCGCCCTCGGTGGGCAAGTCGGGCAGTTCGGCCTGATAGCTGGCCTGGCCCGCCGCTTGCCAGCGGGCGCGCTCCGCCTCGAATGCCGCCTGCTGACGCGCCTTGAAGGCGGCGATGCCGTCGGCGTGCGCGGCGAGAAAGCCTCGATAATCGCGCAGGCTGAAGCGGGTCTCTTCGATCCGCAACCGGAATCGGCCACGGGGAAATTCCTCGCGCAACCGCAACAGTTCCTCTTCGCTGACCGGGTAGAAGCGGATTTGATCGAAGAAGCGCAACAGCCAGGGTCGAGGAAAATCGGCGGTGACGTGGTAGCGGTTCCACATCTGCACGGTGCGACCGACGAACTGGTAACCGCCGGGACCTTCCATGCCGTAGACGCACAGGTAGGAACCGCCGATGCCGACCGCGTTTTCCGGGGTCCAGGTGCGGGCGGGGTTGTATTTGGTGGTCACCAGTCGCTGCCGGGGATCGAGCGGGGTGGCGACCGGCGCGCCGAGATACACGTCGCCCAGGCCCATCACCAGATAACTGGCCGAAAAGACGATGTCCCTGACCGCCTCGATGCTGTCCAGCCCGTTGATGCGGCGAATGAATTCCAGATTGCTGGGACACCAGGGCGCGTCGCGGCGCACCGATTGCGCGTATTTCTCGATCGCCAGCCGGGTTTGGCTGTCGTCCCAGGCCAGCGGCAAATGGACGACGCGGGCGGGAACCTCCGCGTCGCCCACATCGCCCAGTTCCCGTTCCGTCTGCCGCAAGAGCGCCAGCAGTTCGGGCAGCGGCAACTGGAGCGGGTCGTAATGCACCTGCAAGGAACGGATGCCGGGGGTGAGATCGAGCACGCCGGCCAGGGCGCGGGCGCGCAGCCGCTCGTACAACACCTGAACCCGGAAGCGCAGGGCGATGTCCAGCACCGGCGGGCCGTACTCGATCAACAAACCGGCATCGCCGGACGGACGGTAAACCACGTCCACCGGGTGTTCGCCGGGCGCGGATCGTTCCAGGATGGCGGTATCCGGCTCGACCCGCGCCACGTCCACCGCGACCGGTTGCAGGGTTTCGATCAGGCTTCGTTGCGCCTTCAGCAGTCGCACCGCCGAATCCAGACTGATCGGGACGAAGCGTACCCGGTCGCCCGGTCGCAACTGCCCCAGCTTCCACAGGTCCGCCTGAATCACCGTGGCCGGGCACACGAAGCCGCCCAGGCTGGGACCGTCGGGACCGAGAATCACCGGCATGTCGCCGGTGAAATCCACCGTGCCGATGGCGTAGGCGTTGTCGTGGATGTTGGAGGGGTGCAGGCCGGCCTCGCCGCCGTCGGGCCGCGCCCAGCGCGGACGGGGACCGATCAGCCTCACCCCGGTGCGACTGGAGTTGTAATGCACCTCCCAGGCGGTGGCGAAGAAGGTCGCGATGTCGTCTTCGGTAAAGAAATCCGGCGCCCCGTGCGGGCCGTAGATCACCCGGAGTTCCCATTCTGGCTCGTAGCGGGGAATCAGGCTGGGATCGAACGGTTGCTCGCCGCCATCCGGCGCGGAGGGTCGAACGGGCAACGCATCGCCCAACCGCAACGCCCGCCCGCCGTGGCCGCCGAAGCGGCCCAGCGTGAAGGTCGCGCGGCTGCCCAGATAGTCGGGAACCGCGATGCCGTGCCTGACGCACAGGTAGGCCCGCGCGCCGGTTCGGGCTTGCCCGACTTGCAAGATCGCGCCGGCCGGCACGGCGAGCGGCGTCCAGAAGCGAACGGGGTGCCCGTCGAGGGTGGCCGGCATCTCCGTCCCGGTCAGCGCGATCACCGCCGGACCATGGAAGCGCAGGGTTGGCCCGTTCATGGTGAATTCCAGCCCCGCCGCGCCGGGCGGATTGCCGACCAGACGGTTGCCCAGGCGGAACGCGAGATCGTCCATCGGCCCCGAAGGCGGCACGCCCACGTCCCAGTAACCCAGGCGTCCCGGCCAGTCCTGCACCGTGGTCAGCGTGCCGGCGGCTAACACTTCGATCACCGCCGGCCGGTATTCGAATTCGCCCAGGGTGCGGGTGGTGTGCCGGCCGGCGCGGAACGCCGCGTCGCGATCCACGACCGCCCGCAAATAAGCCAGGTTGCTCTCGATGCCGCCGATCCGGGTTTCCCGCAGGGCGCGACCGAGCGCGGCCAGCGCCTGCTCCCGATCCTCGCCCCGGACGATGATTTTCGCCAGCAGCGGGTCGTAGTGGGCCGGCACCTCGACTCCGGTCTCGATCCAGGTATCGCAGCGCGCCCAGTCCGGAAACGCCACTTCGGTCAACAGGCCGGATTGCGGCTGGAACTGGCGAGCCGGGTCCTCGGCGTACAACCGCGCCTGGATGGAATGGCCGCGCGGCGCGACCGCGAGGGTGTCCAGCGGCGGCAAATCGCCCGCCGCCAGTCGGACCATCCACTCCACCAGATCGACTCCGGTGACCTGTTCGGTGACGCCGTGTTCGACCTGCAGGCGGGTGTTTGCTTCCAGAAAGTAAAACTCGCCGCTGGCGGCATCGACGATGAATTCCACCGTGCCCGCCGAACGGTATCGAACCGCCCGCATCAGCCGCGCGGCGGTCCGGTGCAGCGCCCGACGCACGGGGTCGGGCAGGTCGGGCGCCGGGGTTTCCTCGATCACCTTCTGATGGCGGCGTTGCAGGGAACAGTCGCGTTCGCCCAGGGCGATCACTTCGCCTCGCCCGTCGCCGAACACCTGCACCTCGATGTGCCGGGCCTGCTCGACGAATTTTTCCAGGAACACCCCGGAGTGGCTGAAGTTGCTGCGTCCCAGGCGTTGCACCGAGGCAAAGGACCGTTCCAGGGTCTCGGCGTCGCGGCACAATCGCATCCCGATACCGCCGCCGCCGGCGGTGCTTTTCAGCATCACCGGGTAACCGATGCGCTCCGCCGCCGCCCGCGCTTCCGCGACGGTTTCCAGCAATTCGGTGCCCGGCAGCAGCGGCGCCTCTTGGGCTCGCGCCAGTTCCCGCGCGGTGTGCTTGAGGCCGAAGCATTCGATCTGGGCCGGAGTGGGACCGACGAAGGCCAGTCCTTCCTGTTCGCAGGCCAGGGCGAAGGCGGCGTTTTCGCTGAGAAAGCCGTAGCCGGGATGAACGGCTTGCGCGCCGCTGACCCGGGCGGCGTCGAGAATGCGCTCGACGTTCAAATAGGATTCGGCGGCGATTCCCTCGCCGATCCAAAGGGCCGCGTCGGCTTCCAGTACATGGCGGGAACCGTGATCGGCGCTGGTGTACACCGCGACCGCCCGGATGCCGAGCCGTTGCAGCGTGCGGATGATCCGGCAGGCGATGGCGCCGCGATTGGCGATTAAAACCGTGTCGAACATGGCGTGATGTCAGCAAAACAGGGGCGGGGCGTCCCGCCGTCGTTCG
>JAVMKJ010000123.1:0-7828 GCA_031732855.1 Candidatus Competibacter sp.
GGTGGCGAAAAGCCGGGGAAATTTCTGCTTCGAAGACGAGAAGTCCGTATTAAAATGAAAATAATCTCTCAATCCCTGAAAGGGTACCCCATGACCCACCTCCATTTCTCTACTTCGCTCATCTTATCCTCGTTTTGGCTTGTATTGAGCCTGTTCAGCCTCCGGGCGGAAGCCGTCAATCCTCCGGGCAGTTACGGGGATGCTGCTATCGCGGCGGGTGACTCACACCGCAGCGCTCAAGAGCGACGGCACCGTCTGGGCCTGTGGTGGAACCCTGCAGGCGTGTTGGGCGACGGGACCAACATCGGTCGTGCTACCCCGTTCCAGGATGGCACGCTCAACCTGCAAACGTTCGTGTTCGGCAGCCTGCCGGGCCTCCAGGCGGTCAATTCAGGCGGCGGTGAGAATTGAGTAAATACTCTTGAGTTTATAGGTTCACGCCCAGACTTGTTCCTCACAGTGAACTCAGGCAATGAAATCATGCGTCCGTGGGGATTGACCCAGATCGCAGGTTATCAAATCGAGTGCGAGGTCGGGCACGGGGGGATGGCCACCGTCTACCGCGCCGTGCAACAATCCCTCGGCCGCCAAGTGGCGCTCAAAATCTTGGCGCACCGTCCCGAAGAAGACAGTGATTTTGTCCTTCGTTTCAAAAAGGAAGGCCGCATTCTCGCCCAGTTACTCCATCCTAATATTATTACAATCTATGATGTTGGTATCTCTGAAGACAATCGGTTATTTCTCTCGGTAGAGTACCTTCCTGGCGGTACACTTAAAGACCGAATCAGGCAAGGGATACCTACCGATTCAGTAATTGAAATCATGAAGTCGATATCAAATGCACTCGGATATGCACATGAAAGGGGCGTGATTCACCGTGACATCAAACCTTCCAATATCATGTTCCGTCATGATGGTACTCCCGTATTAACCGATTTCGGCGTTGCGCGTGTGGTTGGATCGAAAACGGTCCATACATTGACAGGTTTTATGGTCGGAAGCCCAGGGTATATGAGCCCCGAGCAGGCCATGGGAGAAAGCGCCACCATCCAGTCCGATTTATACGGGCTTGGAGTGGTATTATACGAAATGCTCACTGGGAATCCTCTTTATAAAGCGGATAATCCACTCGCTATAATGTTGAAGCATTTGCATGATCCTATTCCAAAACTCCCTAAGGAACACGTTCATTTACAATCTGTTCTAAATAAGCTACTTGCGAAGAAAATAGAAAAACGATACAAAAATGCCAATGAACTTTTAGAGGCCTTAAATTTACTTAACCCAAGTGATAACAGGTCGCGACCAGGATGGAATTCTGGTAGTAAAAATCGAAACCTATTGGAATTTTCCAGTACAAATGTTCAAAGTTTACTCAATATTAAATCATGGTTTTTCGTTTGGTTTGGATTTATAATTGCCATTATTTTATTGACAATGGCTGTATATTTTTTTCAATCAAATACCACCGATACAGATAAACCTGTCGAGCAAGGAACATTACATCAACGACAAATTATGACACTACTAAGACAAGCCGAAATACAGGTGAAAACTGGATTTCTTACGGGTGAATCCGAACAGAGTGCTGAATCGATCTACCGTCGGATATTAATTCTTGATCCTGTAAATGTTCAGGCATCGAAGGGCATGGAAGATATCGCCAATGAATATGAACGCTTGGCTCGACAGAATCTCAATGATGGAGCACTGCGGGACAGCTTGGCTCTAATTGATAAAGGATTAATGTTGACGCCGGGACGCGAGGAATTGATACGCCTTCGCCAAGAGGCTGAGCAACGTATCGTCCAACAACAAGCCAGGCAAGCGCAACAGGAGCTACAACAACAGCATCAGTTGCAAGCCGAGCAATTTCTGATACAAGCCCAGAACAGCTTTCAAGAAGGACAATTTGAAGTGAGCTTGGCTCATATCGAACAGGGATTGTTGGCGATGCCCAATCATCAGCATTTGCTGGCTTTGCGCAATCAGATAAAAACACAGCTAGCCGAAGCGGAAATGCGGCGGCAACGTGAAGAAGAAGCACGACGACAGATGGAGATCGCGGAACGGCAACAGGTGGAAGCGGCACGACGCCGCAAGGAAGCTGATCAATATCTGGCGCGCGCAACTGGCTATCTGCGGATTCGCAAATATTCGGCCAGCTTGCAGCAAATCGAAAAGGGATTGACGCTGGTCCCGAGCCATGAGGGATTGTTGGTGTTGCGAGAGAAGGTTCACACCGAACGTTCGGCAGAGCAACAGCGACAGGATACCCTACGTCAGGCCTCGAAAGAGGCCAAAGCAAAGGAACAGGCCAAGAAGCAATTCCAGCCAGCAATACCGCCTACACAAGATGACGACGCAAATCTGAAGAAACTTCAGAGTATAAAAAATTCTATCGATGCGCTTGACAAAGCTTTAGGCAAATAACTGTCTCTAGGAGTGATCTTATGAGCCATATTACTAGTAAAAATTTACGGTTTATCTTGCTGATGACGGTATTATTTATAGTAGGAATTGAGGTTCGGATTGGGTACTCACAAACCAGTTTGCAGGCCCTACAGAATCGAATAGCGGAGTTGGAAATTAAGCTCGCCAATGCTAAGACCAGAGAGGAAAAGGCGCAGAGTATACAGACACAGTTGGAAGAACAGGAGCAGAAACTTGTTGATTTAGAGAAATACTTATCCGAGTCAGAAAAATATCGAGCGCAAGTCGTAGAGATTCGTATGAACATTAATAGTATACGTGCAAAGATCGAAGCGATTGTAAATGAGAAAAATGATTTGGAGCAGAATTTAATAATCGCTAATAACTTGCAAACAATTATATTGCGTGAGACGCAGTCGACAACCAGTATTGGAACTAAATTTTCAAATAATTTAGATCCGGCTAAGATGCCTTACTGGCAAATAAATAATATTATAATTAGTGACCATTTTGATAGCATTGAACGTGACGAAATCATGCGTATTTACTCAAGTGGAGGCCGATTTAATCAAGATGATTTTCTGAAAAGTGCCCACCAAATTTTTAATAAAACTGGCACAGCAATAAATTTTATTGTACGCAAAAAAAATGGAAACAATGCTGATCTAGAGATTCTTTTAAACCAAAGAACACGCATAACACCTACTCACCCTACTAGCTTTTCTGCAAGGAATATTAATGAATTTAAAGCGAATTATTTTGGACTCAAGATAGAGTAATCAACTGATCATTATCATGGCTTATTTTCGGTGATTGTAATGGTTGTTTTAGAGATGTTTTCAAAAAAAATGTATGTCGGCTATAATAGCAATAATATCTTAGGCTCATGGATTGGTATGTTAATAGCGGTATTAGTGATAACAGGGGTCGAAATCCGAGTTGGGCACACGCAAACCAGTTTGCAAGCTATTACAGATCGAGTAACAGAGTTGGAAGGAAAATTGGCCGATGCCAAGGCTAGGCAAGAAAAAGCGCAAAGTGTACAGAAACAACTGGAACAACAGGAACAAAAACTTATTAAACTGGAGCAATATTTGTCTGAATCGGATAAGTATAGAGTTCAGGTTATTGAGATTCGCATGAATATCAAGAGCATATATGCTAAAATCGAAGCGATTATTAAAGAAAAAAATGATTTTGAGCATAACTTGCAACTCGCCAAAAACTTGCAAGCTATGCTTCGTGATGAACAGAAAATACTAAAACCATATACAAACGATCATCCCGATTTGGTTTCAAGAAAAACGCCTTGCGGAACACTTACGATTAATAAACCAAATAGTTGGCGAATAGGCAATGTGCTTATAAATGATCGTATTAATTATGAAGACAGTAATGAAATTAGGAGTATTTTTATTAGTGGACGTTACATCGATCAGGACGATATTTTAAATTGCGCCTATCAACTATATGAAAATCAAGGTTTGGTTTTACATTTTATTTTGCACTCAAAGGGAGCAAATATTGTGGATTTGGATATTCTTTTTGACCGAAGAGAACCTCGTGGTTCTAACTACGATTACAATGCTAGAATTTTTAATACTTATAAAAGGGTTCAAACTCTTAATGAGTTCAAAACCAACGACTTTCGCATTACGGTAAAATAATGGATAGACCGTCCCCACCCCTGCTTGCGGTCGAAGGACTGGAGCAAAGCTTCGGCGGCGTCATGGCCTTGGCAGGGGTCAGCTTCCAGGTGCCGGCCGGTTTGATCTACGCCGTGATCGGTCCCAACGGTGCCGGCAAGACCACCCTGTTCAACGATCTGTGCGGGTTCTACAAACCATCCTCCGGCTCGATCCGCTTCGACGGTCACGAACTGTGCGGCCTGCCACCGCATCGAATCGCCGCGCGGGGCATGGCTCGAACCTTCCAGAACCTGCAACTGTTCTTCAACATGACCGTGATCGAAAACGTCATGGTCGGTTGCCACCTGCGCGCCCGCACCGGACTGCTGGCCGCGGCCCTGCGCCTGCCCCCAGTACGGCGTGAGGAGCGGCAACTACGCCTCTGGGCCCGCGAGGCGCTGGAACTGTGCGATCTGACCGACCGGGCCGATCAGCCCGCCGGCGCCCTGCCCTACGGCCTGATGAAACGGGTCGAAATCGCCCGCGCCCTGGCCGCGAAACCGCGTCTCCTCCTGCTCGACGAACCCGCCGCCGGCCTCAACGACACCGAAACCCTGGCTTTGCGCGAACTGATCGCCCGCATCCGCGCCAGCGGCGTGACCGTGTTGCTGGTCGAGCATCACATGCCGCTGGTGATGGGTGTCTCGGACCGGCTGCTGGTGCTCGATTACGGCAGCGTGCTGGCCGAGGGCGCCCCGGCGGACATTCAGGCCGATCCCCGGGTGATCGCCGCCTATCTGGGAGGAGCGGTGCAATATGCCGTCTGAATCAGTGGACAGCGGACAGCGGACAGCGAACGGTAATCGGGATTCTGCCGTGCATCAGGAACCCCTGTTGCAGGTGACCGGCCTGAGCAGCGACTACGGTCCGGTCCGCGCCATCCATCAGGCGGATTTGCACGTCCAGGCCGGCGAGTTGGTGGCCATCGTCGGCGGCAACGGCGCCGGCAAGACCACCCTGCTCCACACCCTGTCCGGCCTCCATCCCGCCAGCAGCGGCAGCATCCGCTTTACTGGCCAGGACATCGCCCGCTGGCCGACGCACCGCATCGTCGCCGCCGGCATCTGCCAGGTCCCCGAAGGCCGGCAGGTATTCGCCCCCCTGAGCGTCGAGGATAATCTGCGTTTGGGCGCCTATCGCCAGCACCGCGATCACCAATGGGTACGGGATCAAATGGAACACGTCTACACCTTGTTCCCGATCCTGGCCGAACGTCGCCGGCAACTGGCCGGCACCCTCTCCGGCGGCCAGCAGCAAATGCTGGCCATCGGCCGCGCCCTGCTCGGCCGGCCGCGCCTGCTGTTGCTGGACGAACCGTCGATGGGGCTGGCGCCGTTGCTGGTCGAGGAAATCTTCCGGGTGATCGTCGAACTCAACGCGCGGGGCGTGACCATCCTGCTGGTGGAGCAAAACGCCCGCGCCGCCTTGGCTATTGCCCGGCGCGGCTATATTCTGGAAACCGGCCGCATCGTCAAGACCGCCCCGGCGGCGGAACTGCTGGCCGATGACGACGTGCGCCGGGCTTATCTCGGGTATTAAAAGGGAGGTGAATCATGTACGTGGACCGGATCATGACCCGCGAGGTGGTACAGGTCGCCGAGGATACCCGCCTGACCCAGTTGGCGGCCCTGATGCGCGACCATTGCATCCGCCACCTGCCCGTGGCGCGCGACGGCCATCTGGTCGGGCTGGTGACGTCCCATGATCTGGAACGGGTCTCGCCGTCGCCGATCACTACCCTGTCCGTCGGCGAAGCCAACTACCTGCTCGGCAAGCTCACCGCCGCCAAGCTGATGCGAACCCAGGTCGTCACCTGCGCTCCCGACACCCTGGTCGAGGAAGCCGCCCGCCTGTTGCGGCAGGAGAGGATCGGTTGCCTGCCGGTGGTGGAGAACGGCGGCAGGCTGGTCGGCATTCTAACTCACGAAGATTTACTGGATTTCTTTCTCGACATCACCGGCTGTTTGATGGAGGACACCACCCGTATCGCCGTGCACCTGCCCGATACGATCGGGCAGCTCGGCCGGCTGCTGGCCGCCATCAACGAAGCGGGCGGCTATATCGCCACCGTGGTGTCGCCGTTGCATCCGGATCAAACCGGGTTGCGCATCGCCGTCGTCCGCTACCGCGCCATCGATCCGCCAGCCTTGAATCAACGGCTGCGCGATCTCGGCTACGATCTGGTAACCGAAACCCTGCCGCCCGAACGGAAGTAACCCGCGATCAAAGGCGAGTTCGACCATCCGTTCGATGCCCGCCACTAACCACTAACCACTAACTTCCAATACGGAACCACCGCCATGATTCTGGACATCGAGCAGGAAACCCTGCCCCGCGAAGATCTTCAGGAACTGCAATTGCGCCGGCTGCGCTCTACCCTCGAACGCTGTTACCAGACCGTCAAGTATTACCGCGAAGCGATGGACGAACTCGGCGTCAAGCCGCGCCACATTCAATCCCTGGCCGACGTTCGCTTGCTGCCCTTCACCAAGAAGGAAAATCTGCGCGAAAATTATCCATTTGGCATGTTCGCCGTGCCGACCGATCAGGTGGTGCGCATTCACGCATCCAGCGGCACCACCGGCAAACCGACCGTGGTGGGCTACACCCGGCGCGATATCCGCACCTGGGCGCGGGTGATGGCCCGCAGCCTGGCCGCCGCCGGCATGCGTCCCGGCGATCGCCTGCACAACGCCTACGGCTACGGTCTGTTCACCGGCGGACTGGGGCTCCACTACGGCGCGGAGGAGCTGGGGGTCATGGTGACGCCGATCTCGGGCGGCCAGACCCAGCGCCAGATCATGCTGATCCGGGACTTCGAGCCCACCGGCCTGTCGTGCACCCCGTCCTACGCGCTCAACCTCGCCGAGACCGCCGAGGACATGAACGTGGATCTGCGCAAGCTGCCGCTGAAGGTCGGCATCTTCGGCGCCGAACCCTGGACCGAGGAGATGCGCTACGAACTGGAATCGCGGCTGGGCATCGACGCCATCGACATCTACGGCCTGTCCGAGGTCATCGGCCCCGGGGTGGGAATCGAGTGCATCGAGGCTAAAAACGGCCTGCACATCTTCGAGGATCACTTCCTGGTCGAGGCGGTGGATGTCAACACCGGCCAGCCGATTCCCTACGGCGAACCGGGGGAGATCGTGATCACTTCGCTCACCAAGGAAGCCTTCCCGGTCATCCGCTATCGTACCCGCGACGTATCGACCCTCGACCCGGCTCCCTGCCGCTGTGGCCGTACCCACGTGCGCATGAAGCGGGTCACCGGCCGCACCGACGACATGCTGATCATCCGCGGCGTCAACGTGTTCCCCTCGCAGGTCGAGGCCATCCTGATGCAGACCGAAACGCTGTCGCCGTTCTACCAGCTCGAAGTCTTCCGCGAAGGCAATCTCGACACGCTGGTGGTCAACGTCGAAGGCAGCCCGCCGCTGGTCGCGCAGGGCCGGGAAGCGATGGAACGGGTCGGCCACAAGGCTCAAAAAGACATCAAGGATTTCATCGGCGTGTCCGCCAGGGTCGCGGTCAAGCAAACCGGCGAAATCCCCCGTTCCGAAGGCAAGGCGGTTCGAGTCATCGACCATCGCAAGCAACCCAAATAACGCGCCGCGGGTTGCCCCACCTGTATCGAACCCTGATCGAACCCCCGTGGAACGGCCGGTTGACCCCGGCCGGTCGGGTTTGCGCTAAACTGTGGGGGC
>JAVMKJ010000123.1:7928-18659 GCA_031732855.1 Candidatus Competibacter sp.
CCGTGGAACGGCCGGTTGACCCCGGCCGGTCGGGTTTGCGCTAAACTGTGGGGGCAGGCGCGGATGATGCCGGCCTTGCCGCCCGCGCCGCCAATACCCCGTATCCGGAGGTGCGCAGTCATGCCAGACCCCAATGAAGAAATCACCCCCACCACGCCCGCCGCCCCAGCGGCCCCGGTAAACGAACGGCCCGCGGGCGCCCATCCACCGAATCCGGCGAAAGATTCCGCGCCCAAGCAGCAGATCCGTTCCTGGCGGGGTCCGTCCGGCCAAACGTCCTCCGCGCATCGCGCCTACGGCATCGAGCGTTCGTTGCTCGGCACCCACATCCCGGAGACCATCGACCGCGTGGTCAACGCCAATCTGGCCCGGGGCACCGCCGGCATTTCTCCCGCAGTGCTGGCGATGGCCTACCTCGACTGGCTGATGCACCTCGGCCTGGCGCCGGGCAGACAGGGATTGCTGACGGAGAAGGCCATTCGCAAGATGGTGCGGCTGTCGCTGTACGCGTTTAAATCCAGCCAGAATCCCAACACTCCACCCTGCATCGAGCCCTTGCCCCAAGATCACCGCTTCGATGACGAGGGCTGGCGGCAATGGCCGTACAACCTTATCTATCAGTCCTTCCTGCTCACCCAGCAGTGGTGGTACAACGCTACCACCCGCATCCGCGGCGTCGACAAGCGCAACGAGGCCATCGTCTCGTTCGTGACGCGGCAGATCCTCGACATGTACTCGCCCGCGAACTCACCGCTCACCAATCCGGAAATTCTCAGAGCCACCATGGAGGAAGGCGGCCAGAACCTGGTTCGCGGCTGGACCAACTTCATGGCCGACATGGAAAAGCTGGTCGCCGGCAAACGGCTGGACGAAAGCGGGGAACGCTTCGTGGTCGGCCACGATGTGGGCGTCACGCCCGGCAAGGTCGTCTTCCGCAACCATCTGATCGAGCTGATTCAGTACCAGCCGGCCACGCAGCAAGTCTATGCCGAGCCGATCCTGATCGTACCGGCCTGGATCATGAAATATTACATTCTCGATCTGTCGCCGCATAATTCCATGGTCCGGTATCTGGTGGAGAAAGGCCATACGGTCTTCATGATCTCCTGGAAGAATCCGACTGCCGAGGATCGCGATATCGGCATGGACGACTACCGGCAACACGGCGTGATGGCGGCGATGGACGCGGTCTCCACGATCCTGCCGGGGCGCAAGATCCACACGGTCGGGTACTGCCTCGGCGGCACCCTGCTGACCGTCACCGCAGCCGCCATGGCCCGCGATGGCGACAATCGGGTCAGAACCATCACCCTGTTCGCCGCGCAGACCGATTTCACCGAAGCCGGCGAACTGTTGCTGTTCATCAATGAAAGTCAGGTTGCCTTCCTTGAGGACATGATGTGGGACCAGGGCTATCTGGACGCGGGCCAGATGGTCGGGGCCTTCCAGTTGTTGCGCTCCAACGACCTGATCTGGTCCCGCATGGTGCATGACTATCTGCTCGGCCAGCGCCAACCGCTGAACGATCTGATGGCTTGGAACGCCGATCAAACCCGCATGCCCTTCCGCATGCACTCGGAATACCTGCGGCATATCTTTCTCGGCAACGAATTGGCCACCGGCCATTACAAGGTCAAGGGCCGCTCGATCGCGATCACCGACATTCGCGCGCCGATCTTCACGGTCGCCACCGAGCAGGATCACGTCGCACCTTGGCGGTCGGTGTACAAGATCAACCTGCTGGCCGACGCCGAACAGGTTACTTTCCTGCTGACCAGCGGCGGGCACAACGCCGGCATCGTCAGCGAACCGGGTCATGGCCGGCGCAGCTACCAGATGGCTTGCCGCACCGATCAGGATCGTTACATCGACCCGGATACCTGGCAGTCGATCACGCCCAAGCAGCAGGGATCCTGGTGGCCGGCCTGGGAGACATGGCTGGCCAAGCATTCAGCCGAGCATCAGGTTTCACCACCGCCGATGGGCGCGCCTGAAAAGGGGCTGTATCCGATCTGCGATGCGCCGGGAACGTATGTGCTGCAGAACTGAGTGGAATTGACCGCATGGCATCCTCCCGATTGCCGTCGCCCTCCACATCCACCGAGGTCGCCGAATTTCTGCGACAAGCCGCCCGTGCGCCGGTGGCCGCAACGCCACGTGGTCGGTTGATTTTTGCCTTGGATGCCACCGCCAGCCGGCAGCCCACCTGGGACCGGGCCTGTCAGTTGCAGGGCGACATGTTCGCGGTGGCGGCCGAACTGGGCGGGCTGGCCCTGCAACTGGTCTGGTATCGAGGTTACGGCGAATTTCAGAGCGAGCCGTGGCTCACCGATTCGACCGAACTGCAACGGCGCATGAGTTCGGTGCGATGCCGTGGCGGCCTGACCCAGATTGGTCGGGTGCTGGAACATGCCGTTCGCGAAACCCGGTCACATCGGGTCAACGCCCTGGTCTTGGTCGTTGACTGTCTCGAAGAGTCCGTCGACCCGCTTTGTCACCAGGCCGGACAACTGGGTTTGTTGGGGATCCCTGCCTTTGTTTTTCAGGAAGGTCACGATCCCGATGCGGCGCTGGGCTTTCGGGAAATCGCCCGGCTGACGCACGGTGCCTATTGCGCTTTTGATGCGGGTAGTGCCCGGCAATTGCGCGAGTTGCTCGGCGCCGTGGCGGCTTACGCCACGGGCGGCCGCCAGGCACTGGAAAACTTCGGCGGGCGCCATGGCGGTTTGATCCGACAGTTGACCCGGCAACTCTGATCGAGAGGGCGGATGCTGGTACGCCTGCTGCTGGTCGCGGCCGTCCTGGCGGGACTGTACTTCCTGCTCCGCCGCTTGCGCCGCTCCCCCACCGCGGTTCCACGAATTCTGCGCGGGGTCGCGGTGGCTGGAACCGCGGTTCTCCTGCTGCTGTTGACGGTCCGTGGTGGCGCTGAAATCGCCGTGCCGTTGCTGACCGTGCTGGTGCCCTTGCTGGTGCGCTGGCTGAATGCGCGTTCACTGCCTCCCTCCCCCGCGCCGGCGAAACCGGGGTCGACGAGTTGCTCCACTGTCACGACCCGATTCCTGTCCATGGAACTGGATCACGCCACGGGCGCGATGTCGGGTCGGGTTCTGGAGGGACGCTTCACCGGGCGTTCCCTGCGGGATTTGCCGCTCCAGGATTTGCTGGAGCTGTGGCGGGAATGCCAGTCCGACACTCAATCAACGGCGGTTATGGAGGTTTATCTGGATCGCCATGCCGAAGCGGGTTGGCGCGAACGGCTGCGTGACGCGGGTCCGGCAGCGGACTCCGACAGGGATTCCGGAGCCATGGACCGGGCCGAGGCCTATCAGATTCTGGGTTTGCAACCCGATGCCAGCCCCGAACAGATTCGAGCCGCCTACCGCCGGCTGATTCAGCGCGTTCACCCCGATCATGGCGGAACGTCGTACTTGGCGGCCCGGTTGAATTGGGCGCGGGATTTGTTGCTGGGTACTGATTTAAAATAAGCTGATGATATAAACAGGCGAGCCGAACAATTCCTTAGTGCTTCCCCGTGCTGGGTAGCCGCTGAATGGATTATTCAGCGCCCGTCCGGAACGATAAAATCCAGCCCGTCCAGGTAAGGCTTGAGCGCGTCCGGAATGCGGATGCGACCCCGTTCGTCCTGGTAGTTTTCCATCACCGCCACCAAAGTTCGTCCCACCGCCAGCCCGGAACCGTTGAGCGTGTGAATCAGCTCGGGCTTTCCGGTCGCGGGATTGCGCCAGCGCGCTTGCATCCGCCGTGCCTGGAAATCCTCGAAGTTGCTGCATGAGGAGATTTCCCGGTATTTGCGCTGGCCGGGCAACCAGACTTCCAGATCGTAGGTTTTGGCCGAGGCGAAACCGATATCGCCGGTGCACAACGCGACCACCCGGTACGGCAGTTCCAGCCGCCGCAGCACGGTTTCGGCATGGCCGGTCAACTCCTCCAACGCCGCATAGGATTGTTCGGGTCGGACTATCTGCACCAGCTCTACCTTTTCGAACTGGTGCTGGCGGATCATCCCGCGCACGTCCTTGCCATAGGATCCGGCCTCGCTGCGGAAACAGGGGGTGTGGGCGACGAAACGCAGCGGCAGTTGATCGGGGTCCAGGATGCAGTCGCGCGCCAGGTTGGTCACCGGAACTTCGGCGGTGGGAATCAGGTAATAGTTCAGTTCGCCGCTCAGCCTGAACAGGTCGGCCTCGAATTTTGGGAGCTGGCCGGTACCACGCAAGCTGTCGGCGTTGACCATGTAAGGTACGTAGATTTCCCCATAACCATGCTCGCGGGTGTGAAGATCGAGCATGAAATGGGTCAGTGCCCGGTGTAGCCGGGCCAGTTGACCGCGAATCACCGCGAATCGGGTTCCCGTCAGCTTGGCGGCCACCTCGAAATCCAGTCCTCCTTCCGCGCCCAGGTCCACATGGTCGCGTGGTTCGAACTCGAACCGGCGCGGCTCGCCCCAACGGCGGATTTCGACGTTGTCGGCATCGTTCCCCCCGGTGGGAGTACTGTCGTGCGGAAGGTTGGGAATTCCCAGTTGGAGAGCGAGAAGCTGGGTCTGCACGATGTCCAGATCGCTTTCGATCTGTTTGAGTTCGTCGCCCAGGGAAGCAACTTCGTCCAGCAGGGGCTGAATGTTCTGCCCGCTGGCCTTGGCGCGGCCGATCACCTTCGAACGGGTGTTACGCTCGTTCTGGAGTTCTTGTGTTCGGACTTGCAGGTTTTTGCGCTGCGTCTCCAGGGCGCCGATGAATTCCACGTCCAGCGTGTAGCCGCGCCGGGCGAGTTTGGCTGCGGTTTGCTCCAGTTCGCTTCTGAGCAGTTTGGGGTCCAGCATGAAGTTGATGCTCTTATTGGTTAGGGGTATCGGTGGCGAAGTATACTGAAATCCTGGTGGGTTGAGGTTTTGGTAAGTAAGGTGATGATATAAATTAAGGGGACTGATAAGGCGGCCCAACGATGGGCCGCCCGGCGCGATCGAGCGCCTACGCCTAGCTTAGATATCGCGCGTCCACAAGGACGCCATGGACGGACCGGTCCCGACGCACAGCGAGGCGCCGCCCGTGGTTTTGCCCAGCCGTTCCAACTCGTAGTAAAGGCTGACCACGATGCGCAAGCCGGTGGAACCGACCGGATGCCCCAGCGCGATGCCGGACCCATTGAAGTTGCAGTTGTCGGGAGTCAGGCTCATGCCCTGTTCCTTGAGCATCCGCCCGACGCCCAGCCACTGCGCGGCGAAGGCCTCGTTGACTTCCCAGTAGTCGATGTCCCCAAACTTCAGACCGGCCTGCTTGAGGGCCTTGGGTATCGCCACGGCCGGGCCGAGTCCCATCACTTCCGCCTCGATGCCGGCATTGCAGATGCTGACCAGTTTCATCAACGGTTTGATGCCCATGGCCTTCGCCTTGTCCAGCGACATGATCACCACCGCGCTGGCGCCATCGTTGATGCTCGAAGCGTTGGCGGCGGTGACCACGCCGTCTTTCTTGAAGGCTGGCGACAGCTTGGCCATCTTCTCCAGGCTGGCGTCGGGGATAAAGTTCTCGTCGTTTTCGAAGAAGGTCGAACCTTTCTTGGACTTGAGTTCGACCGGCACGATCTCGCGCTTGAAAATACCTTCCTGAGTTGCCTTGGTGCAGCGAGTATGGCTGATCAACGCCAGCTCGTCGCATTCCTGGCGGGTGATGCCGTACTTGACCGCGACGTTTTCCGCCGTCATCGCCATGTGGCCGGGCACCAGTTCGTCGAACAGGCCATCGTGGATCATGCTGTCCTCGATGTTGCCCTGCCCCATCCGATAGCCCATCCGACCCTTGGGCAGCAGGTAGGGAGCGTTGGTCATGCTCTCCACGCCCACCACCAGGCCGATCTCGGTCTGGCCCAGCATGATGTTGTGGCAGGCGATTTCCAGCGCGCGCATGCCGGAAGTGCAATTCTGGTTGACGGATACGGCGCTGCTGCGCGCCGGCAAGCCGACCCGCATGCTCACTTGGCGCGCCGGCAGAGAGCCCTGCATGCCGGTGTACAACTGGCCCATGCAGATCTCGTCGATCTGGTCAGCCGGAACGCCGGACCGTTCGATCGCACCCTTGGCGGCGGTGATGGCCAGGTCACGCGCCGATACGTCCTTGAGCGTGCCCATGAATTTGCCGATCGCCGTCCGCGCGGCGCTGACGATCACGACTTCTTTGAGAGCCATAGTCATTCCTCGTTTGAGTGGTTATGGGGGTTGGTGCGTTCGATTTCGGTCGGTCCCGACCGGGTCGCTGGAACTTCCTGCTCGCACGTCCGCCTTTATGCCCGACCGAAGTCGCCCGAGCAGACGGTGAAAAGTAAAGCCTATCTTTACCGTCTGTCAATTGCTCCGATACGAAGCTGGTAATTGTTGATGATATAATATCCTATCCAATCATCCCATCCGCTCTCTTGCATCGAATCCCGTCGTCAATCTCGCTTGGAGGCTTCAAACCAACTGCGCTATCGTTCTTTCCTGGGACTGATTAACCCGAACGACCGAAAGCGCGGAAGCTTGCGAGCACCGCCATGGCCTTTCAAACGGAAAAGGGCGTGACCCAACCCATGAGTTCAGTGATCATCGGTTACCACGACTTCACCGGTCTGATCGCGAGACGCGCCACCAGGCTGCTGCGGCTTGCCAGTTACCTGTCGGCTCGCCGCCCGATTCCCATCGTCCTCACCCGGCCACTCGTCGGCGAACTCCTGTCCCAATCGATCCAGGTGGAAGAATTGCTGGACGCCTACGGGGCGCGCAACAGCCGTCAATGGTCCCGGTTTCGGTCGCTCACGGCCACGATCAAGCTTTTTGCCGACGTCGGCTACGAACTTCTTCACATCCGGCACTCCATGCCCTCTTACCGGCTGCTACCCATCGAGCGGGACTTCGCCACGGCGACCGCGCGGTCGCTGGAATTCACCCACGATGTCCTGACCAGGGCATCGAGTTGGCTGATCGCGCAGGCCGTCCGGCTGAATCTGCCGGTGCCGGCCGACGAACCTCACGAAGAAGACTACCTCGAACCGCTTCCTCCGGGCCGCTTGCCCCACGATCGCCCCATGCGCAAAATCAAGAGCGCCGCGGAAACGATCACCCACCTGTCGACCGCCTATCTGAAGCTGGCGGCGGAAAGCGAACTCCTCCACATCGTCGAACGGGTCGACCCCTCCCAGTATTCAGGCTGCTTTCCCGATCCGCTCGGGGAAGACAACCTGCGCGACCTGCAAGTCCGATTTCACAGCCTCCAATCGCTCTACGACACCCATGTTTCCGAAACGGAAATCGAATTTCTGGATACGGACCTTCCCATTCTGCGCGGTCACGTCAGCATCGTTTATCACCTGCTCGAAATCGCCACCCTGCTGGTTCATTACTACGAACGGCACCTGAATGCCGAGACTGGCAATTTGTCCTTGCGGCGCAAGCCGGTCATATCGGCCGAGACACTGCTGGCGGTGCTGATGAATTATTCGATCGCCTACGCCGGGCGGTATCTGAATCACGGGCGGCATTTCTGCCACACCATGCTCAAGCGCTATGCCGAGGTGGCCAGGATCGAAGTGCCCGTTCCGTGTTACCGCGGTTTTCACGTTCGGCCGGCCACGCTGATCGCGAAAATCGTGCAACATTACGGCAGCGACGTCCGGATGGAACTGGATGGCCAGCCCTATGACGCCAGTTCGCCGATGGACATCTTCAGGACCAATGAAAAGATCAATGCCCGCAAGCGGCGCTGGCTGGTTTCGGAAATCGGCCGTCTTCCACTCAACAAGGATGATCTGAGCGACAGTCAAATCAGGGCCACCGTCCTGGACGTCGTGCTCAAGCTGGCCGAACAGGGAAAAATCATCATCTACCAGCAACCGCTCCAGTTGTCGGATGAATTCAGCCGGGAGGGCATCCTGCTGGAAAACGTCAACGCCGAAATCGCGCGACTGCTGGCGACCGGTCAAATCGATATCAGGACCGACCTGAACATTACCCTGGTGGGCGACAAGCGGGTTTTGAGCGATCTGGAACTGCTGGCCCGGTCGGGTTACGGCGAGGACAGCTTCGGCAACAATACGGCCCTGCCCAAGGAATTAACCTACCTGCGAAGATAGATCGGGAGGAGCGAACGCCCGCCTCCGATGGCGGACGCTCGCCTGGAGCCAACCCCTTGTTCGGCGAACGGCGGGGCGCGATTCAGAGGCGTTCCCGTTCGCCCTCTCCCGGGCGGGAGAGGGGTTTTCGTACGGTCTCTCAGTCGTTGCCCGGCTTGGCCGCCGGCGCCCACAAGCGCTCCAGGTAGGGCATGTCGTCGCCGACCAGGGGACGCAGGTAAGAGCGGAAGGCGCCAGTTACATCGTTGCCGTCGGCATTGATGAACTCGTCGGGCATGTGCCGGGTCTTGGCGGCGATTTCCTTCAGATCGGCCAATTCGTACTTCACGGCATAGTCGCCGGTACGCTTGATCACCACCGAACCATCCACGTTGTGCCAACAGGCGTAATGCGCCGCCTTTTCGCCCACCTCGCGCGCCTCGCGGGCATCCACGTTGGACACCACGCCCGGGAACGACCGTTGCAAATAGCCGAAGGTATCGGAGCGCACCCGCTTGATTCCCAAGCCCTTTTGGACGATATCGGCCAACTCGTCGGCCAAGGCGCCGCCCGAAAGCTGGATGTTGCCGTGGGCATCGACCTGCGGTTCGCGGCCCGCCTTGCGCATCAGATCGGCCGCGACCGGAATCTCCTTGCCCTTCCCGTCCCGGGTCGCCCATACGCCCTCCGAAATCGCCACGATGCAGCGCCGATGCTGCTTGAACACGCGGTCGATATCGGCCAGGTAACGGTCGATCGAAAACTGCCGCTCCGGCAAGTAGATCAGATGCGGACCGTCGTCGTCGTGCTTGCGGGCCAGCGCCGCCGCCGCCGTCAGCCAGCCGGCGTGGCGGCCCATGATCACGGCGATGTAGACCCCCGGCAGCGCGATGTTGTCGGCGTTGACGCCGCTGAAGGCGCTGGCGACGAAACGGGCGGCGGAGGGATAACCGGGGCAGTGGTCGTTGACCGGCAGATCGTTGTCCACCGTCTTCGGGATGTGAATGGCTCGCAATTCGTAGCCTTCGCGGTCGGCGTGCTCGTTGACGATCCGTACCGTGTCGGACGAGTCGTTGCCGCCGATGTAGAAGAAATAGCGAACGTCGTGCTTCTTGAATACGTTGAAGATGCGGTTGCAGTATTCCGCATCGGGCTTGTCGCGGGTCGAACCCAGCGCCGACGAGGGGGTTTGGGCAACCAGCTCGAGGTTGTGGGTCGTGGCCTCGGACAGGTCCACGAAGGTTTCGTCGATGATGCCTCGCACGCCATGGATCGCGCCCCAGACCCGGGTGACCTCGGGGAATTTCCGGGACTCGAGCACCGCTCCGACCAGGCTCTGATTGATCACCGCCGTGGGACCGCCACCCTGGGCGATCACGACCTTGCCTTTTAGCCGACTCATTGGAATTACCCTCCTGATGCGTGTGGTTCGTGTTAAAAGTGAATGCCATCGAAAATAAGATAGCAAAATAATAGGAATTTCAACCGGCGCGCCGGGTTTGTATCACGGACCGTCACGATGGGTCAAACCGCCACCCCGAACACCCGCGCCCGTTCCAGCACTCCCACCGCCCACCGCCGGTGGGTGGCCGGCTCGCAGAACGTATCGTGCAGCTTGAACACCGCCGTTGCCTCCGGCGCCAAAACCGCCGAGGCCATTTCCCAGTCTTCGCGCGAGACCCGGTAGCGCCCCTCGATCACCGGAATCTGCACGGGATGAATCGCGGTCTTGCCCACCAGACCGTGCTGTAAATCCATCTCCACCTCCCGCGCCAGCGCTTCCGGCGTATCCAGATACTCGAACACCGGCGCGCTCAGGCGATAGCCGGCCGGATGGAAAATCCGCACCAGATCGGCGATGGTGCCGCGCAGGGGAGTATCGTAAACCGTCGCCCCCCGGCTCCGGCGAATGCCCAGCAGATTCAACAAATCGTTACCGCCGATCCGCAGGCATAGAATGCGATCCTTCAGCCCATAGTCCTCCAATCGATCCCGCATGACTTCCATCTTGCGGTGATCGAAAGCCTCCACCGTTTCCAAAATGGGCAGCAGATAATGACCCTTGCTGTCATCCCACGCTCGCAGCCAGTCCCCCAGGGTGTGCGGCCCGAATTTGGGCAACGCGAACCCCTGAATCCGTTCGATCCCGTCCAACCGCAACAACCGCCCCAACACCGTTGGATTGCGGGGGCGAATGAAGCGCAACGGAGGTCCGGGCTCCAACACCGGCAACAGCGCCGCCAGATGGGCCAGCGCCTGTTCCACATCCCGTTCGCGCACCGCGTCCTCGGTGCAAAGGATCAGCGAATGCAGGCCCGGCAATTGGCGTCCGTTGGCGATGGCTGCCAGATCCGGCCGGCTGGCTGGCACGTACAGCGTGGCGCCCAGCATCACCGCCGACAGGGCCGGCGAAGGCTCGGCGCACGCATGGCCCGGTTCCTCCCGCGAGGCGCGAAAATCGACGGAAATAGCGTTCATCCAGTTCCGGCGGCGCGGAACCCCCGGGCGCCAAACAAACCCGGGGTGAGCACCTTACTCCTTAAAATTCAATTGGTTGAAGTTTAATTTTTCCATATCGTTCCTTCAGTATAACCTTGCCCAACATTGATTTTCCAACCCCGTCGC
>JAVMKJ010000124.1:0-18464 GCA_031732855.1 Candidatus Competibacter sp.
CACGAACCGAGCACGATTGTCGAGCCTCCAGATCCCGTCACCAAGCCAAACCCGTCCAAACCGGTCAACGCTCTAGCGCCAGGTTCGCCTCGTCTGAATCCATCACCAGCATCACTTCGGCGCTGAAGCCGTTGAAGATCGGCGTCTGGTAATCGATGTTGTTGGACAGCGTCGACAGAGCGCCGTTTACGTTAGTTTCCGGGGTAACGGAGCCCCCCAGATAGGTCGAGCCGTTGAGCACCTTGGAACTGTTCCAGATATCGATCACGTTGAGCACCTTCCAGTAAGGCGTGTCCTGAGTACCCAGGGTCAGGATGCCGAAGCCACCCTTCAGACCGGCGAATTTCTGGTTGATGCCACCAAAATTACCGCCTTCGGCCATGTCGACGCTGAATTCCCACATATAGAGGGCGCTCAGACCACCCCCCAGATCCTCGGTGCCCCGCACGCCGAGTTTGGAGCCGTCGTCGACCACGTCCCAGTTGGGATCGATGTGCTGGATGTGGTTGTCGATGTAATCGACCGATATCCTGGCTTCGCCGTACAGAATCGTGTCGGCCCCGGCGGCAAACGGGGTGGCCAGAGCGACGGTCGGGCAGAGAGCGGTTTTATTCATGGTTTGAGTCCTCGTGGCGGGGTCACTTGGCTGAACGCCTTGGTTAGTAATCGTTTTCGTCAGTAATTTAGTAAGGAAGCGAAGATTCATGGGATATATTTGTAAACGATTACATATTTATTGTCAAGAACCCCCGTATGAATAATATTGTCTTGTGGACAGATAGTCTGTTGGATGCAATAATGTGATTGTAATCGTTTACTTATTATTGGAGGAGAGACATCAATGGCTCAGATCAAGGATGTCGCCAAGCAGGCGGGCGTCTCGGTGGCTTCGGTATCACGGGTGCTGGCCGGTCACGCCGGAGTGAGCGAATCGACGCGCCAGCGAGTGTTGGAGGCGGTCCAGGCATTGGATTACCGGCCGGATCTGGCGGCGCGGCGCTTGCGCTCGCGCCGCACCGATACCATCGGCCTGATCGTCTCGGATATCCGCAACCCGTTTTTCACCGAGGTCAGTCGCGCGGTCGAGGACATGGCCTATCAAAACCGGATGCGGGTCATTCTTTGCAACGCCGACGAGGACCCGGACAAGGAGGCGCTCTATCTCGACCTGATGCGGGACGAAAATGTCAGCGGGGTGATTCTGTCGCCCACGCTGCCGACGCTGGCCCGTTTTCGCCCGAGGGATTATTCGTTCCCGGTGGTACTGGTCGACCGCTGCGACCGCGATACCGCCGCCGATGCGGTGGTGCTGGACAACGTCGATTCGGCCTACCGGCTGACCTCGCACCTGATCGAACAGGGCCACCGGCGGATCGCGTTTATCTACGGCGCGACCAGCGCCACCGGCCGCCAGCGGCATGAGGGTTACGTTACGGCGATGGCCACACATGGACTGGAAACGCTGGCCACAGCCATGCCGGCGACGATCGATGCCGCCCGCGCGGCGGCTGCAGAGTGGGTGAATCGCCGACCGTTGCCCGATGCCCTCGCCGGCAGCAACGGTCTGATCCTGCTCGGGCTGACCGAGGCGCTGCGGGAGGCCCACCTAAGGTTTCCCGAGCAGATCGCGCTGGCCGGCTTCGACGACCTGCCCTGGACCCGGCTGGTGGAGCCGGGCGTCACCGTGATTGCCCAGCCGACCTACGATATCGGGCAGGCCGCCATCGAACTGCTGTTGCAGCGGATCGCCCATCCGGCCCAATCGGTGCGCCGGGTGGTGTTGCGTGGGGAACTGCGGGAGCGAGGTTCGAGCGCGATGCGAAAACCAGCCGGTTCCGGTTCTAAAGCCATGGCGGAGGGATGAATTCGCTCTCGCCCGGGATCGGATCGAAACGGCTCTCCGCCCAGTCGGCCTTGGCCACCTCGATGCGCTCGCGGGAACGGGCCACGAAGTTCCAGTAGATGAAGCGTCGGCCGTCCAGCGGTTCGCCGCCCACCAGCATGAGACGAGCGGAGGTTCCGGCTTCCAGCCGTACCGGCGAGCCGGGTTCCAGCACCGCCAGTTGTCCGGTCTCGATGGCAGTTCCGTCCAGCAGCAATCGCCCCCCCGCCACATAGACCCCCCGTTCCGGATACTCTGACGGCCATTCCAGCGCCGCCCCTGCCGCCAGTTCCACGTCGGCCTGCACGGTGGGCGAATAGGTCTTCACCGGCGAAACAAGTCCGAACGCCTCGCCGATCAACAGCCGTATCGACGCCCCTTCAGCCTCGAACGCGGGCAGCGCCTCGGCCGGGTAATGGTGGAACGCTGGCGCCATTTCCTCGCGTTCGGCCGGCAGAGCCAGCCAAATTTGGATGCCGTGCACCGGAATACGGTCGGCCCGGACGTCGGCCGGCACCCGTTCCGAATGCACGATGCCGCGCCCGGCCGCCATCAGATTGATCGCACCGGGTTCGATCCGCTGGACATAGCCCAGACTGTCGCGGTGCATCATCGCGCCGGAGTACAGATAGGTCACGGTGGCAAGACCGATGTGCGGATGCGGGCGCACGTCGCCCGCCGTCCCCTCGGCCGCGAATTGCGCCGGCCCCATGTGGTCGAAAAACACGAAGGGGCCAACCGACTGGACCGCGGTCGCAGGTAGCAAACGCCGGACGGGAAAGCCGATATCGCTGGCCTTGGGTGAAATCAGGTGCTGGATGGCGCTCATGCAGGTTGCTCCTCGTCCCGCCCCCGACCGGGGAAGCCGGTCGGGCGCGATCCGGATCAGGGTGGGAATGCCGTAAGGACCGATCGCGACGGCTCGATTCACCGATCGGGCAATCGGTCGAGGGCGGCGATCTCGTCGGGGTTCAAGGTCAAGTCCAACGCCCCCAGGCTGTCGCGAATGCTGGCGACCTGGCTCGCGCCGGGAATCGGCAGGATATGACGGCCCTCATGCAGCAGCCAGGCCAGGGCAACCTGGTAGGGCGAGACCTGATGCCGGTCCGAAAGTTGCCGCACTAACGGGTCCTCCGCCAGGCGGCGATGGCTGTTATGTCCGCCCACCGGACTGTAGGGGATATAGGTGATCCCCCGCGCCCGGCAGAAGTCGATCAATCCGTTGTGGAAATCCCGCTTGTCGAACACGTTGCAGTGATTCTGCACCGATGCGATCACGGTGAAGCCCAGCGCCTGCTCCAGTTGGGCCAGACCGACGTTGGACAGGCCGAGATGGGCGATCTTGCCCTCCTCCTTGAGCCGGACCAGCGCGTCCAGCGAACGGCGCAAATCCACCTTGGGATCGACGGCGTGAAGCTGATACAGGGCGATGCAACCGACTTTCAGCGCCTTCAGGCTTTGCTCGCAGGACTGGCGCAGCCAATCCGGATGGCCGTCCACCACCCAGGCCCCGCCGGGACGGCGTAGCCCGCCCTTGGTGGCGACCACCACCCGGTCGGACGCGCCGAGCCGGTCCAGCGCCTGCCGGATCAGCCGTTCGTTATGGCCGATATCGTCATCGTCCAGGCAGTACACGTTCGCGGTATCGATGAAATCGCCGCCGCCCGCGACGAAGGCTTCGATCACCTCGAACGCCCGCGCCTCATCCGGCCGTCCCTGAATGGACAGCGGCATGGCGCCCAGGCCGATCGCCTTGACCGTCAATCCGGTGGAACCCAGCTCGAGTTGCCGCATGATCATGATCTCCCATCTGTGATGGCCGAACCCCTTCGCCGAACTTGGGTCGGTTCGTCGATCGCGCCCCAGCCTGGAACTTGAACCGATTGGACCCCGCATCATCGCTGAAGGTTGCGATTCGCTCGAATCCCTGCAAGTTCCTCATCGCCCGCGATCTCCTACCGCAGATAAGCGCCGTCCACCCCGATCTTGCCCGGCCCGTCGAGCACGTAGATGCCGGCGGAGTTACCGCGCACGTGGAAGGAAAGGTGGCCATTGCCGACATGGATTTCGTTGCCGGTCACCGCATCGCGGTAAACGCCGTTGCGGATGCCGCCGACGTTGACCCCTTGATCGCCGCCGATGGCCAGCCCGACCACGACATAGCTCTCGCCGCCGTTGTGGTCGCGGACGAAGCTGATGCCACTGCCCCACTCGTTGACGTGGCTCATCGGCCCCTTCTGCAACGCGGGGATGGCGCGGCGGATTTGATTCAGCCGCTTGATGTGTTGGTAGAGCGAGTGGCTTTGGGTCTGACCGATGCGCTCGTCGATCAGATGGTCGCCGAAATAGGCGCGGCCGGTGGTGTCCAGGGTGTCGTCGTTGCCGATCACATCCTGCGGCGCGCCCTTCATGAACTCGATTTCCTCGCCGTAGTACAGGCAGGGAATGCCGCGCACCGTCCACAGCAGGTTGTAGGCCGCCGCCGCCATCCACTGCTCGCCCTTGAAACGGAACCGGAAATCGTTGTCCGGACCGACGTCGTGGTTTTGCAGGAAAGTGACCAGGGTCGAGGCGTTGCCGAAAATCCAGTCCATGTCCAGCACGGCCTTGACGCCACCGAAACTGCCTCGGCTGAGATTGTCGCGGAAGGTGGAGAACAAGCCGAAATCCAGCACCGCGAAACCGGAGTCGCCGCCGGAATTCGGATCGCGTGGATCGTGACCCAGTCGGGTATACCACCACGGACGGATGAAGGACGGACCGTTGTCGCCGCCACCCAGATCGCCAAAGCCGTAGCCTTTCACCAGATTCTCGCCGAACACGAACAGCCCCGGCTTATGGGCTTTCCAGGCGTTGACGTATTCCAGCAGGTTATCGCGCGGCACGTGCTTGACCGTGTCGATGCGTAGGGCATCCACCCCCATGTCGAGATAGCGGTTGATGGAACCGATCAGATAATCCTTGACGTTCTGACGGTCGGTGGCGAGGTTGATACAGTCGCCGGCGATATGTTTCAACTGCACCGCCGCGCTTTCCCAGTCGCCGCCGCAGATAAAGCCGTGCTGCATGTACCATTCGGGGTCAAGGTTGTTGGCGTCGATGCCGAAGAAACGGCCAGGGTTGTAGCCGGGCTTGGGCACGGTCTCGCCGGTTTTGGGGTCCACCAGTGGAACCTTGCCTTCCGGGTCCATGGCGTGCCGTTCCCGATACCATTCCGGGGCGACCGGATTATCGATATCGTCGCGGTTCGGCCAGGCGTAGTTGCCGAGATTACCTTGATACGGTCCGTGGTTGACCCGGCCCTGCTCGGAGCCTTGCGGCACGTAGTACTTGATCGGCAGGTGATCGATGTGGACCTTTCCGCGAATGCCGTATTGACAGGAATGGTTGACCACCACGTCCTGAATGATCTTGATGCCGCGTTTGTGGGCTTCGTCGATCAGATCCTGATAGGTCGCGTCAGGCGATTCCAGCCGGGGATCGATGCGGGTCCAGTCGTAGGCGTGGTAGCCGTGGTAGTCGAGACCGCTGCGATTTTCCACCGGCGGGGTGATCCAGATGGCGGTGAAGCCCAGATCGCGGATGTAGTCGAGCCGCTGGATCAGGCCTTTGAAGTCGCCGCGCCAGTGCGGATCTTCCGGTTCGCCGGTTGCCCGGTTGAACTTGATGCGGTCGCGGCAGAAGAAATTGTTGCTCGGGTCGCCGTCGTAGAAGCGGGTGGTAAGCAGGAAATAGATCGTCTCTTCGCGAAAATCGCCCAGCGGTCCGGCGGGGTTGATAGGCGCGCGATGGGCGGGAATCACGGCGGGAACGCTGCTCGGACCGGCTTCAATTGCGGCGGGGACGCTGGCCTCGGCCACCGCCAGGCTGTCGTGCCACTGACCGTTGGCGTAAAACCCGTCGCGCTCGCGCCGCAGATCGCCGGTCTGGCAGCGCTGGTTGTCGTTGAACACCAGGCTCGCGGCCTCGATACCGTCGAACCGGTGAACGAACCAGCCGTCCGCTTCCGCCGTCATCGGCACGCCGGGCCAAGTGGAGGCCTGAGAGCCCGGCCGGGTATCCCAGTAGTGGATGTGAACGGTGTTCGCCCAGTAGGCGGGTTTATTGAAGTACACGACGAGATCGGCCATTGGCAGGATTCCGGGCGGCGTTAACAACGAAAGGGTAATCCCAGGGGTTCAGTCCGGGGTGTGGCGCGCCGGACATCATCCAGCGGCCTTCGGAAAAACGGTAGTGCAAAAATACTGAATGGCAAGCGGGAAGACGGTTTCAGGCATGGACGGCGGGACCGCCCGCATCCCGCCTTCGACGCACGAACTCCCCAACGGTCATGTCGTTGGAACGTCACCCCCAACGATGGAAGTCCGGTACTTTCATGGCAACCTTAGGGCCTGTCCAAAAATAACTGCAACAACTTTTGCGTCAGTAGCAAAAGAAGTGATTTTTGCTGACTATGGCTGACGATCATGACTTGTTTCACTTGTTTTTGGACAGGCCCTTAGTAAATATTCTGGCGAAAATTGCTGCTGTGCAACATGGTGGTGGTAAACTGATCTTGGGATTTTGTGCCCTTCACCCCGAATCAGGATGGCGGCCAGGCGCGGCCCGTTACAACCACAAGATCGTTTACCTGAAGGAGTCGACAAATGCGTATCGCCATGTTTTCCTCGGAATCCCTGCACTCCATTTCCTCCGGAGGACTCGGCGTGCACGTCACGGAACTCGCCGCCGGCCTGCAACGGCGCGGGCACGAACTCCACGTCATCACCCGACGCAAGGAAGACCAGAACTACTATGATTGCATCTACGGCGTTCATTACCACCGCGTCGATCACGGATTGAGCGAAAATGACGTCGAGTGCATGGACTACATGTGCAAGGCCATGGCCCACCGTTTCCACGAAGTGACCTCCATGATCGGCAAGTTCGAAGCGGTGCACGCCCACGACTGGCTGACCGCCAACGCCATGAAATACGTGATGGATGGCTTCGGCATTCCGGGCGTTTTGACCATGCACTCCACCGAATACGGCCGCGACGGCAACGTGTTCTACGAGGGTTTCGCGCGCTGGGTCCGCGACGCCGAGGCCGCCGGCTGCCACAACGCCAGCATCGTGATCGCGGTCAGCCACTTCCTCGCCGACGAACTGCGCCGCATCTATCAGGTCGCGAACGAGAAGATTCACGTCGTTCCCAACGGGGTCAACTACCGTGCCTTCGACGGCTTCCTCAATCCGGCGGAGGTCAAGGGCCGCTACGGCTTCGGCCCGCTGACGCCCACCATCTTCTCGCCGGGTCGGATGACGGTGCAGAAGGGCATGGACATGCTGGTCGAGGCCGTGCCGATGATTCTGGCGTCCTATCCGGAAGCCCGGTTCATTATCTCCGGCGAGGGGCCGGAAAAGGAGGCGGTCGTGCGCCGGGCCTACGAGGTGGGCGCCGCCGGCGCCATCGTGTTCCTCGGCACCATGCCCCGCTGGCAGTACGTCGACCTGATGCGGGCCTGCGATATCGTGGCCGTGCCCAGCCGCAACGAGCCGTTCGGCATCGTCGTGCTGGAAGCCTGGGCGGCGGGCAAGCCGGTGGTGGCCACCACCGCCGGCGGTCCCCGCGAATTCGTCTGGCACGACGTGAATGGCTTCCTGGTCGACGCCAACCCGCCCGGAATGGCGCACGGCATCGGTTCGCTGCTGGCCGATCACGACCACTGCCGGGCGCTCGGCGCCAACGGCCGCCGGGCCGTCGAGGAAAAGTTCAACTGGGACAACGTGGCGGCCTACACCGAGGGCGTCTATCAAATCGCGGTCCGCTGACCGGAGACTTTGAATAGGGAGGCTGGGGAATTCCGACCGACTGCGCCGACCCACACGGTTCGCATCCCCCCTCGCCTCCCTTTGAAAACAGGGAGGAAACAACGGTTCGCAATCGACTGCGAAAGGGAACAGGAACGCAAGCCACGCAATCCCCGCCATCAGATGAAGACGCACGGGTCGGTTGTTCCCGATCCACGTCCGCGAAACCTCGAAACTCCCCTGCCGTGCTGCAATCGCACACGATCATTTTTTGCTCACTTCGCTGCTCCTGCATCAAGCTCGCGTTTTTTCAAGCCATCGCACTGCAACATTTACCCTTGGGTCAAAAGTTATCCACAGTTTTTGTGGATAACTCTCCTGCAATCGACCCGATGCCGCATCCGAAGAACCGAACGAGAGTTGACAGCCGGGCAAATATATACTATGTATTGTCACCGTATATACAATATTGCAACTTATTTATGGGAAAAGGAAAAAAGAAGACCGAAAAGTCCGGCAAGGACGAGGAAGCAAAGCTGGTGGTCCGGATCGAGGCCGAGTTGCGCGATGCATTCATCGAAGCCTGCCAGGAAAGGGATACCACTGCTTCCAGGGAAGTGCGGCGGTTCATCCGCGATTTTCTCGAGCACCTGGGCAAGCAAACCTGAGGTCTCGCCAAAGACGCGCCATCGAGATCCACATCCATACCCATCCTTTGCGAGGTGAGCAACCATGATTCATCAACCCTCCGCTACCGCTGCTTCCCAGGAACAGACCCGGGCCGCTCTCGAAGCCATGCGCGCCTATTTCGCCGCGACCGCTCAGGCCCAGCCACGGCGGGAACGGCAGCGGCTGGCCCGCGAATGGCTGGCGGCGGTTCGCCGGTTGCGGACCGCCACTCAATAACCTCGCCGCCCGCCGTCCCCGCCGCGGTCGGGCCTTCTTCGAACCATTCAACCCCCATGCCCCTACCTCCATGGGTGGGGAGAGAGTCTTCGCGGAACCACCGATGACATGCTCCCCCTCCCCTCCGCGAGAGGAGGTTGCAAGAGCGAGCAATCCTTTACTGTTTCGCAAACCCCTCCGTTTTCCCGCTCCGACGGTCCAGGCCGATCGCTTACGGTAAGCCTGTCACTTCCTCAAGCCGGTCCTTGAAAGAACCATCCCGTGCAAATCAATGAATCCATCATCTTTCGCAGCGGCCTGACCTTGGGCGGCATCGTGCTGCTGGCGCTGCTGAGCATGATCAGCTCGGTGTTCATCGCGGAATCCAGCAAGGGCGACGCCGCCGCGATCAATCTGGCCGGCTCGTTGCGCATGCAGTCCTACCGCATCGCCACCCGCCTGCAGCAATCCAACGGCAAAGACGCCCTTCACATCGAGGAAGTGAAGCGGGAAACCAGGGAGTTCGAGCACCGCCTGGGCCAGTTGTGGCGGACCGGCGCGATTTCCCAGGCCGAAAGCGACTCCAGAAACCGGACGCTCACGGCGATCGAATCGTTCTGGCGCGAGACCATGAAACCGACATTGGAGAACACCTTGGAAAATCTGGCGGCTGGAAATCCACCTTCCGCGGATTTCCTGGGTCGGATGGACAGTTTCGTGGCCAGGCTGGACGCCTTCGTCAAGCTGCTGGAACAGGATACCGAGGCCAAAATTCGGCTGCTGCGGCTGGTGCAGGGCATCGCCCTGTTCATGATCCTGATATTGATCTTCGCCGCCATGCACCAGATGCACGGCAACGTGGTGGCGCCGCTGCGCGCTCTGGTCGAACTGGCGCGCAAGGCCCAGCACGGCGATCTGTCGGTCCGGGCCAGCCACGTCGGCAAGGACGAACTGGGGGAACTGGGGCACGCCTTCAACCTGATGGCGGCCGATCTGTCGGCGATGTACGCCGACCTGGAGGCGCGGGTCGACCGACAAACCCAGGCGCTGCGGATCAGCAACCGTTCGCTGGAACTGCTCTATCACACCGCCAACAGCCTGAGCGAAAACGCTCCCGACGAAGTGACCTACCGGACGCTGATGGCGGAAATCGAAAAGCTGACCGGCATGGGCTCGGTCACCCTCTGTCTGATACATCCCTCCACACTGCAAGCCAGTCGGGTATTCTCGGCCCGAGCGAGTATTTCGACCATACCGCCGTTCTGCAGCCGACCGGACTGCGAGGCCTGTATCGGCGACGGGAGCACCCACCGGCTGGGAGACACCGTCGACGTCTACTCGATTCCCGTCAGGGATCAGGAACACCAGTACGGAGTGCTGATGGTGCGCAATCCCGGCCTCGAAGGAGGGAGCGCCTGGCAGTTGCCGCTGCTGGAAACGGTGGCCCGCCACATCGCGACCGCGCTGCGGGCCGCCGAACAGGCCGAACACCGCCGGCGTCTGGAACTGCTGGAAGAGCGTGGCGCCATCGCCCGCGAACTGCACGATTCGCTGGCCCAATCGCTGTCGTACCTGAAAATCCAGATCAGCCGCCTGCAAACCCTGCTGGGCGGCGCGGAAACTTCCAGCGTCGCGCGCGACATCGTCGCCGAACTGCGCGAGGGTCTGAATGGAGCCTACCGCCAGTTGCGGGAGTTGATCACCACCTTTCGCCTGAAGATGGAGCATCCCCGGCTGGAGAACAGCCTGCGGGACGCGGTTCGCGAATTCAGCCGCCGCGCCGGTCTGAACATCGAACTGGACCACGCCGACTGGGACTGCGCCCTCGATCCCAACGAGCAGATTCACGTGATGCAGATCGTCAGCGAGGCCTTGAACAACGCCGTGAAACACGCCCGCGCCAACCACATCTCGGTCCGGATGCACAACCTGGACGACGGCGAGGCAATCATCGACGTCCGGGACGACGGCGTCGGACTGCCGCCCGATCCCGAGCGCGACTATCACTTCGGTTTGAACATCATGCGGGAGCGGGCCCGCCATCTGGGCGGCAACCTGGATTTGCAATCGCAACCGACCGGCGGCCTGCTGGTGCGACTCCAGTTCGTTCCCACGGCCTGCCGGAAGTCATCGATCCAGACCGAACGCGGAGCGCGCCATGCTTGACGGTATCCAGACCATCCTGGTGATCGACGACCACCCGCTCATGCGCAAGGGCATCATCCAACTCATCGCCATGGAGGATTCCCTGCGACTGGCCGGAGAGGCCGGGGACGGACGACAGGGGTTGGAACTGGCCCGTGAGTTGCGGCCGGACTTGATTCTGCTCGATCTGAACATGCGCGGACTGAGCGGCCTGGACACGCTCAAGGCGCTTAAGGCCACCGACTTGGACGCACGGGTGATCATCCTCACCGTCTCCGACAGCGAGGAGGACGTGGTCGCGGCGTTGCGGGCCGGCGCCGACGGTTACCTGCTCAAGGATATGGAACCGGAGGACGTGCTAAATAGCCTGCGGGCCGCGGCGCGGGGGCGGATGGCGCTGGGTGAAGGGGTCGGGGCGATCCTGGCCGACGCCCTGCGTCACGAGAGCGAGCCCAGATCGGCCGCCAGCGTCCGGCTGACCGACCGGGAACGGGAAATTCTCTCTCTCATCGCCGATGGCTACAGCAACAAGCTGATCGCCCGCGAACTGAAGATCACCGAAGGCACGGTCAAGGTGCACGTCAAGCACTTGCTGCGCAAGCTCGATCTGGATTCGCGAGTCGAGGCGGCGGTCTGGGCGGTCAGAAACGGTTTCCGCGGATGAGCGGCCACCCGCGCGAGGCTGGCTCCCGACGCACGATCACCGGGTGTGGAGTATATTAGCGCCGGCAATAAGACAACGATGAGAATCCCCCATGCCGTTCGTCGATCTCGTCAGGGAGGCGGTCATTGGCAAGCCGCACGACCCGCTCAATCCGGAAACCCGGCATCACCTCGCCCTGGTGGCCTTCCTCGCCTGGATCGGCCTAGGCGCCGATGGCCTGTCCTCCGCCTGCTATGGTCCCGAGGAAGCCTTTCTGGCGCTGGGCCAATACACTCACTTCGGCCTCTACCTGGCGGTCGCCACCTTTCTGACCGTTTTCATCATCGCCCTGGCCTACAACCAGGTGATCGAGCTGTTTCCCTCGGGCGGCGGCGGCTACAAGGTCGCCACCCAGTTGCTGGGACCCCGCGCCGGCCTGGTATCGGGTTCGGCGCTGCTGGTGGACTACATACTGACCATCTCCATCTCGATCGCCGCCGGCGTGGACGCCGTGTTCAGCCTGCTGCCACCCAGCGCGCAGCCGTACAAGCTGAGCAGCCAGGTAGGGTTGGTGGTGGTCCTGATCCTGCTCAATCTGCGGGGGATGAAGGAATCCATCAAGGTCCTGCTGCCGATTTTCCTCGGCTTCTTTCTGACCCACGCCTTCCTGATCGTCTACGGCGTGCTCGCGCATTCCGAGGGCTTGCCCCACCTGATTCCGGACACCATCGGCGAAACTCGCCAACTGACCGAGCAGATGGGCTGGGTGTTTGCCGCCGCCCTGTTCCTGCGCGCTTACTCGCTGGGTGGCGGCACCTACACCGGCCTGGAGGCGGTCTCCAACAACGTCAACATGCTGAGCGAGCCGCGGGTCAAAACCGGCCGGTACACCATGTTCTACATGGCCGGCTCGCTGAGCTTCACCGCCGGTGGCGTCATCCTCCTGTACCTGCTCTGGAGCGTTAAGCCGGTCGAGCACCAGACCCTGAACGCGGTCGCCTTCAGCGCCATCATCGACAGCTGGGGGATCAACCCCACCTTGAGCCATGGCCTGCTGGCGGTGGTGTTGCTGCTGGAAGGAGGACTGTTGTTCGTCGCGGCCAACACCGGCTTCCTGGGAGGGCCGACCGTGCTGGCGAACATGGCAGTCGATTCCTGGGTGCCGCGCCAGTTCCGCAACCTGTCCGGCCGGCTGGTCACTCAGAATGGTATCTTCCTGATGGGCGTGGGCGCGCTCGGTATCCTGGTATGGACCCGGGGCGACGTGTCGGTGCTGGTGGTGCTGTACAGCATCAACGTGTTCGTTACCTTTTCCCTTTCGCTGCTGGGGCTGTGCCGGCACTGGTGGGCCAGCCGCTACGACGAGAACAACTGGAAATCGCGGCTGTTGCTGTCGCTGCTGGGCTTCGCGGTCACCGGCGGCATCCTGGTGGTCACCGTGGTGGAGAAATTCACCGAGGGCGGCTGGTTGACCATTCTGATCACCGGCCTGATCATCGCGCTCTGCGCCCTCATCAAACGCCACTACGAACGGGTCCGCCAGCAGTTGCGCACCATCGACGCGCTCTACGCGCCGCGCCCGAACTGGGGCGAGGACCTGCCCGAACCGCGCCTGGATCAGGAACTGCCGACCGCGATTTTTCTGATCGGCAAAAACCGCGGCCTCGGCATGTACACGTTCAAATGGCTCAACGAAGTGTTCGCCGGCCACTTCAGGAATTTCATCTTCCTGAGCATCGGCGAAGTGGACGCTGAAAGTTACGGCGGCAAGGGCGCGCTGCGCTCGCTGCAATACCAGATCGAAAATTCCCTGCGTTATTACGTCAACTACTGTCACAGCCAGGGCCTGGCTTCCACGTCCTACGCCGGCTACGGCACCGATGTGGAAGCGGAACTGGAAAAGCTGGTGGTCAAGGTCGTCTCGGAATATCCCAACAGCGTGTGTCTGGGCAGCAAACTGATTTTCGACAACGAAAGCTGGCTGATTTCGTGGCTGCACAACCACACCGCGATCGCCATGCAGCGCCGCCTGCACCTGCGGGAAATCCAGATGATCGTGATTCCGATCAGGATCTAGCCGGTCGGCGCGAAACCACCCGCCAAGGTTCGATCCGCTCCCGACGACAGAACCCCATCGACCAGCGCCGACAACCGATCCAAGGCTCCCCAGTAGAAATGATCCACGCCCGACAGCACGTGCAACCGAACCGCGGGAGACCAGCGCGGCGCCTGCTCGCGCAGTAGCGCGGGGGGGGCGAACCCATCCCGGTCGCCGGCGATCACCACCAGTTCCTCCTGCGGCGCGGCGATGGCACCAAACTCCAGATACGCCAGCGGCGGCGCCACCAGCAATTGACGCCGGACCGCGGCGATCGGGGGATCGAGGCGCAGATTGATCCAGGCGCCGAAGGAATAGCCGGCTAAATCGGTCGGACTCCTGCCCAGCCCGGTCAGATACGCCGCCGCTCCCCGCACGTCGTCCTGCTCCCCCCGGCCGTCGTCGTAACGTCCTCCACTGGCTCCGACTCCCCGGAAATTGAAGCGCAAGGTGGTATAGCCCAACCGCTGGTAGACCCCGGCCAGGGTCGAGACCACCGGGTTGTCCATCTCGCCGCCATACAGGGGGTGCGGGTGGGTGATGACCACCGCGTCCGGCCCGGACGCCAGATGCAGCAGACCCTCCAACCGCAAGGAACCGGCGGTGAATATCACGGTTTGCTCGGATGCGAACATGGGGCCTGAAGCGGTCGGATGGTGTAAGGAAGGGGTAGCGCCCGCGAAAGGCGATTACCGGCTCGACGGCCTGGCGCGAACGAGACCGCCACCGATGCCGGCCATCACGGCGGTCGCCCCGACGATGGCGCCGCCGCTTCCACCGCTCTGGCGGGATCCCGCTCCAGCAGGTTCCGAAATTCAACCAGCGGCAACGGGTGCCCGAAAAAATAACCCTGACCTTCGTCGCAGTCGTGAGCCTGAAGAAACGCCATCTGCTCGGAAGTCTCGACACCTTCGGCCACCACCGCCAGCCCCAGTCCGTGGGCCAAAGTGACGATCGCGTCCACGATGGCGGCGCTGCTGGGGCTGGCCGGTAATTCGATGACGAACGAGCGGTCGATCTTGAGAACGTCCACGGGAAACCGTTGCAGATAACTCAGCGACGAGTAACCGGTTCCGAAGTCGTCGATTGCGATTCGCACTCCCATGGTCTTAAGCGCCCTCAACGCCACCATGTTTTCCTCGGTATGGTGCATCAGGATGCCCTCGGTCAACTCCAATTCGAGACAGGCCGGATCGAAGTGAGTTTCCTCGAGCACACCGCGCACCACCTCCGCCAGATCCGATTGACGAAACTGGCGAACCGAGAGATTGACCGCGATTCGCAATCCTGGAAAAGCGTCCCGATGCATTTGGCCGATCTCGGCGATGGCGACGCGCAACACCCATTCCCCCAGCGATAAAACCAGCCCGCTGTCCTCGGCGATCGGAATGAACTTCGCCGGCGACAACAGCCCGAGTTCGGGATGATTCCAGCGGATCAGCGCCTCGGCACCGGTGATGGCGCCCGCGCGAAAATCCCATTTCGGCTGGTAATACAGCTCCATCTCCTTCCGTTCCACGGCGTAGCGCAGGCTCGTCTCCAGGTTCAGCCGCTCGCGGGACAGAATAGTGGCCCCCGACAGATAGAACTGATAGCCGTTTCGCCCCATGTCCTTGGCGCGGTACAAGGCGATGTCGGCGTTTTTCAGCAGGATCTCCTCGCTGTGTCCGTCGCGGGGATACAGACTGATGCCGATGCTGCAGGTCACGTGCAGCTCGAGTTCGCGGGCTCGCTCGCTCAGCCGGCAAGGCTGAGCCAGGGCATCCAGAATCCGCTGCGCGATCCGGCTGGCGTAGTCGCTGCTGCCCAAATCAGGCAGCAGAACGGCGAATTCGTCGCCTCCCTGACGGGATATGGTGTCGCACTCGCGAACGCACCGCTGCAGCCGCGCCGCCACCTCGCGCAGCAACTGGTCGCCGACGGTATGACCCAGCGTATCGTTGATCAACTTGAAGCGATCGAGATCGACCAGCATCACTCCCGCCTGGGTATGATCGCGGGCGGCCCGCAACAATACCTGCCGCAACCGATCGCTCAACAGCGTCCGGTTGGGCAGTCCGGTCAAGCTATCGCATTGAGAGAGGTTGAGAATGCGTTCCTCGGCCTGCTTGCGTTCGGTGATGTCCTGCACCACCGTCACGAAATAATCCACCGAGCCGTTCGTCCGGCGCACGCAGCGGGTCGAAACATTGGCGTGAAGCAACCCGCCATCCTGGCAAATGAATCGCTTGTCGAGCGAATAACCGTCGATGCGGCGACTCATGACCCGTTCGAAATGCGCCACATCGGTCGGAGTATCGTCCGGGTGGGTTAATTCGGCCCAACTCACGCCGAGCAGTTGCTCCCGGCGGTAGCCGAGCATCTCGCAGAGTCGGTCGTTGATCTCCAACCAGCGCTTGTCCGGACCGGTCAGGCAAAGTCCGACCGGGGACGATTCGAACAAGCTTCGAAAGCGAGCCTCGCTGGCGCGCAGGGTCTCCTCGGTTTGCTTGCGTTCGGCAATGTCGGTAACGGCCCCCAGATAACCGGTGATCTGGCCAGATCGATCCCGCACCGGCTCGGTGCGAATATTCAGCCAGGTCACCCGCCCCGATGGATTCCGAAATCGAAGGTCGGCAACAAACCCGGCGCCCTGCCCGACCGATTGTCTCCAGGACTGCAATACCCGATCGCGATCATCGAGATGAAAGGCTTGAATCCAACCCGACCCAATCGCCTGCTCGGCGGTCAGACCGGATAGCCGGCACCAGCGGTCGTTGACGTAACGGCACTCCCCACCGGTATCGATCAAGAAGATGCCGACCGGAAGTTGCTGGGCCAGATTCCGGAAACGCTGTTCGCTGTCCCGCAAGGCTTGCGCGCCAGCCCGCTGGCGCTCGATTTCGGTTTCCAGTTCCCGCTGTTCGTCGTTCAACGCGTCGAGATGCCCGCGGTAACGACTTCGCTCCAACCGCAAGCGGCGGCGCTGTTCGAAGAGCACGACCAACGCTCCGCCGGTCAGCCCCAGCAACATCAGTCCAACCCCAGCCAAGGCTCCAAATCGGAAGGAATGGAACCAGCCCGGACCGGAATCGGTCGCGGTCGGGGAGTCTCCAGCGGCGATGGCGTATGTCACCATCCAAACACCGAGCAGCGCCAGCATGGTCAGTCTCGCGACCAGTTGGCTGGCCCGGCCCGCCACGGTGCCGGGCATTATCCCGAATTCCCCGGAATGGTTGTTTGCCGGCCCGTTCGAACCAACCCAACTCATCCGTTTCCCCTTTCGTGCTCGAACCCAGGACGCCGCGGCTACAGGCGCCCATTTTCTTGACCGACACCCGCAGCATAGGCGGTGAATTCCGCCTCGTCCACTTCTCCGATCAGTCGTTCGCGCGCGAAAGTCCGGAAATGGCTTTCCACGATCCGGCTGTTCAGGCCACTTTTCCGGTACAGACCGAGGATGAGGCGGGATTCGAATCCATCGCCCCGTTCCAATCGGCCGACATAGTCGCGCTCCAGCAACTCCCGCTCCGCCGGGGTCAGCCGGTCCAGAGCGGCTTGCAGGCGGGCGGCCACGAACTGGGTGCGCAGTCGCTCCGGCGAAATTGCCGGCGGCTCGCCATCCTGGATCGGGTTCGCCATCCTGTCCGGTTCGGGAGCCGCCCGCCGGGCGCGGGCATCCGCCGACCGATAGTCCTCCCGCAGCGCCGCCAGCAGATAAGCCGGCAGGTTATGGATCTTGCCGGCGGCCAGATCGCGCTCGACCACGGCGATGTTTTCTTCCAGATAACCCAGTTCGTGCGTGGCCAGCGCCATGCGGATCTGGCGGGCGCTGAGCCCGCAGGCGCCCAGCTTCTCGCGCATCCGTTCCAGCCGCTCCAGGCGCTCCCCGGGATTGTCGTAGGCTGGAGGCGCTTGCTCGGCCATGGAGATCGCGGCCTGGTGCTGGGCGAACAGCAACATCTGCGGATTGTCGCTGACCCGGAACCGCACCGCCGCAACCTTCCGCTGGTCGCGCTGGTAATCGATTTCCAGCAACAGGTCGGACGTGTCGTTGACCTGTCGCACCGCTGGCTTGATGACCTTGTCGTTGAATTTGCGGAAATCCTGATAATAGCCATCCGTCTCGCTGATTCCCAACAGGCGCTTGAGGATGTCCAGGGCGATCCAGCCGGTGGTGCCGATCCGCCGGTAGCGCAGGCAGTTTTCATAAAGGGCCAGCGCGTAACTGCTGCTGAACTTGCGCTGGATGCTGAGGTTGAGCAGCGCGTAGATCTCGGGCCGGTAGAGCTTTTCGCAAAGTTCGGGGCTGTAGGCGTAAACGCAGTGGCCGCCCTTGATGACCGCCTGCGCCAACAGGGTGGTGGCACCCCATTCTTCCTGATGGCCGTCCTCGTCGAGGATGTTCCACTCCAGCACCGTCCGCGCCAGGGTTTTCAGGGCTTCCTTGAGGGGATCCAGGTTGTGGGTGTTGAAGCCGATCGCCTCGGCGAGGTCCTTGACCCGAATGCGATGCACCCGCGCGGTCAGCAGATTTTCGTAGGCGTTGTACAACAGCACGTTCGAGGCCTTGCGCTGCGTGAGCGTCAGCCGGTTGTTGATGTGGATCGCGGCGATGTGCTTCTTGAGGTTCTGGTCGGACAAGTCCGCCACGACCATTTTTCGGGTCGCGTCCACGCTGCCGTGTTTTTCCCTACCGTGTGCCATGCCAGAAAGTTTAGCAAAAATGTCCCCATGCCAAGAAAAATTGTTGGGGACATTTTTATCCCATTAACGGGGACATTTCAGTCGAGCCCGATCATTAGCCCGGCCGGTTGGCCGCCTTCAAACCCCTCTTCACCGGCGCGGGCCCGCGCGAGCGACAAACAAAAACCGACTGGTGACGTTTAACATAACTTTATGATATTAAAAATTTTATCGTGGATTTTCGCGTCTGGGCCAGAAAATATCCCATGGAAGGGGACATTTGAGGGGTTCATCCCATAAACGGGGACATTACATCCCATAAACGGGGACATTACATCCCATAAACGGGGACAT
>JAVMKJ010000125.1:0-3514 GCA_031732855.1 Candidatus Competibacter sp.
GGGAAACCGCACGTCCACCACGCTGCCGCGCACGGCGGCGACCGTGCCGGTGGGTTCGGATACGGAGGTTGGATCGGGTGCGGGAATAAACGACATGGGTGGAAAATTACGATTTATGCCGCTTTCATCTCACCGTTCGCTTAAATTTTTCCCAGCTTTTAAGATTTGCACCTTAATGGCTGAGGAAATGACTTAAAAATGATCAAATTGTCTTATTTTGAGGCATATCAACATGCCTTGCGGATGGAAACTTTTTGGAAGCTTGAGTCGCCATCCCAAAATAGGCCCTGTTTTTACCCCAAAAGTGGGAAATAATTTTCATTTTCCACCCTAAATTTTAAGCGAACGGTGAGTTCATGTTTATCCATTTGATCTCGACCGTCCGCGACCCTCGCGGGTGAGCCTTGCCGCCAGGGCGGTGAGACCCAAAGCGACCGCCAGCAGCGCCGCCGACACCCACAGGTTGTTGAGCAGCGCCGGCGCCGCCGCCAGCAGGATGCCCAACTCCAGCATCATGACGCCGGACAGCAGCTTGAGCAGCCGCCCTTCCCGTTCCGCGAGCTTGCGGGCGCCCAGGGTGCGCGCGAAGACGAACACGATCAGCGCCAGCGGCAGCACGTAGATCAGGTTGTAGAAGGCCAAATAGCCATAGCGCGCACCGGCCGACAGATCGCTCAAGGTGAGCAGGCGCGTGTACACCATGGGAAAGCCGGCGGTGCACAGCAGTTCGTAGAAATTGGCCGCCACCGCGAGCAGGATGGTCGCGCCCAGCATGGCCGGCAGGTTATCGGCGTTGAGGATCGCCCGCGCCCGCCGATAAATGTCGGGCTTGCGCGATTCGGGAATCGACAGGGTGATGCCCCGTTCGAAGGCGAAGAAGTCCTTGATGTTGAGGATTCCCACCACGATCGCCAGAAGGCCGGCGGCCAGGGTGATCCACGCCAGCGCCCCGAGAAGCTGAAACACATTCAGCCAGGCCGCCATGAAGGCGAAGTACATCAGCCCCGAGGTCAGCACGAAAATCCCGCCGATCAGGGACATCCGGGAACGGCTTTTCTGGTGGGCGAGCAGGCTCAGCAGAAACAGCAGGACGAAAAAGGCACAGGGATTGAAGGCATCCAGCCCGGCGAGCACCACCGTGAAAGCCGGCAGGGACAAACGGTCGGCCGCCACCTCGCCGAGCAGGGGGATTTGCACCCGTGGCGCCGCTTCGGGTGTTGGCGCGGTGATCGGAGGCGCATTTGGCAGCGCCCGCGCCCGGCATTCGTCCAGTCGCCGCAGCAGCGCGGCGCCGGTGGTGGCCGCATCGTCCCACCCCGTTTCCATCGCGCCGCAGGCGATCAGGGTCGGCACCGCTTCCGCCGTTTGTCCGAGCGATTCAGCCAGCGTGATGAAACGCCGGGCGTTTTCCCGCTGACGCGAGACTTCGAGCGAATGGACGATCACCCAGGGCCGCTCGATGGGAATCGCCTCCACGAACGGGTGCGCCTCGAGGCAATGCGGGCAGGTTTCCGACCAGAAGAAATAGAGATGCACCTGGACGTTGCCGGCCGCATCCGTCTCGACCCAGGGGCCTTGCGCGAACGCGACGCCGGCAATCAGCAGCCAGGCCAGCAGGGCGCCCAGCCAGGCTTTGCTGCGCCCGATCATCGCGGGCTCTCCAGATGAGTGTCGTGCGTCGATTCCCCGGCCCGCGCGTCCAGCCACCGTACCGTCCGAGTCATGGGTTCGGGTTGCAGGGTGGCGTGCTGGATGTCAAAACGCTCGGCGAGCAGGACATGACAGGCGTCCAGCACCATTTCCCATCGACGCAGATCGCGCACCACCAGATGAGCCGAGAGTAAAATCTGCTCCGGCGCGACGCTCCAGATGTGCAGGTCATGCACCGAGGCCACGCCGGGCACGGTCGCCAGCGCCCGCCCGACCTCTTCCGGCGCCAGCGTGAACGGGGTTCCTTCCATCAGCCCGTGCAGCGCCTCGCGCAGCAGCCGCAGGCTGGACAGGAGCACGAGCGCGCCGATGCCCAGGGACAGCAGCGGGTCGATGGGCGTCCAGGCGGTGAAGGCGATCACGACGCCGGACAGCAGCGCGCCGACGGAACCGAGCAGATCGCCGAGGACATGCAGCAAGGCGGCGCGGGTGTTGAGATTGCGCTCTCCACGACCGAGCAGCCACGCCACCCCGATGTTGATCGCCAGCCCGGCGGCGGCGGCCAGCGACACGGCTTCACCGATGACCGGCTGCGGGTCGCGCAGGCGCTGGACGGCGGACACCGCGATCCAGGCCACCAGCGCCAACAGGCCCAGGCTGTTGATCAATGCCGCCAGGAATTCGGCGCGACCGAAACCGTAGCTGTGCCGCGCCGAGGCCGGGCGGCGGGCCAGCCAGGCCGCCGCCGCCGCCAGCGCCAAGGCGGCGGCGTCGTTGATCATGTGACCGGCGTCGGCCACCAGCGCCAGCGATCCCGCCCACCAGCCCACGCCGGCTTCCACCCCGGCATACGCCAGGGTCAGGGCGGTGGCCAGCCACAGGACGCGGTCCGTGGTTTCGCCGTGGTGGTGGTGATGGGCGTGGTCGCGGGATGGGTTCATGGCGGCTGGAGCGCTCGCTCAGGCGCTCAACAGCGTCTTGATCTCCTCCACCGACAACACCCTGCCGGTGCTCTTGATCTCGCCGTTCACCGCCAGCGCCGGCGTGCGCGTGACGCCGGCGTCGATGATGGCGTTCATGTCGGTGACTTTTTCCAGCTCGTACTCCAACCCCAGCGCTTGCGCGGCGGCTTCCGTGTGCTGGCCGAGCGTCTTGCACTTCGCGCAACCGCTCCCGAGAACTTGAAACTTCATCATGCTCTTCGCTCCTCAATCAGGGATAGAACGCGCCGAACACCCAGCCGGTGAGGGTCGCCATGACCACCACCAGCGAACAGTAAACGACCGTTTTTTGCGTGCCGAGAATGCCACGAATCACCAGCATGTTCGGCAAGGACAGCGCCGGTCCGGCCAGCAGCAACGCCAGTGCCGGTCCCTTCCCCATACCCGCGCCGATCAAGCCTTGCGCGATGGGCACTTCGGTCAGGGTGGCGAAATACATGAACGCGCCGACCAGAGCGGACAGGAAATTGGCCGCCAGCGAATTGCCGCCGACCGCCGCGCCGATCCAGGCGGACGGGACGATGCCCTCGTGACCTGGCCGACCCAGCAGGAATCCGGCCAACAGCACCCCGCCCAGCAGCAGCGGCATGATCAGCTTGGCGAAACTCCAGGTCTGACTCAGCCATTCCTCGCCGTCGCCCGGCTGGCTGGCGGCGGCCAGAGTCAGGCCGATCAGGCCGGCGCTGAACGCCAATTCGGGATGTTGGGGGATCAATCCGGCCAGAACGGCGACCACCGCGGCGGTTGCGGCCAGCGGTTGCCAGCGCCACCGCCAGCGCCACACCAGCAACCCGGCCAAGCCGACGCTCGCCAGCGCGGTCAGCGGCCATTTCCAGGCAAAGATCGCGTGCCAGACCATGCTG
>JAVMKJ010000126.1:0-3513 GCA_031732855.1 Candidatus Competibacter sp.
GTTGAAAAAGCGCCCTCACCCCCAACCCCTCTCCCGAGGGGAGAGGGGAGTTTTTTGACAGTCTTTCAGGTCGAATGGGCCAGCCGGTTCAGCGCGACGGGTTGCAGGAGGGTGATGGCGCCCCGCTCGATCTCCAGCAGGCCCTGCGCGCGCCAGGCGCGCAGTTGCTTGTTGACGCTCTCGCGGCTGGTCGCGATGAGATTGCCGATTTCCTGTTGCGAGAGCTTGCAGGCGATGCGGATCCCCGCCGGGGTGGTCGAGCCGTGGGTCGCGGCCAGGTTCAGCAGCAGTCGGGCCAGTCGGGCCGGCAGATTCTGAAAGGCCAGCCGCTCGATGAAATCGCTGTTCGCGCGCAACCGCCCGCACAGCACGGCCAGCAGGCGAATCGCGACCCGCGGATGGCGTTCCAGAAACGGGATGAAATCCGAACGGGCCAAGGTGAACAGCACGCATTCCCCGACCGCGACGGCGTCGGCGGTACGGTCCTGGCCGTCCAGCAGGGCGATCTCGCCGAGGCATTCGCCGGGGGGGACGAGCGCAAAAACCAGCTCCTTGCCTTCGTCGGACACGATGCTGATTTTGACCTGACCCCGCAACACCAGCATCATGCTGTTCCCGGCGTCCCCCCGTTGAAAAATCATCTGACCGTCGTGGCAGCGGCGCTCCCCGCCCAGCATGAGGAGTTGCTCCCGCTCGGCCGCCTGAAGGTGGCTGAACAACCCATGCTGGGCCAGCGCGGCGCGCTTATCGATGAGAGGCATCGGTTCGAGCCATCGTGACGAACGGCGCGGCGCACCGCGGGCGACGGCGGAAGCCGTTCGGTTTTCCGGTTCCTACAGTCCCCCCAGCACGCTCAGGGCCTGCGCCTTGCACCCATTGCTCGCCATCCAGGCCGCCAGCGCCGCCGGATTGTTCGGGAGCGGCGGCGACTTGTGCACTTGCAGGCCGGCCGGCCGGCTGGTCCGCTGGAGCAGGTAGCTCTTGCCGTTCTCGAAATAGCGATCCGGCACCGCCAGCCGGGCCTCGCCGGCCGGCCAGGTGAAACTGGCGAGCCGCGCGCCTTGCGCGTCGGCCAGCGTGACCTGCTCCGAATCGGTGGCGTTGCCCCGCCAGAGCACGACCGGATCGCTGTTCAGGCAGCGCGCGCCCGTGCTGTCCATGTCGATCAGATCGGCGGCCGGCGCCAGGCGCGCGGCATTGCCCCGCATCGCTCCCAGCATGGAGGTCGACTGCTGTTGTCCCTGCAACAGGCCGGCGATCACGGCCAGGTTTTCTCCCCGCGCGTCGGCCGCGCCGCCGCTCTTTTCCGGAGTCCCGGCGTAGGGTCCGGCCAGTTTGAGGGTCTTGCCGTCCTCGGCCAGCAGGGTCAGCCGCGCGCCCTCGGCCAGCTTCACCGGCCGCTTGCCGTCCAGCAGCGTCCCCGGTTGCAGGGAGACGCCCTCGGCGGCGACCACCACCCACTGTCCCGCCGCGACCGGCGGCGATCCCGCCAGCCCGACCAGCCCGGCCAGCACCGCCAGCATCTTACCGAAACGTTTTTTGTCCATGTCGGTCACCTTTTCGTTGCTTCATGTCAACTCAACCCGGCATCAACCTCGTTTCTTGCCCGCGCCCGGGGCAAAATCGCGACTATTCTTAGCGACAAGCTTAGACGCTCCTCCTGAATCTGGAAACCTTCATGACCCAACGCCGAGACTGGCTACCGCTCGTGGCCGTCGCCCTGGGGATCGCGATGCTGGCCTGGTGGCTGGTGGAGCGCGGCCCGCTGCGCCAGGCCGAAAACTGGGTGGCCGACTTGCGGGTGGCGCTGGCGACCCCGCGCCAGCCGCCGCGCGACGACGTGGTGCTGCTCACCATCACCGAGGACACGCTGCGGCTGTTTCCCTATCGTTCGCCGGTCAACCGGGTTTTTCTCGCCGAACTGGTGGCCCAGCTCAATCGAAAGGGGGCGCGGGCCATCGGTCTGGACATCCTGTTCGACCGTCCGACCGAACCCGCCGCCGATGAGGCGCTGGCGAGGGCCTTGCGCGATTCCGCGGCGTCGGTGGTCGTGGCCTACGCCGACGGCGAACATCTCACTCCGGAGCAGCAGGATTATCTCGATCGGTTTACCGCCGACATGCGCCGCGGTTATGCCAACCTCCCGATGGACAACGTGGATGGCGTGGTCCGCAAGCTGTTTCCGGGCCGGATCGCGCCGGATGGCCGGTTCGCGCCGGGATTCGCCGTCGCCCTGGCCGGGGTCGCGCCGCCGGACGCCGAAATCCCGCTGCGCTACCGCGGCCTGGCGCCCGACGTCGCGGCGGACGATCTCGGCAGCGCCTTCCGGCATTACCCCGCGCACCTGGCAAATGCCCTGCCGGCGGCCTGGCTGGCGGGCAGGATCGTGCTGGTCGGGGCGGAATTGCCGATGAGCGGCGACGACATGCGCAAAACGCCGTTCGCCGCCCTGCTCGGCAATCAGAAGGGGCAGATGCCCGGGGTGATGATCCAGGCGCATGGGGTAGCGCAGTTGCTGGAAGGACGCCGCTTGCCGGTGTTGCCGCCATGGCAAATCCTCGGCTTTTATCTGGCCGCCGCCGCGCTGGGCGTCGCCCTGACCCGGCTCGACCGATCGGCCTGGGTGAGTCTGGGGTTGGCCCTTGCCCTGGTGATCGGCTTCTGGGCGTTGGGGTTCTGGTGGTACGGCCAAGGGGGATCGCTGCTGCCGCTGGGTGGCCCTCCGCTGGCGTTGTTGGGCGCGGCCTGGTGGTCCCACGCCTACACCAGCCGTCAGGAACATCGTCAGAAACAGTTCATCAAGGGCGCCTTCGCCCGTTTTCTGCACCCCGAGTGGGTGGACCGGCTGGTGGAAAATCCCGAACTGTTGCGGATCCATGGCGAGCGGCGGGAGATATCGGTCCTCTTCAGCGACGTGGCCGGTTTCACCACGGCTTCCGAAATCCTGCCGCCGACCACCCTGGTGCACGTGCTGAGCCGCTATATGGAGGGCATGACTCAAATCATCGTCGCCCACGGCGGGGTGGTCAATCAGTATATCGGAGACGGGATCATGGCCTTGTTCGGGGCGCCGGTGGCCCGGGAAGATCATGCCCTGCGCGCCGTGCGCTGCGCCCTGGCGCTCGACGATTTCGCCGAGGAGTACCGCCGCCGCGCCGCCGGTCCGGACGGGAAGCTGGTGGCCTTCGGTCTGACCCGGATCGGGGTTCACACGGGGGAAGCGACGGTGGGTAATTTCGGCTCGGCGGCCAAACTCGAGTACGCCGCCATCGGCGACGTGGTGAACGCGGCCTCGCGGCTGGAGGGACTCAACCGCTACTTCGGGACCCGCGTCGCGGTCAGCGGGGCGAGCCGGGAACAGGCCTTGCGGCGCGCCCGTCCCGGCGAGTTGCTGTTCCGGCCCATGGGGCGGGTGGTGGTCAAGGGCAAGCAGCAGGAGTTGCCGGTTTTCACCCCCCTGATGGCCCACGACGCCCCGCCGGTTCTGATCAGGGAGTACGCCGCGGCCTACGC
>JAVMKJ010000127.1:0-3507 GCA_031732855.1 Candidatus Competibacter sp.
ATGAAACCGAGGTGCTGGCGACGCTGCGCCGGCTGAAGGAAGAGGGCAAGGTCAGTCGGGTCGGCGCGGTGTTCGCGGCTCGAAAGCTCGGCGCCAGTACGCTGGCGGCGTTGGCGGTTCCGCTGGAGCGGTTGGAAGCCGTTGCGCAACAGGTCAACGAGTATCCCGAAATCAACCATAACTACGAGCGCGAGCACGATTTCAATCTCTGGTTCGTGTTGACCGCCGCCACGGTGGCCCGCCTGCGCGCGGTGCTGGCTGAAATCGAGGGTGACACCGGCTTGCCGCTGCTCGACTTGCCGTTGCTGGAGGAGTTTCACATCGACCTTGGTTTCGATTTGCGCGACGGTGGACGCGCTAAATCCATCGCTCCAAGCTTCTCGTTGATGTCTGGAAGAGAGGGGAAGGATCGGATGAATCCCGATGAGACGGATCGAAGCCTGTTAGCGGCGTTGCAGGAAGGTCTACCGCTGGTCAGCCGCCCTTATCAGCTCCTGGCCCGGCGATTGGGCCTGTCCGAACAGACGGTTTTGGAGCGGCTGCGGTACTGGCTCGACCGGGGCGTGATCAAGCGATTGGGCGTCATCGTCCGCCATCGCGCGCTGGGCTACAGGGCCAACGCGATGGTGGTCTGGGACGTTCCCGACGCCGAGGTCAGCGCGGTAGGGCGAGCGCTGGCGGCGGAAGCCGGCGTCAATCTCTGTTACCGGCGACCACGCCGTTTGCCACACTGGCCCTATAACCTGTTCTGCATGATGCACGGCCGCGAGCGCGAGCAAGTGCTGGAGCGGATCGAGCAAGTGCGGATCGATCATGGATTGGCGGCCTATCCCCATGCCGTGTTGTTCAGCACCCGCTGTTTCCGGCAACGGGGCGCGTATTACCTGCCAATACCAGTAGCCAACCCTTCTCCCATTTTCTCCCCTCTCCCTCCGGGAGAGGGGTTGGAGGTGAGGGCGAGCAGGCAGAACGGGGCGGGACCGTCGCTCTTGAATGTGGGAACTGCGGCGTGGACGAGCTGAAACGCCGCCTGATCGACGAGTGGCAGGGCGGTTTTCCACTGTGCGAGCAGCCGTTTGCCGTGGTGGCCGAGCGGCTGGATTCCAGCGAGGACGCCGTGCTGCAAGCTTTGCGGGATTTGCTGGCGGACGGCACGCTGAGCCGGTTCGGGCCGCTGTTCCAGATCGAGCGGCTGGGGGGCGCCTTTTCTCTGGCCGCCCTGCAAGCGCCGGAAGCGGATTTCGACCGTATCGCCTGCATCGTCAACGGCTTCCCGGAAGTCGCTCACAACTACCGACGCGATCATGCTTTCAATATGTGGTTCGTGCTGGCGACCGAAACTCCTGCGGGGATGAACCGCACGGTCGAGCGCATCGCGGCGGCGACCGGGTTGCCGGTGTTCGACTTTCCCAAGGAGCGCGAGTATTTCATCGAGGCGCGGTTTGCGGTGGGAGCGCGCCGGATTGAAGGTTCCGCGTCGCCGGCCGAATACCCCTCACCCCCAACCCCTCTCCCACAAGGGGAGAAGGGAATTTCCATCCAGGCGCTGAAGCCGCTCGTTCTCGTCACCCAGGCGGGATTGCCACTGACTCCGCGACCTTATCACGCCATCGCCGCGCGACTGGACAGCGACGCGGCAGCGGTGATCGCCGGTCTGCAAGCCTTGCTGGACGCCGGCGCGATCCGCCGCGTCGGAGTGGTGCCGAATCACTACCGCATCGGTTACGCCGGCAACGGCATGACGGTGTGGGACGTAGCCGATGGAAAGGTGGATGAATTGGGCGAACGGGTCGGGGCGCTGGAGTTCGTCACCCATTGCTACCGCCGCCCGCGCCACTTGCCGGACTGGCCCTACAACCTGTTTGCCATGGCGCACGGCGCGAGCCGCGACGAGGTCGCCGCCAAAGCTGATCGCATCGCCGAAATTCTGGGCGATGCCTGCCGGACCCGCGACATCCTGTACAGCACGCGGATTCTCAAGAAAACCGGCTTGCGCCTGGCAGCATGAAACCGTCATACCGAGGATGAAGCGCGTGTTGAATGATCGAGGTTCCGCCTCATCCTGCCGGATCGGGGGTGATGAGATCAAACACAACCTGGCGGTGCCCATGCTGGATTCGATAGGTGGCGAAATCGTTGCGGTCGAGGGTAAACACCTTGCGGAGTTCGAGCGTTTCGGCCAGGACCACCAGACTGGCATCGGCCAAGTCCATGGGATGATCGGCGTAACGAACCATCAAGGCAAAAGCCCGATGCAATCCCGCCGAATCCAGATAGCGCACCCCCAGTCCGCCGCCGGCGATGAAATCCATCAACCGCTGAGAGCCGATGCTGCCCGGATTCAGGAGATGGAAAGCCTCGGTCAGCACCGGGATCGTCGTGCAGAGCGGTTCTTCGATCACCGCCAGTCGCTCGACGCACCGGTCGTGGTCGCCATCTTTCGGATCGAATAGCGCCACCAATGGCCCGGTATCCACGAGAATCATCGCGAGCGTTTCCGGCGGATGACCTCGGCTATCGCCGACTTGGCATCCCGAGCCGGCGCAAGGGCGTAGCCTCCGGCGCCCAAATCGAGCTGACGGAAAATTTCGTAGGGCTTGCGGCGTGCCTGCTCCAGGATGTCGTTTTCGTAGGCGCTCAGTCCTTGTTTCAACACCTCCGAGATGGAAAGGCCGGTCATGGTTCTAACCCGGTCCAATGTTCGTTCGGCTTCTTCGTCCAGCCGGACGGTTCTCGTACCCATGGAATTCGCTCCTTCCTCGCCGCTGAAATACAAATCGTAATACAGATCGATGCGAGGGGCAATCGGAAGTGGTCACATTCAAAGCCACGCGACTGAAGGAAACCGCCCATGTTCCGCATCACCCAGTTCATGCAGGAAATCGCCCGGCCCACGCCGCTGACGCCCAAGCGCAATCCCCCCGGCCCGGTCGTCATCTGGAATCTGGCGCGGCGCTGCAATCTGGCCTGCAAGCATTGCTACTCGATTTCCGCCGATACCGATTTCCCCGGCGAATTGACGACCGACGAAGTGTTCGCGGTCATGGACGATCTCAAACGATTCCGTGTGCCGGTGTTGATTCTGTCCGGCGGCGAACCGTTGTTGCGCCCGGATATTTACGCCATCGCCCGCCGCGCCAAGGACATGGGGTTTTACGTCGCCCTGTCTTCCAACGGTACGCTGATCGACAACACCAACATCGCCCGTATCGCCGAAATCGGTTTTGATTACGTCGGCGTCAGCCTGGACGGCATCGCCGAAACCCACGACCGCTTCCGCCGCCAGCCGGGCGCGTTCGCCGCGTCGCTGAACGGAATCCGCCTGTGCCAGGCACACGATATCAAGGTCGGGATTCGCTACACCATGACCGAGGATAACGCTCGCGATCTGCCGAACCTGCTGGACCTGCTGGAAACGGAACGGATCGACAAGTTTTATTTTTCCCATCTCAACTACGCCGGACGCGGCAATCGCAACCGCAAGGACGACGCCCAGCATCGGACCAC
>JAVMKJ010000128.1:0-3489 GCA_031732855.1 Candidatus Competibacter sp.
TATCGAATTGTGAGTTGTTTTTCTCATGCCACTCCTGAGCGTTGATAACGTTTCCATCGCCTTCGGCGCCGAAAAGCTGCTGGACGGCGCCAGCTTCCAGATCGATCCCGGCGAACGAGTCTGCCTGATCGGTCGCAACGGCATGGGCAAGACCACCCTGCTGCGCCTGCTGGCCGGCGAAATCCAGCCCGACGGCGGTGAGATCTGGCATCAGCCCGGCTTGCGCGTCGCCACGCTGGCGCAGGAACTGCCGGCGGACACCACGGCGACCGCCTTCGAAATCGTCGCCGGCGGACTGGAAGGTCTGGGCGAGTTGCTGGCCGAGTATCACGAGGCCGCGCATCATCTGGCTCAGGCATCCACCCCGGAGGGTCTGCGGCGGATGGAACGCTTGCAACACGAACTGGAAGCGCGCGACGGCTGGCGCTGGCAACAGCGGGTCGAGACCGTCATCAGCCGCCTGCAATTGCCCGCCGATACCCCGTTGGCGGAACTGTCGGGCGGCTGGCGGCGGCGGGTGCTGCTGGGTCGGGCGCTGGTCCGCGACCCCGACCTGCTACTGTTGGACGAACCGACCAACCATCTCGACCTGGAAACCATCCAATGGCTGGAAGAGGAGTTGCTGGATTTCCGCGGCGGGTTGTTGTTCGTCACTCACGACCGCGCCCTGTTGCAACGGCTGGCGACCCGCTTGCTGGAACTGGATCGGGGGGTGCTGACGTCCTGGCCGGGAGACTATCCAGCGTTTCTGGAGAAGAAAGAGGCGTTGCTGGAAGCCGAGGCCCGTCACAACGCCAAGTTCGACATGAATCTGGCTCAGGAAGAAGCGTGGATTCGCCAAGGCATCAAGGCCCGCAGGACCCGCAACGAGGGTCGGGTACGAGCGCTCCTGGCCTTGCGCGAGGAACGCCGCCAGCGGCGCGAGCAGCTCGGCAGGGCCAGCTTCGAACTGGAGCAGGCCGAAGCGTCCGGCAAGTTGGTGATCGAGGCGCAAGATCTCACTTACGCCTGGCAGGGCGAGCCGCTGATCCGCGACTTCTCAACGCGGATCATGCGCGGTGATCGCATCGGCCTGATCGGTCCAAACGGTTCCGGCAAGAGTACCCTGTTGAATCTGCTGCTGGGGCGACTGGCTCCGAACGCCGGTCAGGTTCGCCTGGGAACCAAACTCAGGGCCGCTTATTTCGATCAATTGCGCGAACGACTGGATCCGGAGTCGACCGTCCTGGACAGCGTCGCCGAGGGACGGGAGACCGTGGTGATCAACGGCCAGCGCCGGCACGTGATCGGCTATCTGGGCGATTTTTTGTTCACCGCCCAGCGGGCGCGCTCCCCGGTCAAGTCTCTGTCCGGCGGCGAGCGCAACCGGCTGCTGCTGGCGCGGTTGTTCAGCCAGCCGGCCAATTTGCTGGTCATGGACGAACCGACCAACGATCTCGACCTGGAAACGTTGGAATTGCTGGAGGAACTGCTGGGTGAATACACCGGCACCCTGCTGCTGGTCAGCCACGACCGGGCGTTTCTGGACAACGTGGTGACCAGTTGCCTGGTGTTCGAGGGCGGCGGGCGCATCCGGGAATACGTCGGCGGTTACAGCGACTGGCTGCGCCAGCGCCCCGCGCCGGAACCCGTTGCCGCCGCCAAGCCCAAACCGGCGCCCGCGCCGAAACCGTCGCGGTCAGCCACGCCCGGCCGGCTCGGCTTTAACGAACGGCGCGAACTCGAGCGATTGCCGGCGCGCATCGAGGAACTGGAACAGCGCCAGCGGCAGTTGCACGTCCTCACCGCCGATCCGGCGTTCTACAAGCAGGATTCGGCGGCGATCAACCGGCGCTTGGAAGAATTACGGGCGCTGGAGACGGAATTGGAGACCGCGTTGCAACGCTGGGAGGATTTGGAGAGCCGAAACGACCGATAGCCTGGCGGCGTCGGAAACCCCGTGAGGTACGAACTTGCACCATATTGGAACGACATCGAGCAATCCGCACGATAGGAGTGCGGATGTTTGCGGTCACTTGTGGAATATTTTTTATAACTTATTAATAAGTTTAATTTTAATAAAAAAGCACGGTATTTGCATCCGCCCCTCAAATGACCTCCAATAGCTCTGCTCCGAGCCAAAAGGAGGCATCCATCAAACATAACAAATTGGCGGAGAGCAATAATGATGAGCCCAATCAACAAACGGACGTCGAGTCTGTTTTTCGGGTTTCTGGGGATGGTGGCACCCCTGTCGGTCTGGGCGCAGGATAGTGGTGGAGGACCCAACTTCGGTAATACGGCCTGGGTCCTGACCTCCACCGCGCTGGTCCTCTTCATGACCCTGCCGGGTCTGTCGCTGTTTTATGGCGGTCTGGTGCGAACCAAAAACGTCCTCTCCGTATTGATGCAATGCTTTGCCATCACCTGTCTGGTTTCCCTGCTTTGGCTGATCTATGGCTACAGCCTGGCTTTCGGGAGCGGCAACGACTGGATCGGTGGTTTCGGCAAGATGTTCATGGCAGGCGTGGAAGAAGATTCCCTCACCGGGGACATCCCGGAAACCGTGTTCTCCATGTTCCAGCTCACCTTCGCCATCATCACCCCGGCCCTGATCGTGGGCGGTTTCGCCGAACGCATGAAGTTTTCCGCCATGCTGCTGTTCACCGCTCTGTGGGTGACCTTGGTGTACGCGCCGATCGCGCATTGGGTATGGGGCGGCGGCTGGCTCGGCCAGATGGGCTTGCTCGATTTCGCCGGCGGGACCGTCGTGCACATCACCGCCGGCGTGGCCGCCCTGGTCGCGGCGCTGGTGATGGGCAAGCGCCACGGTTTTCCGGAGACCGCCATGCTGCCCCACAACATGACCATGGTGGTGACCGGGGCCGGCATGCTCTGGGTGGGCTGGTACGGATTCAACGCCGGCAGCGCGCTGGCGGCCAACGGCAACGCCGGCATGGCGATGCTGGTGACGCATATGTCCGCCGCCGCGGGGGCCATGGCCTGGATCGCGGCGGAGTGGATCAAGTTCGGCAAGCCCAGCGTGCTCGGCGTCGTCACCGGGATGGTGGCCGGTCTGGGCACCATCACGCCGGCCTCCGGTTACGTGGGTCCGGCGGGCGCCTTGATCATCGGCACGGTCGCCGGATTCACCTGCTTTTTCGCCACCCAGTTCGTCAAGCGGGTGCTGAAGATCGACGATTCGTTGGACGTGTTTCCGGTGCATGGCGTGGGTGGAACCCTGGGAACGTTGGCGGCCGGGATCTTCGCCTCGACCGAACTGGGTCTGTTCAAGGGCCAGGGTTACGGTCCTGGCATCGCCACCATGGGGCACCAGTTGGGCGTGCAGGCGGTGGGAGTGCTGGCGACCTTCGCGTACACGGCGATCGCCACCTTCGGCGTGCTCAAGCTGGTGGATGCGGTCGTCGGTTTGCGAGTGAGCCGCGAGGAGGAAATCGGCGGTCTGGACATCGCGCTGCACGACGAACGCGGCTACGACCTCTAAAGTTA
>JAVMKJ010000129.1:0-18275 GCA_031732855.1 Candidatus Competibacter sp.
AACATTGCTGGTCGCATAACGCACCGAACTGACTGGAATCCATATTGAGCCTAGTCGAAGATGTCGCCCGCGATAAAGTTGCTGGGCTGGAAAAACCACTCCAGGATGGCGCCGGGCGCCCGCAACGGCGGCGGCAGCGACGCTTTTTGCATGGTGGCCGCCAATTCCAGATCGCGGTTCAAATTATCCAGGACCTGCATCGTGGTCTCGGCCGCCGTTTCAGCGGTTTCCTTGGCCTCACGGAGGGCGTTCTCGACGCGCTTGCGCCTGGTGATATCGTGAATCACGCCGACGAAGCGACGCGTGCCCGCTTCATTCATCTCATTAACCCGCAGGACCATCGGGAAAGTGCTGCCATCCTTGCGTTGAGCCTCGAATTCGCGCTCCACCCCGAGAATATGGGCGCGCTCCGTTTCCCGATAGCGGCGCAGGTAGTCATCGTACCGTTGCTGGTGGGGCGGCGGCACCAGCAAGGATACGTTCCGTCCGACAACCTCCTCGATGCGGTAGCCGAACATGGCTTCGGCGCCATGGCTGAACAACTCGATCGTTCCCTCCGCGTCGGTAACGATGATGGGGTCTTGGGTGCAATCGAGCACGCCGCGCAGGTATTGCTCCCGTTCGGCGAGGCTGGCGCAGGAATCGCGAACGCATGTGGACATCAGGTTAAAGGCCCGGGCGATTTCGGCCAGTTCGTCCCGGCCTCGAACCGGCGCCTGGTAGCCGAACTCGCCGGCGGCGACGCGCCGAAGGCCTTCGGTGAGGTTCCTGACCTGGTGGCTGGGGTACGCACCGCGCGCCAGCGAGAATAAGGCCACAAGCCCCATCCCGAGCAGCACCAAACCGATGCCGTAGTTTCGGGCATCTTCTTCGAGTTCCCGCAGTGCCCGCGCCGACAGTCCCAGTTCGACCCGGCCGAACGCCATGTCTCCCTGCGCGATCATCCAGGCGGTATCGAATATCTCATCGTCGACCGCGCCGAAGTCCGCGTCGGGCACGAAGGGCTGTCCCAAGGCTTCCTTATCGCCGGCGGATTCCAACACCCGGTTTTGCACGTCGCGCACTCGCGCGTAGACTACCCCCGGATAGCCCAGAATTTCCCGAACGAAGCCTTGCAGCGAGGGCAGGTCGTTGGCGATCACCGCGCCCCTGACGGTGCTCGCGAACGTCTGGACCATGGCTTGGGCCCGCTGGGTAAATTCGTGCTCCGCCGAACGCTGGATGAAACGCAAACCGCCCCACACCAGCAGGCCGAGCATTACCGCCTGGATGGCGGCGATGCCCAGGATGGTCTTCAACCGGAAGGACATGGATACCGACTACTTGACCGATTTGTCGAGTAGTTCGATGTAAAGCGCCCGCACGTTATTACACCGTTCATTGATGTTTATTTGGTTTCTGGTTTTTATCAGGCGCCAGATCACCGTAAATTCAAATAGCCGTCGCCAATCTGGTTCGTTACCCCCCGCCCCCGATGTTGCTCAGGCAGCGCGCTCCCGTTGCATCCGCAGCAACCGCTCCATCAACTGCTCGATTTCGCCCTCCAAGGCGCCGCGTTCCCGCTCCGACTGGCGGATGCGCGCCGCCAGCTTTTCTTCCAGGTTTTTTTGCGCCTGGAGCGCCTGCTCCAATTGCTGGCGCAAATCCGGCGATCCCGGTTCCTCGGAGCCGGATTGGTCGCCCCCCTCCAGTTCCATCGCCAGTTCCGCCGCCGCTCGATCCCGCGGCGCCTGGCGTTCGGCCAGCAGCCGCTCCACTTGCTCCTTCAGCGCCTGGCGCTCCTCCTCCCACGCCAGTCGCTGCCGGTCCAGCTCGGCCGCGTTCTCCCCCCTGAGCTGCTCCACCAACCGCATGCTATCCGGCGTCAGGGCACGGCCGGCGCGCGCCTTCTGCAGGGCCAGGTTGTCCTCCAGGGTATTCACCTTGATCTGCAGCGCCAGCCGTTCGCGTTCCCAGGCATCATGCTGCTCTTCCAGCCGGGCTTCCAGCGCCGCCTTGGCCTGACGCAGGTCCCGCGTCTGGTCATCGAACTGCGTGCCATGCAACAGCAGGCTCTGCCGCTCCCGATCCCATTCTCCGCTCTCGCGCGCGAACCGGTCCTGCAAGGCGATCTGCTCCTGTTCGAGGCGCGCGACCGTGGCGCGCAACTGTTTGACTTCCCGGAGACCAGCCTGCTGCTGTTGATCCTGCTGGGCCTTCAAGTCGGCGAACTGCCCCTCCAGTTCGGCATATTGCTTGCGAGCCTCGGTCAGGTCGCCTTCCAGTCGCTTTTGCTGGGAAAGCAGCGCCTGGCGGGCCTGATAGACTTTCGATTGCTCCTGGAGCATGGCGACCTGCAATTCGTTGTTCTTGGCCTGCGCGTCCACCACGTCCACCTGGGTTCGCTCGTGAGCCTCTCGCAGGATTCGGTAGGGCAACAGATAGATCAGCAGGCCGCCAGCCGCCAACCCGGCAACCAATCCGATGACCAGATTAATGATGTCCGCCATGATTCAGGATTCACCCATCAATTTGTCGGGACTTGCGCCAATCGCATGATTGGATACCACCCGAAGGTTGCAGGACGGGCAATGCCCGCCCCACCGATAGCCACGCGGCCTCGGTCGCGTTGGTATTGGCTGCATCCCGACCCGATCCGCGGTCGGGACGGCGAACTCCTCATCGCATCGCATACGCCAGCACCGCCGCTCCGATACCGACCGCGGCCGCCCAGCCCGCCGCCCGATAAACGCGCACTTTGAGATCGCGCTGGATTTCCGCGCACAACTGACGGGCCACCTGCTCGGCCGCCTCAACGGCGCTTTTTTCCTCGATTCTGGGGACCGCGGCCTCGCCGACCGCGTGCAGCGCCGTTTCCCGCGCGGCATCGACCGCGGCTTCGTGGGCGGCCGCGCCTGCCGACTGGACGGCTTGATTAAACCGCATGCCCAATTGCCGCACCAGTCGCTCGGACAGTTCGTGCAACTGGCTCCGACAGGCCTCGGTCGCCACGCTCCGGATTTGCGCTTCGATCTGCACCCACCCTTCGCGCCGGAACGCTTCCAACCGTTCCTCGACCAGCGGCAGCAGCCGGGCCTGAATCGCCGCCTGCGCCGCCTCCATCGCTTCCGCCGCTTCCGCGTCGGCCAATCCCAGCGGTGGCCGCCATTCCGCCAGCCGTGCCTTGAGAAGCCGGTTGCATGTTTCTTCCTGGCTCGATTCCAGATCCCGCCGCAGCTTGGCGACCACGTCGTTGATCAACGGCAATACCTGCGATTCGATCGCATCGTAGAAAACCAGTTCGGCTTTTTCGAGGGCGAGTTTCTGAACCCACTCGGCTGTCACCGCCTCGCCGGCGGGCACCGAAACGGCGGCCGGGATCAGGGCGGCATCGAGCGCCGCGTTCATCCGTTCGAGGACCGCGCCGAGCGCCTCGGACGTCGCCGGCTTGATCAGCACGCCAACGGCGCCCATCGTGATGGCCTGTTCCCGATAGGACGGTTCGTCCTTGGAGGTATACATCGCCACAGGAATCCGGGCCATGGCCGGATCGCTCCTGATCCGCTGCAATGCCTCCAATCCGTCCATGCCGGGCATGGTATGATCCATGAAGATGGCATCCGGTCGCTGGTCGCGCAGATAATTCAGCGCTTCCTCGGCCGATTCCGCCGTATCCACGGTCAAGCCTGATCCTTGCAACATCTTGCGCAGCATCAGCCGCGCGGACTTCGAATCGTCTACCACAAGAACGTGTCGGACTGGCATAAACCCTCCTGGTTTCCTGACTTATCGCTATAGATTAACAGGAATTCTCCAGGGTCAAAGATAAAGAAGATCGTGGTTCCGGGCCGCGCTCCCCGGGACGCGAGCGCGGCATCTCACGATGATAATAGTCCACGACGAGAGCACAATCCGCCGCGAATATCGGAAAGGCAAGGACGATTCGGGCCAAATGGGCGACGACGAGGGGAGCCGGCCGGTTCGGGCATGGCGACACGCGGCGGTTGCGCGCGGTCCGGTTGCCCGACCCAGCACGATCTCGATCTCTCCGACGACGATGGCCTTGATCTCAATGTAGCGTTTCTGTGGTTAATGCAATACTCTGTGTCCCACCCTACCCTTCCCATGCCGTCTGAAAACCATCCCAACCGCCGGCGTCCCGAAAGTCGGATCGGACCCATCCCATCAAGACCACCCGATAATGCCATGATCGCCTCGCCCGTCCATCATCGCCTGGCCGTCACCGGCATGAGTTGCGCCGGTTGCGTCGCCGCCGTGGAAACCGCCTTGCGCGGGGTGCCCGGCGTCGCCGAGGCCAACGTCAATTTCGCCGACCGCACCGCTCGGGTCACCGGCACGCCGGAGGCCGACGCGCTGGTTCGCGCGGTGCGGGCGGCGGGTTACGACGCCGCCGAACTGCGCGACGACGCCGGGGCCGAAACCGAACGCGAGGCCGCCGAACGGGCGCATAACCGGCGACTGGTCCGCAACACGATCGCCGCCGGCGCCCTGGCCGCGCCGTTGATGCTGGCTGAAATGACCGGCTGGCTCCCCGCGCTGGCTGATTCGGGCGGTCGGGGATTCTGGATCGCGACCGGCCTGTTGACCCTGGCGGTGATGGTCTACAGCGGTGGCCACTTCTTCGCCGGCGCCTGGCGCCAGTTCCGCCACCATAACGCCAACATGGACACCCTGATCGCCCTGGGCACCGGCGCGGCCTGGGTCTACTCGATGCTGGTCGCCCTGTTCCCCGCCAGCGTGCCGAGCCTGGCTCGACACGCCTACTTCGAGGCGGCGGTCACCATCATCGCCCTGATCAATCTTGGTTCCGCGCTGGAAAGCCGGGCGCGCGGCAAAACGTCGGCCGCCATCCAGCGCCTGCTCGGCCTGCAACCCAGGGCCGCCCGGCTGGTCGAAGGCGACCAGGAACGCGATGTTCCCATCGAAACCCTCGGTATCGGCGCCCTGATTCGGGTGCGGCCGGGCGAGAAGATCCCGGTGGACGGCGATATCGTCTCCGGTCGTTCCACCGTGGACGAGTCGATGCTGACCGGCGAGCCCCTGCCGGTCGTCAAGCGGGAAGGCGATCCCGTGACCGGCGGCACCCTGAACGGGACCGGCGGGTTCGTGTTTCGCGCCACCCGGGTCGGAGCCGACACGGTGCTGGCCCGCATCATCGCCAGCGTGCGGCAGGCGCAAAACAGCAAGCCGCCGATCGGCCGGCTGGCCGACCGGGTCGCCGCCGTGTTCGTCCCCTCGGTGCTGATCGTGGCCGTGCTCACCGCGCTGGCCTGGTTCAATTTCGGTCCCGAACCCAAGGCCGGCTACATGCTGGTCACCACGCTGACGGTCCTGATCATCGCCTGCCCCTGCGCGCTGGGACTGGCCACCCCGATCTCGATCGTGGTGGGAGTCGGCAAAGCCGCCGAGCACGGCATCCTGATCCGCGACGGCGAGGCGCTGCAACGCGCCGGGCAACTCACGACCGTGGTTCTGGACAAGACCGGCACCCTCACCACCGGCCGACCGACGGTGATCGCCGTGGTCGCCCTGCCCGGCTTCGGCGAGGACGATCTCTTCGCCGCGACCGCCGGCCTGGAAGCGGGTTCCGAGCATCCGCTGGCCCAGGCGATTCTCGATGCCGCCCGCGAGCGCGGTCTTGCCATCCCTCGAGCGGAACGGTTCGAGGCCATCGCCGGTCAGGGCGCCAGCGGGGTGGTGAACGGCCGGGCTTTGCTGGCCGGCAACCGCCGCCTGCTGGAAACGCACGGGATCGACTCTGCTCCGCTGCGGGCGGAAGCCGAGCGGCTGGCGGCGGCCGGGCAGACGCCGGTCCTCGTCGCCGCCGACGGCCGGGCGGCTGGCATCGTCGCGGTGGCCGACCCGCTCAAGCCGGACTCCACCGCCGCCATCCGCCGCCTGCGGGAACTGGGCCTGCGGGTGGCGCTACTGACCGGCGACCATGCCACCGCCGCCCGCGCCATCGCCTCGCGGGCCGGGATCGAGGAGGTGTACGCCGAGGTGATGCCCGCCGACAAGGCCAGCGTCATCGCCGAACTGCAAGCGCGCGGCGAAGTGGTCGGCATGGCCGGCGACGGCATCAACGACGCCCCGGCCCTGGCGCGGGCCGACGTCGGGCTGGCCATGGGCGCCGGCGCCGACGTCGCCATCGAGAGCGCCGGCATCACCCTCGTGCGCGGCTCCCTCCACGGCATCGCCGACGCCATCGCCATCTCCCGCGCCACCGTGCTCAATATTCGGCAGAATCTGTTCGGCGCTTTCATTTACAATATCTTGGGCATTCCGCTTGCGGCGGGCGCGCTCTATCCCGCGACCGGGATCCTATTGAACCCGATGCTGGCCGGCGCGGCCATGGCGCTGTCGTCCTTCACCGTCGTCAGCAACGCCAACCGGCTGCGCGGTTTTCGGCCCCCTCTTCCCCAATCCCCCTCCCGCTAAGGGGAGCGGGGAGTAAATACGGCTGTTCCAGTCGCGAGGTACTCCGCCATGACTGCTTCGATCGTCAATCTCGCCGGACTGGGCCTGATCGGCCTGATCGTCTGGTGGTTCTGGGTCGCTCGCGCATGACAGCGCCGCCGCTTCCCAAAATCTCCCTGCCGGGCCGGCTGGGGCTGGCCCTGAGTTCGGTGCTGGCCATCGTGGCGGGCTTCGCCCTCGCCTCGGTGCTGTTCGTCGTCCTGCTGGTGGCGGGACTGGCTCTCGGCGGCTGGCTGTGGTGGCAATACCGCCGACTGGTCGGACGGACCGCCACCGCCCCCCTCATCATCGAAGGGGAGTACGCGGTCGTGCCCGAGCATCCCGCGCTGGAAGACCGGCGGACCCCATCCGCCGGATCGCCGGACGGGAACACGCCGACCGGGCGCCGCGCCCCGTGAACGCCGACGCCGCCTCCGGCCCCGCGACCGATGGCGCGGCCCGGCAAATCCGGGCTCATCAGGTGCGACTGTTATACGAGCAGGCCCCGCTGGGCGCCATCGCCAGCCTGCTCGTCGCCCCCATTCTGGTGCTCGCCACCTGGAATGCGATTCCCCGCACGGTGCTGTTGACCTGGCTGGCCCTGCTGGAGATGGCCGTCCTGGTCCGACTGGCGCTGGTCGTGGCCTTCCGCCGCCGCCGGGATCCGGACGCCGCCATCGAACGTTGGGCCATCGGCTATACCTGCGCCTGCGCCGCCAGCGGCATCTGCTGGGGCGGCTGCGCCGTCCTGCTCGCCCTCTCGCCGTCGCTGGCCTACGACACCTTCATCGCCCTGGTGCTGGGCGGCGCGCTCCTGGGCGGCGTCCTCACCATGACGCCGGTGCTGGCCACCTACTTCGCCTACGCCCTGCCGCTGGCCCTGCCGCCCCTCCTGTGGCTGCTCGCGCGGGACGATCCGCTGCGTGGCACCATGGGCGCCACCGGCATCCTGTACCTGCTGCTGACCCTGGGAGCCGCCCATCGCCAACACCATACCCTGACCCAGTCGCTGAGGCTGGCGCTGGAAAACCTGAGCGTGGCCCGGTCGTTCGCCAGGGAAAAGGAAAAGGCCGAGGAAATCAACCGGCAACTGGCCGACCGGCAAGCGGCGCTGCGCGACAGCGTGGAAGCGATGCGGGAGCTTTATCGAGTCATTTCCACGCCGCGTCGCCACGCCAGCGACCAGATCCAGGCCATGCTGGCGATGGGATGCCAGCGGTTCAGGATGGCCATCGGCATCCTGTGTCATGTCGACGGCCAGCGCTACGAGGTCGCCCAAGCCATCGCCCCCGGTGGCGAGGTCGCCCAGGGCGACGTTTTCGCCCTGGGCGATACCTACTGCCACGACACCCTGCGCGCTCGGGCGCCCTTGAGTTTCGAGCACGCGTCGGCCGGCCCCTGGCGCCAGCATCCCTGCTACCGCAAATACGGCCTGGAAGCCTATCTGGGCGTTCCGGTACGGGTCGGCGAGCAGGTGTACGGGACGCTGAATTTCTCCGACTTCAAACCGCGGCCCGCCCCCTTCACCACGGTCGACCGCGAACTGATCCAGCTCATGGCCCAGTGGGTCGGCGGCGCCCTGGAACAGGAACGCATGGCCGAAGCCGCCCAGCGACAGCAGGCCCTGCTGGCGCACGCTTCGCGCCTCAACACGCTCGGAGAAATGGCGTCCGGGCTGGTGCACGAAATCAACCAGCCGGTAACCGCCATCACCCTGTATACCGAAGCCGGCCTGGCGCGACTGCGCAACCACGCGATCCAACTGGCCGAAGCGCGGGAAATCCTCGAAAAGATCGCCGCCCAAAGCGCGCGGGCCAGCGCCATCATCCAGCGCATCCGCCGCTTCGCCCGCCAGGGCAAGGCCCATCATACCGTGGTGCGGGTTCGCGATCTTCTGGACGAAATCGCCGATTTTCTCACCCTCGAAGCCCACCGCCACGCCGTCCGCATCACGTACGACGCCGCCCCGGACCTGCCGCCGGTGCTGGCCGATCCGCTGCAAATCCAGCAGGTGATCCTCAATCTGGTTCACAACGCGGTGGATGCCATGGGTGCCGGCGAGGGTTCCCGCGCGATTACCCTGTACGCCCGCCCCGACCGGGAAACCGTCGAAATCGCGGTCCAGGACACGGGGTCCGGCCTCGAACCGGAAGTGATGAACCAGCTGCTGACCCCGTTCTTTACCACCAAGCCCGACGGGCTGGGCCTGGGACTGCCGATCAGTCAGGCCATCGTGGAGGCTCATGGCGGCCGGCTGTGGGCGACCCCCAACCAGGGTCCCGGCGTCACGTTCCACTTTAATCTGCCCATCGCCACCCGCGCCACCGCCCCCGAACGAGCGGCCGCTCCGCTCCCGGTCGCGGCGGGCTAGCCGGGCAAGAACCGGAGACCGCACGATGGCCGGTTCCCATGGCGCCATGCCCCTCGACGCTCCCCCGCTTCCCTTTGCGCCGGATTCGCCCCCGCCGCCGCCCGCTGCTCCGCTCCCCCGCGCGCGACCGCTGGAGCCCCCACGGCGGCGTCTGGCCCATCCCGCCGCCATCACCCTGCTTTACGTCATCGCCGGCCTGCTCTGGCTGCTGGGCGACGAACTGCTGGGATGGTCCGGCGGCGGCGCGCCGTTACCGCTGGCCACATGGCTGAAGGGCGCATCGGCGATCGCCGCCAGCGGCGTCCTGCTCTACTGGCTGCTGCGGGTTCGCGCCGACACGATGGCCCGCGACATCGCCGCGCGCCGGCAGGCCGAGGAACAGCGGTTGCGCGTCCGCGACGAGCTGGAGACGCGAGTCGAGGAACGCACCGCCGCGCTGCTGGATATCAACCGGACGCTGGAACGGCAGATCGCCGCCCGAATTCAGGTCGAATGCGCCCTCCGCGACAGCGAGGAGCGGTTCCGCCAGCTGGCCGAGCACATCCGCGAGGTGTTCTGGGTGTACGGCATCGAGGAAGAACGACTCCTTTACGTCAGCCCGGCCTACGAAGACATCTGGGGACGTCCCGTGCAGAGCTTCCACGACCGGCCGCTCGACTGGATCGAGGCCGTCCATCCCGACGACCGGCCGCGCGTCCAGGAAGCACACGCCGACAAACTGAGAACCGGCTATCTCAGCGAAGAGTATCGGATCGTGCGTCCCGACGGCACGATCCGCTGGATTTGGGATCGCGGCTTTCCCGTTCGCGACGAGGCCGGCCACGTCTATCGGATCGCCGGGCTGGCCGAGGACATCACCGCCCGCAGGCTGGCCGAGGATCAATTGCGGCGGCAGCAGGTGGATCTGACCCGAATGTCCCGACTCAGCCTGGCGATCGAACTGGCCTCCAACCTGGCCCACGACCTCAACCAGCCGCTGGCCGCCATCGTGGCCTACACCCAGGCCTGTCTGGCTCTGCTGCGGCGGGACCAGACCGATCCCCGCGAGTTGACCGGCACGCTCGAGGAAGTGGTCAACCAGGGAATGCGCGCTGGAGGCATCATCCGTCACCTGCGGGAACTGGTGCGCAAACATCCGGCCGCCCATACCCCGCTCGACCTCAACGTGCCGATCCACGCCGTCGTCCGCTATGCCGAACCGGAATTGCGCCAGGCCGGGGTCGCGCTGAAGCTGGAACTGGCGGAGAAATTGCCGGCCGTTCTGGCCGACGACTTTCAGATTCAACTCGTGGTGCTGTATCTGATGCGCAATGCGATCGAAGCGATGCACGAAGCGGCGGAAGGACCGCGCCAGTTGATTCTGCGCACGACCCCGCAAGGCGAGGACACGGTGCGGGTCACCCTGTCCGACAGCGGACCCGGTCTCGATCCGGAGGCCGCCGAACGGTTGTTCCAGCCCTTCTTCAGCACCAAGCCGGGCGGCATGGGACTGGGATTGTCGGTCAGCCGCTCGATCGTCGAATCTCAGGGCGGGCGGTTGTGGGCGACGTCCAATCCCGACCGCGGGGTCTCGTTTCATTTCACCCTGCCCGCTCGCGGCAACCCGTTATTTCCGCCGGCGCACGCATGAACGATTCTCCAACCGTCTTTCTCATCGACGACGACCAGGCCGTCCGCGATGCGGTGGGCCTGCTGTTGCGGGCCGGCGGGCTGGCGGTCGAGACTTTCGCCAACGCAACCGGTTTCCTCCAATCCGGCGCCGTGGAGCGGCCCGGCTGCCTGGTGCTGGACGTGCGGATGCCCGGCATGAGCGGTCTCGACCTACAACAACAGTTGCGAACCCAGGGTCACCGGATTCCGATCATCTTCATGACCGGACACGGCGACGTGCCGATGGCGATCCGGGCCATGAAGGCCGGCGCCTTCGACTTCATCGAAAAACCCTTTCAGGGCGGGATGTTGCTGGAACGGGTCCGGGAAGCGCTGCAATTCGATGCCTGGGAACGCTGCCGGCAGGTTCAACGCGCCGGCGCGGCGGCCCGGTTGGCGCAACTGTCGTCGCGCGAGCGGGAAGTACTGGAGCGGGTGGCGGTCGGCCAGTACAACAAGACCATTGCCGCCGAACTCGGCATCAGCGTCTCCACCGTGGAAATCCACCGCAAGCGGGTCATGGAGAAACTCCAGGCCGAGTCGCTATCGGATTTGATTCGGGTGCTGGCGCTGGCGAACGATGGGAAATAGCGGGGGCACGCCCCTCCTCACGAACCGCGCCGCCCCACGAAAGCCCGCAACGCCGCCACCGCTTCCGGCGAGCCCAGCAGGTCGACGAAATGCCGGCTCTCCAGCGCCATGGTTTCCCGCAGCGCATCGGCTTCGGACCGCTTCAGCAGCGCCTTGGCCAATCGCACCGCCGCCGCCGGCTGTCCGGCCAATCGTCGGGCCTTGTCCAGCGCCAGTTCCAGCGTCGCGCCCGCGTCGGCGCCGATGCCGTTGATCAGTCCCCAGTCGAGCGCCTGCTCGGCGGTGAACGGTTCGCCCAGCAGCAGCAATTCCGCCGCCCGCGGATAGCCGATCAGCCGCGGCAGCAACAGGCTGGACCCCGCTTCCGGGCACAAGCCGAGATTGACGAACGGCAACAGCAGGGTCGCTCCGGAGCGGACATAGACCAAGTCGCAGTGCAGCAGGAGGGTGACCCCGATACCCGCCGCCACGCCGTTGACGGCGGCGATCAGCGGTTTCCCGAACCGGCGCAAGGCCTCCAAAAAGGCGAATACCGGGCTGTCCTGGCCGGCGGGCGGACCGGCCAGGAAATCGGCGATATCGTTCCCGCTGGTGAAGCTGTCGCCACCGCCGGTCAGCACCACGACCCGGATGTCCGGATTCCGATCCGCCTCCTCCAGCGCCGCCGCCAGCGCCGCGTACATCGCCCGCGTCAGGGCGTTCTTCCGGTCGGGACGGTCGATGCGGACCAGCAGGACGCCATCTCGCTGCTCCGTTGGAATTTCGCGCGCGCGCGTATCCGACATGGTCCTCTCTCCACTATAAAGAAAGGTTAAAAGCGAAAGGTTATAAGGCCGAGCCTAAATCGCGGTTCGCCTTTTACCTTTCACCCATTTGTTACCTTTATGCCAGGGTGACGCGATGAGCATCACGAACAGTGCGTTGCTGACCGATTTGTATCAGCTCACCATGCTCCAGACTTACCTTGCCGAGCGCATGAACGAAACGGCTGTGTTCGAACTGTTCGTCCGCCGGTTGCCACCCGAGCGGGGATTTCTGCTCGCCGCGGGTCTCGAGCAGGCGCTGGACTATCTGGAAAGCCTCCGCTTCACCGCGGGGGAACTGGAGTGGCTGGCCGGCTGCGGTCGTTTCAGCCCGGACTTCGTGGCCTCGCTGGAGCAATTCCGCTTCACCGGCGAGGTGCTGGCGCTGCCGGAAGGCACCGCGTTCTTCGCCGACGAGCCGGTGCTGCGGGTGATCGCTCCGCTGCCGCAGGCGCAACTGGTGGAAAGCCGGCTGATCAACCTGATCCACTACCAGACCCTGATCGCGTCCAAGGCCGCCCGCTGCGTGCTGGCCGCGCCCGGCAAGCTGCTGGTCGACTTCGGCATGCGCCGCGCCCACGGCGCCGAGGCGGCGCTGCTGGCCGCCCGGGCGACCTGGCTGGCCGGTTTCGGCGGCACCGCCACCGTGCTGGCCGGAATGCGCTTCGGCATTCCCCTGTTCGGGACCATGGCCCACTCGCTGATCCAGGCCCACGACCGGGAGGAAGACGCCTTCGCCCATTTCGCCGCCGCCCAGCCAGGCAACGTGGTGCTGCTGATCGACACCTACGACACCGAGGCCGCCGCCCGCAAGGTGGTCGAACTGGCGCCCCGCCTGCGCGAACGCGGCGTCGCGATCAAGGGCGTGCGCATCGACAGCGGCGACATCGGCGAGCACGCCCGGCGCGTCCGGCCGATTCTGGACGCCGGCGGCCTGGCGCAAACGATCCTGTTCGGCAGCGGCGATCTCGACGAATACCGCCTCCGCGAGCTGCTGGCCGGCGACGCCCCGTTCGACGGCTTCGGCATCGGTACCCGGCTGGACATCTCCACCGACGCCCCGTCGCTGGACATGGTCTACAAACTGCAGGAGTACGCCGGCCGACCCCGCCGCAAACGCTCCGAGGGCAAGGCCACCTGGCCGGGCCGCAAGCAGGTATACCGGCGGATGGGCGAAGATGGAGTCTTCGCCGGCGACCGCCTCGGGCTGGAACCATGCCTCCATCCGGGCGAGCCATTGCTGCAACCGGTCATGCGCGAGGGCCGACGGCTGGCGGCGCCGGAACCGGCCAGCGCGATCCGCGAGCGGGTCCGGCGACAACTGACGGCGCTGCCGCCCGCGCTGCGCGCCAACCAGACCGACCCGCCCTATCCGGTGGACATCGCCCCGGAACTGCGCGAACTCACCGCGCGACTGGATCGGGAAACGCATTAAACGGCGGGACGAAAACCGGCCAGGTAGGAATCCACGGCCGAACCGGTGTATGCTACGCTGCACTGCAACATCGCTTACACCACGAAGGGCACGGCCATGACCACCGCCATTCTCGTCGTCCCCACCGAACAACGGGTCGGGCTGACCACCGTCGCCCTCGGCCTGGTTCACGCCCTCGATCGCCAAGGGATCCCGGTCGGTTTCTGCAAACCCATCAGCCAGCCGCACGCCTCCGACACCGGGCCGGAACGCTCGACCCGGCTGGCGCGGACCGTCACCAGCCTGAATCCACCCGAACCGATTCCGGTCGCCGAGGCCGAAAATCTGCTGGGCCACGACCGGGAAAACGTGCTGCTCGAGGACGTCATCGCCCGCTACGAGCGAGCGGCCCTGCATGCCAGCGTCGTCATCGTCGAGGGTTTGGTGGACACCGAGGAACAACCCTACGGGACCCACCTCAACGCCAAGATGGCGCAGAGCCTGGATGCCAGGGTCATCATCGTCACCGCTCCGGGCCGCGATACGCCGCGCCAAGTGGCCGACACCGTCGAAGTGGTCGCCCAGGCCTACGGCGGCATCCGCCACGAGCGGATGCTCGGTTGCATCATCAATCTATTGGATGCGCCGGTGGATCAGGCCGGCCATATCCGTTTCGACTTCAGTCGCGCCGAGAACGGCTACAATCCCGGCCACGAGGCCGAATTCCGCACCGAGTGCGCCCGGCACTGGCCGGAAACCTTCAAGCTGATCGGCTGCATTCCCTGGCAGCGCGAGCTGATCGCGCCGCGGGTGCGGGACATCATGCACATGATCGGCGCGCAGGTCCTCAACGAAGGACAACTGAACCGGCGCGTCACCCACGTCGCCCTGGGCGCCCCCACTCTGGTCAACAGTTGCCAGGACCTGCGGCCCGGCGCCATGATGATCGTCCCCGGCGACCGCGACGACCTGCTGCTGGCCGTCTGCATGGCGGCGATGAGCGGCACCCACGTCGCCGGCGTCCTGCTCGCCGGCGGCTTCAAACCCGACCCGCGGGTCTGGAAGCTGTGCGGTCCGGCGCTCGACGCCGGCCTGCCGGTGCTGACCATTCCCTACAGCACCATGCAATCGGTGCTGTACCTGCCCTACATGAACCTGGAAGTCCCGATCGACGACCGCGACCGGATGCAGCAGGCGGTGGACGCGGTCGCCTCGCACGTCACCCTGGAGTGGAAGGAGCCGCTGCTGGCCAACATCGAGGAACGGCGGTTCAGTCCTCCGGCGTTCCGGCACATGCTGGTGGAACACGCCCGCCAGGCCAACAAGCGCATCGTCCTGCCCGAGGGCAACGAGCCGCGCACCATCGAGGCGGCGATCACCTGCCACCAGCGCGGCATCGCCCGCTGCGTGCTGCTGGGCGACGCCGGACGCATGCACCGGCTGTCGGCCCGCCGGGGCATGACCATCCCGCCGGACATCGAGATCATCGACCCCACCGGCATCGAGCAGCGCCACATCGACGCCATGGTGGAACTGCGCGGGCACAAGGGGCTGACGGCCGGGCTGGCCGAGGAACAACTGCACGATTCGGTGGTGCTGGGCACCATCATGCTGCATCTGGGCGAAGTGGACGGGCTGGTCTCCGGCGCGGTGCACACCACCGCCAACACCATCCGCCCGGCCCTGCAGCTGATCAAGACCGCGCCCGGCGTCCGGCTGGTGTCGTCCATCTTCTTCATGTGCCTGCCGGAACAGGTGCTGGTCTACGGCGACTGCGCCATCAACATCAACCCCAGCGCCGAGGATCTCGCCGACATCGCCATCCAGAGCGCCGAATCGGCCCAGGCCTTCGGGATCACGCCACGGGTGGCGATGCTGAGCTACAGCACCGGCACGTCCGGCAGCGGCAGCGACGTGGAGAAGGTCAAGGAAGCGACCCGCATCGCCCGCGAGCGGCGGCCCGATCTATTGATCGACGGCCCGCTGCAGTACGACGCGGCGGCGATCAAGGCGGTGGCGCAGAGCAAGGCTCCGGACAGCCGGGTGGCCGGCCGCGCCACGGTGTTCATCTTCCCGGATCTCAACGCCGGCAACACCACGTATAAAGCGGTGCAGCGCAGCGCCGACGTGATCAGCATCGGTCCCATGCTGCAGGGGCTGCGCAAGCCGGTCAACGACCTGTCGCGCGGCGCTCTGGTGGAAGACATCGTGTTCACCATCGCCCTGACCGCCATCCAGGCCGAGCAGGCGGCCGCGCGGGAGCGCGGCCCGCGCTGATTCACTCCCGTTCGAACACGTCCACCCGGGCCGGCGGCAGATTGCCCCAGACCAGCCGGCTGGACAGCCGGCGAAACCGGGGCAGCAGGCGGGTCCGGGTGCCGCGCGGGTCGTAGGTGAACTGGATCAACAGACCACCGGATGGGAGCAGGGTTTCGAACTGGTGGGCGATGGCGCGGGTGGTGGCGGGATGCAGGGACCGCAGCGGCAGGCTGGAGACGATGCTGCCGACCCCGCGCGACCGGTCGTGGCCGAGCAGATGGGCGAGTTGGGCGGCGTCGCCTTGGACGATCCGCAGTTGCGGAAACCGCTGGCGCAGATGGCTGGCCAAGGTGGGAGAGCGCTCGACCACCACCAGCTTCCAGGGTGGCACCCCCCGCTCGAGCAGGGCGGTGGTGACCGCGCCGGTCCCGCCACCCAGTTCCACCACCCACCCATCCCGATCCAGCGGCACCTGGGAAGCCATGTGGCTGGCCAGCGCGGGCGTGCTGGGGAAGGCCGCGCCCATGGCCCGTGGATTCGCCCAGATTTCCCGCGTGAACAGCGCCAGCGAGGAGGCGCCCGGATTTTGCAGCAGAACCTTGACGAAACGTTTCATACCTGCGCTGGCGGGGATCAAGACGGGGCGCGCAATTGTTCCTGCTCGGCTTCGAACAGCACCGAGGCGATCTGGTGCAGGCCTTCTTCCTCGGCCACTTCGGAGATTTCCTCCCAGGAAGCGCCCCGGTCGATGGCGGCGGCGGTCCTGCTGCCCTCCGGCAAATCATGACGGGCATTCCGGATGAAGTCATCGGTCGCCGCGGCGGGGTCCTCCACCGCTTCAACGCGTTCGCGCAACGCTTCCTGCTCGGCCTCGAACAGCACCGAGGCAAGCTTGTGGAAGCCCTCCTCCTCGGCCAGTTCGGAAATTTCCTCCAGACTCGCGCCCCGGTCGAGGGCGGCGGCGGTCTTGCTGCCGTCGGGCAGATCGTCCCGGAACGACCGGAGCAGGTGTTCGATGTTCTTCATCTCCACGGGCGAAACTCCTGATGAGGGTTGGCGGGTCGGATTCGATGGGTTGGCAAGTCTATTATGACGGCGACGAAAAAACCAACTTCCGATCGCTCGGCGGCGATGTATGCTTACCCTTTAGGACTTGCACGGAGAAACGCGAGCGATGTCGACCGATAAATTTCGCGGGCGGTCGCGGCGACCGGCGCCGGAACCGCCGCCACACAACCCTCTCGGCCACCTGCGCGATCTGGCAGTTTTTCTGAGCGTCGAGGACAATCTCGAAACCCGACTGGACGAACTCGCCCATCTGGTGGCGCGCGCCACCAAAGCGGCCAACTGCTCGATCATGCTCCTTTCGGACGGAGAGAACGAGGCGCCAGGTCTCAAGCTGTGGGCTTCCACCGAAGCCTTGCCGAACGATGCCTGGAGCGATTCTCCGAAGAAAGCGACATCCATCGCGGGGCGCGTCCTGGAACGGGGCCAACCGATTCTCATCGCCGATATCCGGACCTCCGAATTTGCCCCTTTGGCCCGCAACCGCCCCAACATCGGCATCAGCTTCATCAGCGCGCCGATCGCGGTAAACGCCCGGGTGATCGGGGTAATGAATCTGTCCGGCCGCGCCGATGCCACCGCCTTCCACGATGTCGACCTGACCCTGACCACCATCGTCGCCGCGCTCATCGGCCGCTCGGTTCAGGTGGAATGGCTGCAGAAGCTGGTGCGTTCCCGCATCGCCCAGCTCGCGCTCGCCCGGGAAGGCCAGGAGATCGTGACGCGCCTGACCGATGGGAGCGCGCCCCCTTCGCAGCTGGCGAAGATGTTGGCCAAATCCTTCTACCGGGATCTCGCCTCCGCCGGTTTCAGTTCGGGGCAGATCATCGAGGCGGCTTCCGAAATCATCGGCCAGATATCCGGCGACCTGGCGCGCCACAAGAAGCGCATGGAACGGGAAAACCGCGAGTAGCGGGATAACCCGCCTGGTTTGCCATCGACACGACCGGGCGGATATCGGAGCAATCTCCATGACAAACGCGACAACCGAGTACGAACGGGATTTTCACGCCTGGGCTTTGGAGAACGCCGCCCTGTTACGGCAACGACAGTTCATGGAGGTCGACGTGGAGAATATCGCGGAGGAGCTGGACAGCATGGGCAGGAGCGAACGGCATGAATTGGTCAACCGGTTGGCCGTGTTGCTCGCTCATCTACTCAAATGGCGATTTCAACCGGAGCGGCGCGGAAAAAGTTGGCGGGCGACGATCCAGGAGCAACGGCTTCGGATCCACGAGCATTTGGCCGAAAGCCCCAGTCTGCGTCATTACCTTGAGAGCAGTTATCTCAAGGCCTATCGGTATGCGGTCTTGCGCGTGACCCAGGAAACGCCTTTGGATGAAACGACGCTGCCCAGGGCTTGCCCCTTTACCTGGGAACAGATCGTGGATGAGGATTACTGGCCCGACTGAGCGACTGTACAAAAACTCCCCTCTCCCTCCGGGAGAGGGGTTGGGGGTGAGGGCATTTTTTCAACGACTTAGCTGACCAGAGGCTGTACAAAAACGCCTCTGAGAGACCGTACAGTTAGTTTTTATAAGCCCCTGAGGACATAACGCGGCCGGGCACGATCCGCTGGCGGGTTCCGTCCAACCGGCTACACTCACATTAGACTTTCTCGCTGGGCCGACTTGCGGACCCGCCATCGCTCACCGGAACCGTGCCA
>JAVMKJ010000130.1:0-18184 GCA_031732855.1 Candidatus Competibacter sp.
ACGCCCTTGAAGTCGCCGATGTCCGGTATTTTGACTTCCATCAGACTCATGAGCATCGGCCTCCGTTAAAGCAGCACGCGGCGGAAGTCCGCCAGCAGTCGAGCGAGATAGACGTTGAAGCGGGTCGCTAGGGCACCATCGATCACCCGGTGATCCGCGCTGAGCGACAGCGGCAGGATCAGGCGCGGCGCGAACTGCTTGCCGTCCCAGACCGGCTTCATCACCGACTTGCTGGCGCCCAGGATCGCGACTTCAGGGGCGTTGATGATCGGGGAGAAGTAGGTGCCGCCGATACCGCCGACCGAAGAGATGGTGAAGCAGGCGCCCTGCATCTCGGCCGGCCCGAGCTTGCCGTCACGCGCTTTCTTGGCGAGTTCGCCGGTTTCCCTGGCGATGTCGAAGATGCCCTTCTTGTCGGCGTCCTTCACCACCGGCACCACCAGGCCGTTGGGCGTGTCGGCGGCGAAAGCGATGTGATAGTACTGTTTGTAAACCAGGTTTTCGCCGTCGAGCGAGGTGTTGAATTCCGGAAACTGTTGCAGCGCCCGGACGCAGGCTTTGATCATGAACGCCAGCATGGTCAATTTGACCCCGCCGCTCTTTTCGCCTTCCTTGTTGACTTGCAAGCGGAAGGCTTCCAGATCGGTGATGTCGGCGTCCTCGTGGTACGTCACGGCCGGGATCATGACCCAGTTGCGCGCGAGGTTGGCGCCCGACAGTTTCTTGATCCGCGACAGCGGCTTGACGTCTACCGGGCCGAACTTGGTGAAATCCACCTTCGGCCAAGGCAACAGATCGAGCACGCCACCGGAGACGGACGAGGGAGTCGCCGCGGGGGCGAGGGCGCCGGACATGATCTGTTTGACGAAACCCTGCACGTCTTCCTTGAGAATGCGTCCCTTGGGACCGGAACCCTTGGCCAGCCGGGTGAGATCGACGCCCAGTTCGCGGGCGAAGCGCCGCACCGAGGGGCTGGCGTGCACCTTGGCGAAACTGGGAGCGGCTGCTTCCACCGCCGGCATGGATTTCACCGGCGGCGGTGGCGGCGCGGCTTCCGGTTTGGGCGTGCGCGGCGCCAAGGTGACGGCGCTGAGCGTGTCGGGCAGTTGCGGCCTGGCGGTGGCGTCGGCTCCGCTGGCGCGCAAGACCAGAATCAAATCGCCCTGCGAAACCGGGTCGCCCACCTTGACTTCAACGCTTTGAATCGTGCCGGCGAAAGGCGAGGGTACCTCCATGCTGGCCTTGTCGCTTTCCAGCACGATCAGCGAGGTATCGATCTCGACATGGTCGCCGGGCGCGACCAGGACTTCGATGATCGGCACGTTCTTGAAATCGCCGATGTCGGGCACACGCACCTCGCGCGCTTCTCCGGCAACGCTGGCGGATGAGGTTTCGCCGGTGGCGGCGGGTGAAGGCTCCGGTGCCGATACGCTTTCGGCCACGTCCAGATACAGGATCGGATCGCCTTGCGAAACCTTGTCGCCCGCCTTGATCTTGATTTCCCGGACCACGCCGGCCAGCGGCGAAGGCACTTCCATGCTGGCTTTGTCGCTTTCCAGCATGATCAGCGGAGTATCGACGTCGACCGCGTCACCCACCGCGACCGTGACTTGGATGACGTCCACGTTTTTGAAATCGCCGATATCCGGCACATGAATTTCCTTGATGATGCTCACGAGAAATTCCCCCTTGGCCGGTGTTCAAACGGTGATCGGATTGGGCTTGTCGGCGGCGATGCCGTACTTCTTGATCGCCTCCACCACCTTGGCGACGGGCAGGGCGCCTTCCTCGGCCAGCAACTTGAGGGCCGCGACCGCGACGTAATGCCGATCCACCTCGAAGTGTTGTCGCAGTTTGGCGCGGGTGTCGCTGCGACCGAAACCGTCGGTGCCCAGCACGAGATAATGCCGGTGAATGAAGGGCCGCAATTGTTCGGCGTACATCCGCATGTAGTCGGTGGCGGCCACCACCGGGCCGGGATGCCCTTCGAGACAGGCGGTGACGTAGGGCACGCGCGGCGTTTGGTCGGGATGCAGCAGGTTCCAGCGCATCGCGTCCTGGCCTTCGCGCGCCAGCTGGTTGATGCCGGGCGCCGACCAGATATTGGCGCTCACCTGCCAGTCGTCGCGCAACAGGTCGGCGGCGGCGATCACCTCGTTCAGAATCGCGCCGCAGCCGAGCAGTTGCACGCGGTGGCCGCTGCCTTCACCCTGCTTGAACAGATACATGCCCTTGAGGATGCCGGCTTCGGCACCTGCTGGCATGGCGGGATGGTGATAGTTTTCGTTTAAGGTGGTGATGTAGTAGAAGACGTGTTCCTGCTCCTGCACCATCCGGCGCAGGCCGTCCTGCACGATCACGGCCAGTTCGTAGGAGAAGGTCGGATCGTAGGACACGCAGTTGGGGATGAACTGGGCGAAGATCTGGCTGTGGCCGTCCTGGTGTTGCAGACCCTCGCCGGCCAGGGTGGTGCGGCCGGAGGTGCCACCGATCAGGAAGCCGCGCGCTTGCAGGTCGCCGGCGGCCCAGGCCAGGTCGCCGATGCGCTGGAAGCCGAACATCGAGTAGTAGATGTAGAACGGGATCATGTTGATGCCATGGTTGGCATAAGCGGTGCCGGCGGCGATCCAGGACGACATGGCGCCGGCTTCGTTGATGCCTTCCTGCAATATTTGCCCTTTCTTGTCCTCCTTGTAGAACATCAACTGGTCGGCGTCCTGTGGCTCGTACAACTGGCCGCGCGGCGAGTAGATGCCGATTTGCCGGAACATGCCTTCCATGCCGAAGGTGCGCGCTTCGTCGGCGACGATGGGCACCACGTAGCGGCCGATGACCTTGTCGCGCGCCAGTTGGGTGAGGACGCGGACGAACGCCATGGTGGTGGACATGTCGCGGTCGCCGGTGTCCTGCAACAGCGCGTCGAAGGCGGCCAGCGGCGGCACGGTCAGCGGTTCGGCGTTGCGGCGACGCTGCGGCAGGTAGCCGCCCAGCGCGGCGCGACGCTGTTGCAGGTACTTGATTTCCGGGCTGTCATCCGCCGGCCGATAGAACGGCATGGTTTCGAGCTGGTCGTCGGAAATGGGGATGTGGAAGCGATCGCGGAAATCCTTGAGCGCCTGTTCCCCCATTTTCTTTTGCGAGTGGGTGATGTTCTTGCCTTCGCCGGCCACGCCCATGCCGTAGCCCTTGACGGTCTTGGCGAGGATCACGGTCGGCTGGCCCTGATGTTTCACCGCCGCCGCGTAGGCCGCGTAGATCTTGTGCGGATCGTGGCCGCCCCGGTTCAACCGCCAGATGTCCTCGTCGGACAGGTGGCTGACCATCTGCTTCAGTTCGGGATATTTGCCGAAGAAATGCTCGCGGGTGTAGGCGCCGCCCTTGGCCTTGAAGTTCTGGTACTCGCCGTCCACGCACTCTTCCATCAGCTTCAGCAGTAGACCCTTCTTGTCGGCGGCGAACAGCGGGTCCCAATAGGAACCCCACAGGACCTTGATGACGTTCCAGCCGGTGCCCCGGAAGTCGCCTTCCAGTTCCTGGATGATCTTGCCGTTGCCGCGCACCGGACCGTCGAGACGTTGCAGGTTGCAGTTGATGACGAAGATCAGGTTGTCGAGGTTTTCGCGGGCGGCCAGCGCGATGGCGCCCAGCGATTCCGGCTCGTCCATCTCGCCGTCGCCGCAGAAGCACCACACCTTGCGGCCTTCGGTGTTGGCCAGACCCCGGTTGTGCAGATACTTCATGAAGCGGGCCTGGTAGATCGCCTGGATCGGGCCGAGACCCATCGACACGGTGGGGAACTGCCAAAAATCCGGCATCAGCCAGGGATGCGGGTAGGAGGAGAGGCCGTTGCCGTCCACTTCCTGCCGGAAATTGTTCAGTTGCTCCTCGGTCAGGCGCCCTTCCAGATAGGCGCGGGCGTAGACGCCCGGCGCGGAATGGCCCTGGATGAAGACCAGATCGCCGGCGTGTTCGGGGCCGGGCGCGTGCCAGAAGTGGTTGAAACCGACGTCGTACAGGGTGGCGCTGGAGGCGAAGCTGGCGATGTGGCCACCCAGTTCCGAGGTAATGCGGTTGGCTTTGACGACCATCGCCAGCGCGTTCCAGCGGATCAGCGAGCGGATCTTCCACTCCATGCCGGGATCGCCGGGCGTGTATTCTTCCTGCTCGACCGGGATGGTGTTGAGATAGGGCGTGTTGGCGCTGTAAGGCATGTGAACGCCGGCGGCGCGGGCCTGATTCTGCAACTGGCCGAGCAGATGGTGGGCTCGTTGCAGTCCTTCCGCTTCGATCACCGCGTCGAGGGCGTCGAGCCATTCCTGGGTTTCCTGCGGGTCCAGGTCGCTGTAATTCTCGATCGTCATGGGTGGTCCTGAGGTGGTGAGTTGTGGTTGTGGCCTTCCCGGGATTCGGGGAAGGCGCGAACGGGGGGTAACCACACCGTCCGCCGAGCGTCGAGTTGTAAAGTTCTCAAACTATAGACCGGCAATTCGGAAATGTATCCGAGTCGGCGCGGCATGGCGGATACCGTGGGCCGGACCACTTCTCGACCAGCGCCCAAAAAAACCTCCGGCGGAGCGCGCTCCGCGAAAACGGCGCCGATGGTCCGAATCACCGTGGTTTCGCGGCTGGGGCTCTCATCCGCTATTGCAGCGCAATATTTTGAATTATCTGGCTATTTTAATGAAATTAGGGTGTTTATTCTAATTTTTGCGTTTACGTTTTCAACATGGCGCGATTTGCCCATAACGTATTGAAATCTCAACGCAACCCAGGATTACGCCCATGCCCAGCTATACCGCTCCCGTTCGCGACATGCAGTTCATCCTGCACGAACTGCTCAAGATCGACCGCTACAACGATCTGCTGGCCGGTTTCGCGGAGGCGACCCCGGATACCGTCGCGGCGATTCTGGAAGGCGCCGCCCAGCTCAGCCAGGAAGTGTTGCAGCCGCTGAACAAGGTCGGCGACCGGGAAGGTTGCCGGTTGGAAAACGGCAGGGTCACTACTCCCGCCGGTTTCAAGCAGGCCTATGACGCCGTGGTCGAAGGGGGTTGGACCGGTCTGACCGGCGATCCGGAATACGGCGGCCAGGGCCTGCCCTACGTACTGGGGCTGGCGGTCAACGAGATGATGGCCTCGGCCAACATGGCGTTCACCATGTATCCGGGCCTGACCGCCGGCGCCATCGAGGCCATCGAGATCGGCGGCGCCGAGGAGCAGAAAGCGCTCTACCTGCCGAAGATGATCGCCGGGCAGTGGACCGGCACCATGAACCTGACCGAGCCGCACTGCGGCACCGATCTGGGCCTGCTGCGCACCCGGGCCGAGCCCCAGTCCGACGGGACCTATCGCATCACCGGCACCAAAATCTTCATCTCCGCCGGCGAGCACGACCTGGCCGAAAACATCATCCACCTGGTGCTGGCCAAGATTCCCGGCGGCCCGGAGGGGGTGAAGGGCATCAGCCTGTTCATCGTCCCCAAGTTCCTGGTCAACCCCGACGGCAGCCTCGGCGATCGCAATGCGGTGAGTTGCGGCTCCATCGAGGAGAAGATGGGCATCCACGGCAACGCCACCTGCGTCATGAACTACGACGGCGCGGTCGGCTATCTGATCGGGGAGGCGCACAAGGGCCTCAAGACCATGTTCATCATGATGAACGCGGCCCGGCTGGCGGTGGGCGTGCAAGGCTACAGCCAGGCCGAGGTCGCCTATCAGAACGCCGTCGCCTACTGCAAGGACCGGCTGCAGGGCCGCTCGCTGCGCGGGGCGAAGTTCCCCGACAGGCCGGCGGACCCGATCATCGTCCATCCCGACATCCGCCGGATGCTGATGACGGTCCGGGTGTTCCAGGAAGGCGCGCGGGCCCTGGCTTTCTGGGCCGGCCTGACGGTGGACATCATCCGCAAGCATCCCGACGACGAGACCCGGCAAAAGGCCGAGGATCTGCTGAGTCTGTTGACGCCGGTGATGAAGGCGTATTTCACCGACATGGGGTTCAACGCCGCCAACCTGTGCCTCCAATGTTTCGGCGGCCACGGCTACATCGCCGAGTGGGGCATGGAACAGTTCGTGCGCGACGCCCGCATCGCCCAGATTTACGAGGGCGCCAACGGCATCCAGGCGCTGGATCTGATCGGCCGCAAGCTGCCGGCCAACAAGGGTCGGGCGATTCAGTTGTTCTTCGCGCTGGTGGGCGGGTTCTGCGAGAAGTACGAGGACAACGCCGCGCTGTCGCCCTTCGTCAGGCCGCTGACCGAGGCGCTGGAACGGCTGGTCGAGGCGACGCAGTGGTTGATGCAGCACGCCATTTCCAACCCGGACAACGGCGGCGCGGTATCGATGGATTATCTGTACATGATGGCCCTGGTGACGCTGGGCTATCAGTGGGCGCAGGTCGCTCGCATCTGCGAGAACCAGCTCTCCAACCCGGACGATGACAGCTTCGACCGGGAGTTCTATCAGAACAAGCTGGTATGCGCCGAGTTCTTCATGGAGAAGATGCTGCCGGAGACCATGGCGCACCTGGCCAAGATTCAGGCCGGCGCCGATTCGCTGATGACCCTGCGGGCCGAGGCGTTCTGAGCCAGACACGTTGGTAGCCGATTTCCCCCCGGCTCTTGCCCCGTCGCTGGTTTCCCGACCGGCGGCGGGGAATTTTTGTCCCGCCATCAGGCTCGGCCTCGACCGGTTGTCCCGGCGCCCTATCGCTCCCATCCACGCCGCACTACAATCGAGTGCGGGGCGTGGTCGCTCCCCATCAACTCCCTACTTCTCCGCGAGACCGAAAACGTGCGCAACTTCACCCTCACTTTGATGGCAGCCACCCTGGGCGCGACCCTGGCCGGCTGCGCCACGCCACCCCCTTCCATCCAGCAGCAGGCCGCCCAGCAGGAGAAGCTGCTGGCGGCCGCGGGATTCAATGCCCGGCCGGCGGATACCCCCCGAAAAATGGCGCAGCTGCAGAAATTGCCACCCTACCAGGTGCTGATGCGGTTCCGCGACCAGCAGCCGGTGTATGTCTATGCCGACCCACAGTACTGCCAATGTCTGTACTACGGCAACGAACCGGCCTATCAGACCTACCGCCGCTTGGCCATCGAACAGAACATCGCCAACGAACAGTACATGGCGGCGCGGATGAACGAGGATGCGGCGATGGACTGGGGCGCGTGGGGTCCGATCTGGTAAGCGCGCCGGGCGTGTCACCGCCGTTCTCCCACCAGGACGACCGGATATAGCGTTCCTATTCCAGTTGTGGAATTTCCCCTCCTTGGATCAGGAGGGGTGGCGCGTAGCGCCGGGGTGGTTCGAAACGGTGACTCCACAAATCAGATAGGAGCGCTATATTCCGGAATTGATGGCTCATTTACCCTGCGCAAGGTGACGGAGACCGCACTACGGGCGGCGCGGCGGCGGTTCCGCGAACCCCGCGTCTTCATCGTCCGGCGCGGTCTTTGCGTGCCGGGAAGGTGTCACCGCGCCGTGGCGATCCGACCAGCGGTCGCGCCGTTCGACCCGGGTGCTCTGGCCGCAGCCGTTCGCCTGGTTGCAATTGCCGGTCCAGCCGTTGACGGCGCGGTTGGCGCTGTCGAGACCGCGCTGGATTTCCTTGCCGGCATGACTCAGCCAGTTGCCGACGGCCTCGGCTTCGCGCCGGATGGCGGTGGCGGCGCGGCCGGCGTCCTCCTGGAACTGATCGATCGGATCGGCGGAGCGGGCCGGCGGCGATGGAAAAGCCGGGTTCCGGCGCGGCGTGGAAACGGCGGGGGAAACGGCTTGCGGGGGGCGGGCGGGGACGGTGGGCGGCGCTACCTGCCGGACGGACGCCATGACCGGGGCTGGATCGGAACGGCTCACCAGCTTGATCGGCGGGGCTGGCGGCGCGGGTTGCGGGCGCGACTCCAGCTTGATCGGCGGCAAATCCGGCGGCGCGGGTTGCGGGCGCGACTCCAGTCTGATCGGCGGCAAATCCGGCGGCGCGGATGGCGGACGGGATTCCACGCGGGCGACTGGACCGGCGGAGGCGGTGGCCGGCCGGCTAGGTGTGGGAGATGGGTGCGTGGTTGGGGCGGGAGGCCGGCCGACATGGACGACCCGAGTCGATGTTTTGTTCGGGCGTGCCGCCGAGGGGGGCTCGGCATTCGGCGCCTTGCGCGCGATTTCCGGCGAGGCCGGCGCGGATCCCTTCAGAGCGGGTTTCGCGACCGTGGGGGCAGCCTTGGGCGGAGCAACCGGCGCCGGCCCGGTTACCGATTCGACCGGGGGCGGCGGCGCCTTGACGGTTTTTTCGCCGGATTCGACCGGGGGCGGCGATGCCTTGATGGTTTTTTCGCCGGCCGGTTTTGCAGGACGGGACAATACGGCTCGCTTCGCGGAAGCGGGCGTGACGGTCTTGGACGGTGTGGCGACGACCGCCGGCACATCAGGTTCGGGAGGTGGCAGGACCGGTTCGGTTTCGCCCGGAGCAACGGTGGGCGCGGGCGCGTCGGCCACGGATTCGATCCTGGGTCCGGCGATCGATTCATGGGCGGGTTCGGCCATCGAACCAGGCGCCGTGCTCGCGGTCGCTTCGTCCGCGCGGGGCGCCGCTTCCGGCGCGGCCGGGGGTTCGGGTACCGGAGACTGGCCGGCGACCTCGGGTGCCGGGCTTGCGGGCCCGGCCGGTTTGGCCGGCGGTTCCGCCGCCGGGATCGGCGCCGGGGCGATCGCGGCGCTCGGCGACTCGGCGCGATCCTGGCGGAGCGGGTCGGAGGGTTGGAAGATGGCCCAAGCCACGGCGCCGGCCAGCCCGAACAGGCCGGCCAGCCCCACCGTTCGCCGTGACCAGGGCGAGCGGTCGGAGCCGCCGGCCCGGCGCTGGCGCCGGTTGGGCGGCACGACCGGCGGCAAGGTATCCCAGTTCGGTACGCCGGCGGGGACGACCGATTCCGGTGCGAGGGCAGGCCCGGTCGGCTGGCCGGCGCGCGCGGCATCCAGCACCACACGGATTTCGGCGCTGTTCCGGGGGCGTCCGGCCGGTTCGCGGGCCAGCAACCGGTCGATTAAATCGGTTAGGGAAGCCGCCACCCCGCCGCTGGCCGGGCCGGTCAGGACCGGCACGGTCCAAAATTCGATGGAGCACCGCAGCAGTTGCCGTTCCTCGTCGCTCAGGCCGCCCAGTTGCTCGCGATGCCGGCTGGCGCCTTCCTGACCGTACAGGGCCAGCAATTGGCCGAGCCGGCGCTGGGCATCGGTGGCCGGCCGTTCGGTGAGCAGGGTGAACAGCAGCAGCCCCAGCGCATAATAATCGGCGCGGTAGTCCACGGTGTATTCGCAGCCGTTCGGGTCCTGGCGGGCCGGCAGCACCTGTTCCGGCGCCATGGTGGCGGGGGTGCCGACGAACGAGCGGGTGCTGTCGCCGTCCTCGCGCTTGAGCGAGCCGAAATCGGCCAGCTTCAGCAGCGCGCCGTCGTCGCCGACCAGAATGTTGCTGCACTTCAGGTCGCGGTAGACGAAGCCGGCCCGATGGATCACGTCCAGCCCGTCCAGGATCTGTTCGGTCCAGTCGAGAATCCGCGTCAGGTCGGGCGGCGGCGCGCCTTCCCGACGGCGCTGTCCCAGCCACTGGTTGAGATTGGCCGCGAGTCGCTCCATGACCAGCACCGGCTGATCGTCCACCAGGCCATGATCGAACAGGGCGACGACATGACGGGACTGGCCGGCGTCCAGCCCGGCCAGGAACACGATCTCCCGCTCCAGGTGCGCGCGCCAGTGGCCGCGCAGGCCAGGATCGGCCTGGGACATGGCCTCGGTGTTGATGAACTTGAGGGCGACGGCGCGACCGGCCGCATCGGTGGCCGCCCAGACCTGGCCATAGTTGCCCGCGCCGGTCGAAAGCACGGAACCGAGCCGGTAATCCCGGCCGTTGATCGCGATCCGTTCGCCGCTCTGCATGAAAGGTTCTCCGGGCTGGCCGTTGTCTGGACGGTTCTTGGAGTGCAGTAAACTCACTGGCAATCCACTGGTCAAGACATTCCAATATTTTGCCATTGTTCCGCATGGAACCCATACCGAACCTGAATCGCGGCGCGCGTTGCCGGATCCGGCCGGCGATACCGGTTGTCCTGCTCGTCGCCCTGAGCGTCGGACTCCTGCACGGACGTCTGGCGGCCCTCTATGCGCGGACGGCGGCCGTGCCGGCGCCGCCGGCACGGCCGCCGGCGGGGTTGCCGGACGAGACGGTGACCATTCCCGGCGGCGGTGGGTTCCAGAAAGTCGCGCTGCGCCGAGGGCTGCTGTTGGTGCGAGGCCCGACCCGGTCGATCGGCCAGGAAGAGGTTTCGCTGTGCGACCAGCGCCGCGATGCGTCCGCCGCTGCCCTGCTACCCCTTTATGTCGGCTGGGACTGGGCGCAACTGCGCGCGGCCGCCGCCGCCAACCTCGCGGCCCGCCCACCGCGCCCGGCCAATCATGGCCTGAAAAATCCGCTTTTGGACGACGGTCCCGGTGGAGTGGACGTGCCGGCCTTCCAGCTCACCCTCGACCCGGCCGGCGCGCCGCTCCGTCCGTATGCCGAAGATCGGCCGCTGCTGTTGACCCTCCACGACCGCCGGCCGGTATTGCTGCTGGCGGACACGGCCGAGACGGGCACGGGGCCAACGCTGCCGTTCCGGCGCGATGTCTGGTTGTTGTGGAATGCCGGCGCGGACGCGCCCGCCGACCGTTGGGACCACGCGGCGCGGGTACGGCGGCTGGCGGATCGCGAGTGTCCGTTCGGGCGCTTGCAAGTCGGTGTTTACGGTCCGCCCGGACCGGACGAAGCGGGATCCGACGCCGGACCGCGCATCGTGCTGTGGTATTCGGGCCGGGAACCGGCGCGGGAATTCCGGCTGGCGCCCGGCCGTTACCCCGCGCCGGTCGCGTCGCCGCCGCGCCGGGAGGACGCCGATCTGTTCGAGCGGGTGCTGGCCGCCGGCCTGCTGCGGCTGGAGGAAGACGGGCGAATCGCCATCGCGCCGGCCGATCTGCCTCTGCGCCAGGCCTATGCGCGCGTTCGTCCCGAGCTGCTGGCGCCCCGCGACGGCGAGCCGGACTGGCTGGATCGACCCTGGAACGACGAGATGCGGGAAACGCACCGGGCGCTGCATTTCAGCGCTTCCGGCCGTTACCTGCGCCAGCAGGTCGAAGCGTTCAACGCCCGGCAACTGGTGGCGGCGGTACGCTGGAGGTCCGATTCCGGACTGACGGGCGACTGGCGGGCCGAGTGGGCCGGGGCACCGCTGGCGCTGGTTTCCACGATGCCGTTGCTGGCCGGCCAGCTGTTCCCCGACGTGCCGCAGGGCTGGCAGCCGTGGCGGCGGGTCGCGCGCTGGCCGGCGCTGGCGGGGCGGCCACCGGTGCGGTTTCATTTGACCCTGGCGCGGCCGGCGCGGCGCGGCGAGCGGCTGGAACTGCTGGTGGTGGGCGGCGCCCCGGCCGTGACTGGGGCCGTGGCGCTGGCCAGCATGCCGCGCTGTCTGGATCCATCGCCCTGCGCCGAGCGGGAGGCGGTGGCTCGCTGGTTGCGGGTGGAGCTGGGCGAGGGCGCGACCGGGCTGGATCTGAGCTTTGCGCCGCTGCCGGCAAGCGCGTTTCCCGATGGGTACCGCCATGAGTTCGCCCACATCCAGCGGGAGGGGGAAAGGCTGATCTGGCGCGACCTGCCGACAGGCTCCGGCATCGATCCGACTCGACCCCCGCCGGCGGAGGTCACATTGCGCGACCGTGCCGGCGGCGTGTTGCTCGAGCGCGGCCAGCCGACCGGGGCGGCGTGGACGCTGGGGCTGGCGGCGCTGGTGGGGCTGGATGCGGCTCAGACCGATGCGGTGGGCGGCGTGCTGGCGCGGCTGGGCGCGCATGGCATGGCGGCGGTGGATGCCCGGTTGACCGTGGAGGAGCGCCTGCAGGCGGCGGCGCGGCGAGCGTTGCTGGAACGGCTGCCGCAAGTCGGCGCGGCCTTTGGCGGAGCCGATCCGTACCGGGAAGTCCGGGTGGCGAGCCTGGTGGTGCTGGATGCCGACCGGGGCGATATTCTGGCGGTGGCCGACAGCCCGGAACCGCCGCCGGGCGCCGCCTGGAGCGATCTGTACGGTTTCGCGGTCGGCCAGCCCCGCCGCAGTCCGTTACGGATCTGGGCCTGGCAGCACGATGGGAGTACGTTGTATCCGGCTGGATCGGCGTTCGAGCTGGTGGATGCTCTGTTGCTGGAGCGGGAGGCGGTCCACCGTCCCGAACTGGCGGCGGCGCTGGCCGGTCTGACCGCCGACGAACTGGCGCGGGCGCCGCTGGCGGGGACCTATGATTTCGGTTTGAATGCCGTTTGCTATCCGGCCCATGCCCGGGGTTGCGAACCCTGGGCGCGGCGACCGGGCGTGCGCTACGATCATCCCGAAGGGACGGCGGTGCATAACTTCCGCCGCGCGGCCGGCCCGGAAACGCCGCTGGAATGGATGCGGCGCCATCGGGACGAACGCTACGGGCTGGCGCAGGCGCTGCGCGATTCCTCGAACACCTGGTTTGCCTGGCTGGTGGAGACCACCGACGCGACCCTGCTGGACGATCCGCGCGCGGTGGGGCTGGCGGGCGCGCGGGCGCTGACCCCGGCGGCGTTGCGCGGGGCGCGACCGCTGCTGGACGTGACCGCCGAACTGGGATTCGGCTCCGCGTGGGATCTCGATGGCGATCTGCTGCCGCCGGGCCTGATCGAAGCGGGCGATGCCTTGCGGACCTCGCCGTCGGTGCTGGACCCGATCGCGAGCCGGGCGCAGGCGCGACTGGCGGCGCTGGGCTTCCGGATGCGGGTCACGCCCCTGCAACTGGCCGAGGTAGCGGCGGCCATCGCCACGGACCGGCGGGCACCGCCGCGGTTGCTGGCGGAATTGAACGGTCGGCTCGCCCCCAGCCCGGCGGGGATGGATCTCGGCATTTCGACCGGCCGCATCCGGGAAGGCATGCGACTGGTGGTGACCGACGGCGCCGCCCGCGCCGCCTTCGCGGGGCCGCGCCTCGATTCCGTTCGACCTTATCTGCGCGCCAAGACCGGCACCGCCGATCTGGACGAGGCGGGAACGGCCCAGAACGCCTGGCTGGTGGGCTGGCTGGAACCGGGCGCGCTGCCGGGCGAGTCGCGACGGCTGGCCTTCGCGTGCCTGATCAGCCATGCCGCCGGCACGGGTGGAGAAGAGTGCGGGCCGGTGGTGGCGGCCTGGCTGGTCGCGCTGATGGAACCGGAAGACGAAAAATGAGGCGCGGGAGTGGAGTGGGTCGCTGAGGCGTATCGTCGCCCCTGGCGCACGCCGTTCGCCGGTCGGTGGCGGCTGCTGGTCTGGCTGCTGCCGGTCTTGGGCGTGCTGTGGACGGTCCACCGGGCTCCGGCCTGGCTGGAGCCGCACGCCCTGACGGTGGCGCTGGAACCGGGCCAGGCGGTGGTGCTGGGCCGCGACGCATTGTGGGCGCCGCAGGCCGAAGGCGAGCATGTTCTGCTGCGGCGCGAGGCGACTGGCGGGTGGCGCCTGGCCAATGTTTCCCCCGGCAAGCAGGTGCTGTGGCGGCCGGCGCTGGGACATGACGACCGGCCGACCCGGGAATGGCCGCTGTCGCCGGGAGCCACGTTCGCGGTGGGTGCCCGCTCCTTCGAGGTGATCGCCGTGGGAACGGGTCGGCTGGTGCTGCGCGATGGGGATCAACTCTGGGAATACGGTGATTTCGGCCTGAGCCGGGACGGCCAGCCGTTGCCGGAGTGCCAGGACGGCTGGCGGGTCCGATTGCGCGCCGGACTGGCGGAACTGGGATTGGGGAGCATGGTGAGGCGGCGGCTGCGACTCGGCGGCGGAGTGTACTGTGCCGACCGGCTGGGTTTGCCGGGAGTGCCCGTGGATACGGTGACGATCGCGCACGCCGGCAGGGGATTCGTGCTGCGGCCGGGCAACATGGGGAGGCCGGACGGTCCCCCGGTCACGGTGGCGGCGGGCACGCCGGAGGCTGAATCGCTATGGCGGCGTTCCATACCGCTGGAGAAGGGCGACCGATTGATCGTCGGTCGCACCCAGTATCGGGTGGCGCGAACCGCGCCGGTGCTGGAACTGGCGGTGCTGGCTCGCGCCGGCCGCTGGCCGGCGGGGTCGGCGCCGCCGGCCGCTCCCCCGGCCGTCTCGGTGCGATGGCGGCCGGTGGCTTGGCTGTGGCCGACCGGCTGGCGCGGGCTGGATTGGCCGCTGGTGCTGGCGTTGCCGCCGCTGGTGCTGGGATTGGCTTGGCCAGGAAGACGACGCTGCTGGCCGGATGGTCCGGTCCGGCGGCGAATGGGTGTCGCGCTGGCTTTGTCTGGAGGTTGTCTGGGGCTGTATTTGAGCGGCCCGGCCGTGCCGGCGTTGTGGCCGTATCTGCTGGCCTGGCCGGCGCTGCTGGTCTGGCTGGGAGCGGTGCGCTCGCCGTGGAGCGTCCGGTTGTTGGCGGCGTTTGCCCTGCTGCTGGGTGGGGGGCTGGTGACCCTGCTGCAACTCGGCACGGGTACCGGGGAGTCGGGCTGGCTGCGTTTCGGCGGCGGCGGCGCGGCGCTGGCCGGAGCGTTCGGCTGGCTGGCCTGGGCCGGTTGGCATTACGGGCGGTGGCGATGGCCGACCGGCTGGCCGGACTCGCGCTGGGCGCGGTGGAGCTTGCGCCTGCTGGGCGGCGCGGCGCTGGCGCTGCTGGCTGCGCAGGCCGCGTTCGGCGACGAGGGCGGCTGGAGCGGCCTGCAGCCGTTCGAACTGACCAAGCTGGCGCTGGTGATGGCGGCGGCCTACGCCCTGATGCTGCGGGCGCGGCTGTGGGGGCGGGACTGGAGTTTCGGCAGGCCGTCGCTGTGGTTGCGCTATCTCGGACCGCTGGCGTTGCTGGTGGTGGCGAGCGGATTCGCGCTGGTGTTCCTGCGCGATTTTTCGCCGCTGCTGCTGCTGTTGCTCTGGGCGCTGGCGCTGGCTTGGGCCTACCTGCGCCCGCATCCCCGGCCGGGGTGGCGCCGGTTTGGCCAACTTGCGGTGTTCGGTCTGGGACTTTCGCTCGCGGTTGGCGTAGTCTGGCTGCGCGACCGGCCGGAAGATTTTCCGCTGGATTTCCAGGCGGACCGCATTCGGGTCTGGGTGGCGCCGGAACGATATCCTCATGCCGGCTATCAACTGCGGCGGGCGCTGGAAGCGATCCGCGCCGGCGGCTGGTGGGGCGCGGCCTGGAGCGATGCCGGCAACGGTCGGACCATGACGGTGCCGGCGGTGGAAAACGATTTCGCGCCGGCGTTTTTCCTGAACCGTTACGGCGGCTTGGCGGGGCTGGCGCTGGTGGGGATTCAGGCGGCGTTCGTCGGGTTCCTGCTCGCAATCGCCGACCGCGCCCGGAGTCGGGCCGGGCGTGGCGATGATCGCTTGACCGCGCTGGGCTGGTTCGCCTATTTCACTCTATATGGAGGCGCGGCCCTGCTCGGCGCGCATTTCCTGGTTTCATGGGGCACCAATCTGGGCTTTCTGCCGGTGATGGGCCAACCGATGCCGCTGTTGTCGGCCGCCGGCAGCCATCTGGTGCTGTTCGTGTTGCCGATCGTGGCGCTGGCCGTCGCGGTCGAGGAGGGGGGCTATGACGACTCACTCTGATGCGTTGGTGGCATCCGATTACGTGATCTGCGCGACCCTGCGCAAGGTCGCGGACGTGTTCAACGTCGAGTTGCTGTGGGAGCGGATTCGGGGGGGCCAGGAGGGCGTGTGCCTGATGGAGGCGCTCAAGCGTCATCCGCGTACTCCCCGTGCCCGCCAGCGCAAGGAAACCCGCTACAGCCATGTCGTCGTCCGGATTCCGGAGCGCGATTACATCCGCGACGACCGGCTGGAGGACGGATTTGGCCGCCGCGCGCTGCTGGGAGAACTCCAGCGCCTGCACCAGCAGGAACTGGGCCGTTATCTGGCCGAGGACGGCACGATTCGCTACCGGCTGGAGCCGGATGCGGTGTTGCGGCCGGGCGAGGTACAGTTCCTGTTCGGGCGGGCGATCCATATCCCGGCCGAAAGCGAGGCGCCGCTGTTCCGGATTCAGGCGGCGGCGGTGGACGGACAGGGCGAGTGGCGGGAGGTGGGGCTGATCTATCCCGGCCAGCGGTTGACGCTGCTGAACGGCGACCGGCGCGCCGGCAGCATCGCGGTGGTGGGCTGGCCGTTCCCGGGCGGGGAGTCGGTGCTGCTGGTGATGCGGTCGGGTTCGCCGGCCCTGGTGGATGTCGGAGCCGAGCCGACGGGTTGCCTGACTCTGACCGACGACGGCGAGGGCGGATTCACGGCGCGCGACCGCCGCGCCCGCGGGCTGCGGTTGCGGGTCGTGGCGCTGGCGGCGGGTGTCGAGTCGCCGGTGGCGCGGGAAGGGGTGGCGACTCCGCCAGCGCCGGTGGCGCGGCCGGTGGAACCGGTCCATCCCCCGATTGCGGGAATATCCGATCCTGCTCCGGAGTCGTTGCCGCCGCTGACGCCGCTGGATGAGACCATCCCGCGGATCGACCGCTGGGGCCGGCGCGAGCCGGTGCTGGGCATTCCGGCCCAGTTTGACGGGGCGCTGGAGCCGGCGGCGTTGCCGGACTGGCCGGCTCCGGCTCCGGCGCCGCCGGCGCCGCAGGTTCTTCCGAAATCTTCGCCACCGTCACCGGCGTTCGCTCCCGAGCCGACCGGGCTGGATCAGGGTACCTGGATTCCCCGCCGGCCGGTGGCCTGCCTGCGCGTGGCCGGCGTTGCCCTGCAACGGTTGTCAGCCTATGCGGCGGCCGGGATCAGCGACTGGCGGCTCAGTTTCAACCGCGCGGGCGGCCTGGTGTCGGACGGCCATCCGGAGGCCGCCGCCTGGCTGCGGATCGACAACGCCGACCGGGTGTTCGGCGAGGTCGTGGGCCTGTCGGCGCCGCTCGACTTGCCGGGGATGTGGCGGCCGTTTCCCGATCTGGAACTGGAGTTGTATGCCGCGCCGGCACCGATGACGGCGCACTACATGGGCTGGGTGCGGTTGCCGGCGCCGCTGGCGCTGCCGGTGTCGCGCGAGCGGGCGGTCAGCTTCGGACGTGGTTCGGAAGCGGACATCGCGCCGCGCCTGCTGGCCGATCCGCGCTCGCTGCGCTGGGATGGCAACCGGCCCAAACGATCTGGCATCAGCGCCGAATATCTCGGGTTGTCGCGCCGCCATCTGAGCCTGCAAGCGCGCCGCGACGACTGGTGGGTGCAACTGGAGAGCCAGAACATGCCGGTCTACCGGCTGGCGCCGTCGGGCGATCTGCTGGACGTGCTGAATCCGGGGGTGAACACCGCGGCGGCGGCCAAGCCGGGGGAGTTGCTGGTGGCGGGCGGTTACGTGCTGGCGCTGGGAGCGGTCGGGTAAATCCCGCGGATCGCATTCCGGCCGACATCGCCGGGAGCCCCTGACATCGCTCTGATCGAGCGCGGTTTCGACGATCGGATCGAACAGGGCAAACCGCTTTGAGGGGATGGTGCATGCGTTTTTTCAACACCGAGGGTCCGGTCAAGTCCGACAAACACTATAGTTTGCCGCCGTTGCAGCGTTGGGATTTGGAGGACGTGCTCAGTCTGATCGAGCGGGAAAAGTATTTCCTGCTGCACGCCCCCCGCCAGACCGGCAAAACCACCTGCCTGCTGGCGCTGGCGGACCATCTGAATCGGGGCGGGCGCTACCGGGCGCTGTACGCCAACGTCGAAGCTGCCCAGGCGGCGCGGGAACGGGTGGAGCCGGGCATGGCAGCGGTAGTTCAGGCCATTGCCAACAGCGCCCGCTGGCGCCTGCAAGACGACGGCGCCGAGCCGCTGGCGCGGCGGATTCTGCGGGAACAGGCGCCGCTGGTGGCGCTGGAGGGATTTCTCACCGCCTGGTGCGAACGATCGCCGCTGCCGATCGTGTTGATGCTGGACGAAGCGGACGCGTTGGTCGGGGATACGCTGATTTCGCTGCTGCGGCAGTTACGCGCCGGCTATCCGCAGCGGCCCCAGCGATTTCCGCAGACGGTGATTCTGTGCGGGGTACGGGATTTGCGAGATTACCGGATTCATTCCAGCTCCGAACAAGCTGCGATCACCGGCGGCAGCGCCTTCAACGTCAAGGCCAAATCCTTGCGGCTGGGCGATTTCAGCGCGGCGGAGGTGGCGGCGCT
>JAVMKJ010000131.1:0-3455 GCA_031732855.1 Candidatus Competibacter sp.
CTTGACGCCGGCTCCAGCCCGGAAAAACGGCTCGAAAACCGCCTGCAAATCGCTGCCGGGAACGCCGGGACCCCGATCGTCGTCGGTCACGGCGAGCGGAGTTCGTGTGAGACATCGTGCAGCAGCGCCGCCGCGAGCCGACCAGAATTTGCAGTTGCCCGGCCATGCGGTCGAAATCCCACCCCAGGTCGGCGATCTCATCGCGCCGCCGCCCGTGCGTGGTCCGATTCGCGTTTCGAATCGGGAAAATCTCGCGGGTCCAGGATTAATACCATGATCGATCAGCCACAACGCGCCCTCGTCACGGCCTTGGTGGCGGCCCTGCTCTTGACTGGTTGCGCGGCGGTCGGCCCGAACTATGTTGCACCCGAACTGGCGGCGCCGGCCACCTGGTTGGGGGCGGCGGCGGCACAGGTTGCCGTTGCGCCCACCGCGCCGGAAGACTTGGCGACCTGGTGGCGGCAACTCGCTGATCCGACGTTGACGGGACTGGTCGAGCAGGCCCTGCAAACCAGTCTCGACCTGCGCGCCGCCCAGGCGAAATTGCGCGAGGCGCGTGCCCGGCGGGCCCTGGCCGGGGCGGAGCTGTTTCCGGTAGTTTCGGGCTCCGCGACGGGACGGCGGGTGAGGGCCAGCGGCGAAGCCGGCGGCGGGGGTACGGCAAACCTGTTCGGCGCCGGGTTCGACGCCAGTTGGGAACCGGACGTGTTCGGCGGGCTCCGGCGGGGCGTGGAAGCGGCCCAGGCCAATCTGGAAGCGAGCCAGGCCAGCTTGTACGCGGTTCAGGTGTCGCTGGTCGCCGAGGTGGGACTGGATTTTGTGGAATTGCGCGCCTCTCAGGCAGCGCTGGACATCGCCAGGGCCAACGCCGCCTCTCAGGCGGAAACCCTGCAACTCACCCAGTGGCGGGCGCAGGCCGGCTTGACCACCGCGCTGGACGTGGAGCAGGCCCGCGCCAATCTGGAGCAGACCAGGGCGCAAATTCCCAGCCTTGAAACCAACCGTGCCGAAGCCGAACATCGGTTGGAAATCCTGCTGGGCCAGCAGCCCGGCGCCTTGGCCGAGCGATTGGCCAGACCGGGCGGGATTCCCCGGCTACCGGCGCGGGTGACGGTGGGCATTCCCGCCGAAGCGCTGCGCCAGCGACCCGACGTGCAGGTCGCGGAACGCACGCTGGCGGCGGAAACCGCGCGGATCGGCGTGGTCGAAGCCCAGGCGTATCCGAACTTCAGTTTGAGCGGGTCGCTGAGTCTGGATGCCTTGACCCTCGGCGCCTTGGCAAGCGGCAACGCGGTTGCGGGAAGCGTGCTGGGCAGCGTCGCCGCGCCGATTTTCGATGCTGGGCGCGTCCGCCAGCAGGTCAATATTCAAACCGCCATCCAGGAGCAGGCTCTAATCAACTACGAATCCACGGTGTTGAACGCACTGGCGGAGGTTGAGAGCGCGTTGGTCGCTCTGGCCAACACGCGCCAGCGGCAGAACAATCTGAGCGAAGCCCTGCAAGCCGCGCGCCTGGCCGCCCGGCTGGCCCGGCACCGTTACAGCGCCGGCCTCATTGATTTCCAGACGGTGCTGGATACGGAACGCACCGTGTTGACCGTCGAAGACAAGCTCGTGCTCGGCGAAGCGGATGGCGTCAAGACGCTGATTCGGCTTTACAAGGCGCTGGGGGGTGGTTGGTCGCCAGTGCCCACCAATTCTGTCGCTGCCAGCGCGCAAGGAACATCGCCATGAGCCATATCCCTTCCGTCGTGGATGCCGAACTGGCGAAAATCATTCAGTCGGAACCGGCGCGCGGTCGCTTCAGGGTGTTCCGTTGGCTGATCGCAGTGGCCGCGCTTGCCTTGGCGTTCGGTGGGTTCCTGTGGTTCCGATCCGGTCCCGCCGCCGACGCCGCGCCTCAGTACCAGACCGAGCCGCTCGGCCAGGGCAACCTGCGGGTCACGGTGTCGGCGACCGGCAAGCTGGCGCCGATCAATCAGGTGGATGTCGGCAGCGAGTTGTCCGGCACCATCGAAACGGTCCTGGTGGACGACAACGACCGGGTCAAAAAAGGGCAGGTGCTCGCTCGGCTGGATCTGACCAAGCTTCAGAATCAAATTGCCAAGTCCAAAGCCGCGCTCGCGTCGGCCGAGGCCAAGGTGTTGCAAACGGTGGCGACGGTTAAGGAATCCCGCGCCAGTCTCGGACGGCTGCGACAGGTCGCCAAGCTGAGCGGGGGCAAGGTGCCCGCGCCGACGGAACTGGAAACGGCCGAGGCGACGGTGGACCGCGCCGTCGCGGACGAAGCCAGCGCCCGGGCGGCGGTCGAGGAGGCGCGCGCCACGCTGCGCACCAACGAAACCGATCTGGCCAAGGCGTCCATTCGCTCGCCGATCGACGGCGTGGTGCTCCAGCGCAAGGTGGAGCCGGGCCAGACCGTGGCCGCCTCGCTGCAAGCGCCGGTGCTGTTCACGCTTGCGGAAAATCTGGCGCAAATGGAATTGCAGGTGGACGTGGACGAGGCCGACGTCGGCCAGGTGCGCGAAGGGCAGTCGGCCGCGTTCACCGTGGACGCCTATCCCAATCGCAGCTATCCCGCCCGCATCCGGCAGGTGCGGTTCGGCGCGGAGACGGTCAACAACGTGGTGACCTACAAGACCATTCTCAACGTGGATAACGACGACCTCAGCCTGCGGCCCGGCATGACCGCGACGGCGGAAATCGTTACCGCCGAACGGGAAAACGTGCTGCTGGTCCCGAACGCGGCGCTGCGTTTCACGCCGCCGCCACCCGAAGCCCAGTCCAGCGGCGGCGGGCTGGTGGCCAGCTTGCTGCCCCGTCCTCCCCGGGGTCTGGCGCCCAGACGACAATCCACGAATGCCAAAGGCGGCAAGGGCGCGGCGCGGCAGATTTGGATTTTGCGGGACGGTCAACCGGTCGCCGTGCCGGTGACCGTCGGCAGCAGCGATGGCCGCATGACCGAGGTGACGGGCGAGGGATTGGAGCTGGGTCTGCCGGTCATTACCGCCAGCTTGGGGGCGGTGCGATGATAACGGCTCATCCCCCCAACCCCAACCCTCCCCCACCAGGGGAGAGGGAGTTCTGTGAAACGGCGACCCGCGGTACTCCCCCTCCGCTCGTGGGAGGGGGTGGGGAGGAGGGGGACCAACCATTACCGCCTGCCCCACTGATCGAATTGCGGGACGTCACGAAGACCTACGGCCAGGGAGCCGCCGAATTCCAGGCGTTGCGCGGGGTGAACCTGCGCATCGAGCCGGGCGAATTCGTCGCCGTCATGGGGCCGAGCGGCTCCGGCAAGTCCACCGCGATGAACATCCTCGGTTGTCTGGACAGTCCCACCACCGGAGCCTATGTGTTTCGCGGCCTGCGTGTCGAACAGTTGTCCCGCAACCAGCGTGCCCTGCTGCGCCGCTATTACCTCGGCTTCGTGTTTCAGGGTTTCAACCTGCTGG
>JAVMKJ010000132.1:0-18004 GCA_031732855.1 Candidatus Competibacter sp.
TCGATTTTATTCTATCCGCACTAAAAAAGTAAAATATATTGGTAATTGGTATAATCAACTGCCACTTGCAGTAACGCCCGCCATTCTTCCGGTTTGACACCGTGCTGTTGCATGACCGCCGGCGGGTTGGCCTGCTCGAACGCTGGATAGCGCAGTTGAACCAGCCCCAAACCTTCCAGCGAGAACTGCCGTTTGGGACGCAGGAAGAATTCCCGCAATAGGCACAACCTGACCAACAGCCGGTCTGACAATAGACCAAAGGTCAGTTCCTTGAGCGCCGGCAACAGCCAGCGATGGAAGTCGTCGGAGCCAAGCAGCTTGTTCTCGGCTTCTTCCCAAGTCAGCCGACCAAAAGGTGGCGCTTGTAGTTGCGCTAATTCTTGACGTTTTTTCCGTAATTCACTGGCAATTGAAGGACTGGTATGAGCGACTTTATCGAGCGCTGCTATGAGTTTTTCGATTTCTTCGATTTTGGATCGCTCGGTTGGCTGGGCGCTGGCGATCAGGGAGTGATAAAGCAGACTCCGCACATAATCGCGTTCGCTTTCCTGCTGCAATTTGGCGGCAAAGCGGGCGGTGCCTTGGCGGCTGTCGGTGAAAGTGATCAACCGCCGCCCATCAAGCGGGCGGGGTTCCTGTCCTTCGGTCAACGACGGCATGGCTTCCAGCAGGGTCGGAATCGCCGTGCCCAACAGGAATGGCGCTCCGATCCGAACAGGTCGGAACAGCGTTCGCTCGCGCTCTTTATCTCCGCAAACCGCGCACTCCAAGCCCTTTTCGCCAGGGAAACGCAGATGCACGGGAATACCGGTCGGCCCTGTCGAGTCGAGTCGCCCGTCCGCCGCCAGCCTCCAATGTCGCTGCGTGGCGTGGTCGACTCGGGTCAACAGTCGCGGTTGTTGCATCGTTGGCGCGCCGAGCGTCGCGGCATTTTCCTCGCCCTCGTCATCGGTTATGGGTTCCAGTTCCTGCTGAAACTCGTCCTCATTCAAATCGTATTCACGCGGAACCAGCCAGTCGTGGCCGTTCTCGTGCTTTTCCGCGGCAGCCAGGTATTCCGCCCCGCATTCTCCACATTGCACCAGTTCAAAAACGGGATTTCCGCAATGCCGACAATGCTCCCGCCGCTCCAAAAACACCGCGCCGAACGGCCAGCCCGGCTGATCCAGCACCGTGCCCGTCCGCCCGGAACAGGCGCTGTTGGCGCAAGCCCACAAGCCACTGACGGTGCGCTGGAACAGGTGGCCGCGCAATGGCAGGAACGGTTCGTCCTGATCGTTCACCGCCTGGGTGCAGAGGTCCAGCCATTGCAGAGTCTCGCGCCGCGCCGGGGCATCGGCGCGGCCTTTCAGAATTTCGGCAAGCTGACTCAACAGGCTGGGCTGTGTGACCAGTCGGGCGCGCAACTCGCGCATCCGCCCGTCGCTCGCCAGAGCCAGGAAACGCTCCTGTGGGGATCGCGCACGCAACGTTTCCAGCGCGGGGTGAGGCAGATTGCTGTCGAGCAATGATTCCGGCAAGGCGGGTATTTCTCGCTGGCCTTCAATGACCTGCACGCGATCCGCCGACACGCCAGCCACATCGGCCAGAAATTCAGCCAGATGGTGGCGGGATGCTGCGCTGGCGTCGCCGAGCGTGGCTGATGTGGCGATAAAGCGCACATCGCCGGGGCGGCAGCCAAAGGTATGTAAAACCCGCCGCAACAACAGGGTCAATTCCGCCGCCTGGGAACCGACGTAGGTATGCGCCTCGTCGATAACAATCCAGCGCAACTGGCCCTGGGATTGTTCGATGATGGGCCGGTCTTCGTTGCGCACCAGCAGGTATTCCAGCATGGTCGCATTGGTCACCAGCAACGGCGGCGGATTAGCCCGCAGGGTGCGGCGGTCGGCAACCTCGCATTGCCATTCATTCCTGACTGGCGTTTCGGGCGTGTCCCCGTTGTAGAGGCAGAAACGGATGCCGCCATCGAACGGCTCTGACCAGGCGACCAGCCGATCCTTCTGGCTTTTGATCAGTGCATTGAGCGGATAGAGAAACAACGCCCGCACCCCGGTCAGCGGCGCGTTCTGGCGCTGTTCGAGTTCCGCCGCCAGATCGTTGAGAATCGGGATCAGGAAACATTCGGTTTTGCCAGAGCCGGTGCCACTGGTGACCAATACCGAACGTGGCGGCTGACCCTGAATCAGGGCTTGCCAGGCTTCCAACTGATGACGGTACGGCCGCCGCCGGGCGGGAAAACTGTAGTCCTCGTTTAACCCTGCTCTCTGCGGGTCGCGTAAGGCGTGCACCAGACTGGGATGCAGCAATTTCCCTTCCAGGCCGCCCAAGGTTCGCTCCGCCGGTTGCCAGCCGAAGCTGGCCTCGAAAACCGGATCGGCCAAGAATGCGCCCGGCGTTCCCGCCTCCCGATCAAACAGCGTGCGCAGATACTCGCGCAGGGCATCGTTGCGGAAACCGCACAAGCCCAAGACCGCGCGGGTGGCGCGGCGGCCCAGTTGTTCGACCAGCGTGTTGTAAAATTGCGTGCGCTCCATGATTCAGGCTTCCAGCGGTCGTTGCGCCAACCCCAGCGTCAAGGCGATGGCATGGACATTATCAAACCACTCCCGGTCGAAGGCGCGTAGCAGGCGCAGCTCGTAGATCAATCGCTCGCTGGGAGTGATACCGTTCAGGCTCAGATGGACGGCAACGAAGGGTGCACACCGCACCGGCCGGTAGAAGGGTTCAAGATGGCGATAACGGTATTTCTTCATCCAGGAATCCATCCGGCCCATCCAGCCGGTGATTTCATCGCTCTCCGGCCATTTTTCTTCTACGTCATGGCGTCCCATCAGTTCCCGCTCCAGCGGTTCGATCTGCTGCTCCACAACTTGGCTTGAGCACCGCGCCAAAGTCAGTTCGCTTTTGGGTAGCGGTTGGTTGGGAAACAGCCGTTCCTGGAGCCAGTCGCATAGCGGTCCCCAATAAGAGCGACGAGCGCTGGCGCGTTCGCGGAAACTCTGGAACAGTTCAAAAACAAACTTGCTGTCTGTGCCCACCTCGGCCAGCGTGACCTCAAGCCCGCTAAAATAGGTAGTTGCCGCCTCCCGCCAGTCGTTGACCGCCAGCAAAGTCCATAAGAACGGCATTTGCCGAGAGAGCGACCAAACTGGCTCGAAGGTTTCATCATTGGCCTTGAATAAGGCGAGCGCCAACGTGCGGGGATAAGTCGGCAAGCGGCGCAACACATCCAGCGAACTGGGCGGGAATTCCCGCGCCAAGCGCACGTAGTCGAACAGCAACGGCCAGTCGGGATGATCGGAATTTTGTCCCAGTTCTGCGAGCAGAGCGTTTAATCGCTGTTCCCGTTGATCGCGGTCGGCTTCCCGAATGGCGCCAGCCAGTGAGAGATCAGCGTCTTCGGCGGGTGGATCCTCCTTCGTGGCGGCAACCCACAGCAAGGGCCGAAACCGCGCCCAGTCGCCATCGTGCCCCACAATCCACCATGGCCCGGCTTCCAGATCGGCGGGAATGTCCCAGCAGGCAGTTTGGCTGGGGCTGGTGTATAAAATTACTGGCGGCTCCGCTGGCGCCCACAGTCGGATCATTTCCAGCCGGACGCGCGTTTCCCAGGCTGAGCCGAGGCGGGCCAGAACGGGTTCGGGAATGCGCGCCTGTCCCGCCGCCTTGTCAGGTTCGAGCAGGGCATCGAAGCGAGTGACCCGTATCAAGGCCAGGCGCTGGTTCTGCGTGGTCTCGATCACCAGCCGTACCTGGGCTTCCAGATCATGGCTGCTGGCCAGCAGCGAGGCAATGCGGTCCTGCCAGGGAAACAAGGCTATTTCCATCCAGCCCTGGTCGAGTGGCGGCAAGCGGTCGTGAAAACGTTGGCAAAAGCGTGGCCCAGGTCCGTTTTCATGCGCGATCAGTTCACCCTCCAGCCAGAAGCGCTGACCGCCCATCGGATCCTGCACCACGAGATGCAGTCCACCCAGTCGATCTAGAGGAATCCGGTCATCATTGGGCAGGGGTCGCCCGGTCTGCTGGAAAAATGCACCGCGCTGGGGATAGGGCAAATCCAGCGTGATCGGTTCCGAACCCGACCAATGCAATAGCAGGCTGAGCGGCGACGGTAGAGCGCCCGGTGTGGACGGACAGACTATCCGCGCCTGCTCGGTCGTGGCGTTCAGGGAAATGCCAGCGGGGCTGTCCGGGCCGATTTGCACCCGCGCCCCGGCCAGTCCATTCAAGCGCATGACGCCAGCCTGATTGCCAGTCCCGATATCGGCCTCGATGCGAAAATCGTGGGGCGCCACATCGATCTCCCGCCGGCAGCGCTCCGCACCGCTGGCGTCAATCAGCCGCACCCAGACCCGACCCCGCGCCGCCTCGTGGATTTCCCTCCAGGGGGAACTGTCGCCGACCGGCCGCCACTGAATACGCCCCACCGACGGCTGTCGCCGACCTTCCCGATCCAGCGCCTGAATGCGTGGCAGACCGCGATACAACCGACGTTGTTGAAGCGATTGCGGGACGAGATCACCGCTGACGAAAAAACTTTCCTCGGACTCGACCTCCGCGCGACAGGTCATGCGATAGCGATCCTGCTGCACCGTGAGGAAATCCACTTCACCGCTGATCCGATAGACCGTGCGGCCGAGTTCGGCGACGATTCCCACACGCTCGCAAGCACCATTCACCACCTGTGGGGCCAGTTCCGGCGCCACCGCCACCCAGGCGGATTCCGCGCGGGTCCGAGCCGAACCTTCGGTCAGCCATTCCCGCTCTTCGGTTGCGTCCCGTCCGACAAACACCCAAGGGGAAGCACCCCATGATTCGCTGCCCCGGACCGACAACGGATGGTCCTGTTGACCATCATGCAGACTCAGCCGGTGCGGCCGCTCGACCGCCGCGCCGGCGAGCACCAATCCGCCGCGCCGCAGCCATTCCCGGCGATAGCGCGCGGACGGCCCCGCGCCCTCGGCCAGCGTCAGCCACGCAACGGCTTCCATTCCGGCGGGCGCGTGCAACAAGAGTCGCCAGCGTGGACGATTCGCGTCGGATGCGCCGATCCATTCCACGATCTGATGAGCGGTCGGCCGTTCGGGGAATTCCAGACGCTTCTCCACGATCCAGCCGGTATTGGTTTCGCGCAGCCGTCCTCGCCAGCGCGGGCGAGCGCCAGACTCGCGGTTCAGTTCTCCCAAGCGGCGCACCAGGCCATTCAACAGCGTCTCAGCGAGCTGATCGTCCAACCGCAACGGAAAATCCCGGCGCCAATCAGACACTTGTTGATCAAGGGTCGCAATGGGATCAGTAGATTCTCCGATCCGGGATTGCAGCTCGCCGATTTTGGCAATGAGGGTGGCAGCGAGGTGAAACACTGGCTCCTGGCGTAGACTGAGGGGCAAGAGGGGGGCCTGTCGCCGGGCGATGGTCTCGGCAATCTGCTCGCCGCCTTGGCCGGACCGGTAATAGCCTTCCAGGACGGTACGGAAAAATTGTGTTAGATGTGTATTCTCCCGTTGCAGCAACCGCAGTGGCAATCCGCCCTCACAGGCAATCGTCATCAAAAAAAGGTGGCCGCCGCCAGCGTTGCGCAGCAAGGGGCGTCGCCACCATTGCAAGCCTTTTTCTACCCACTCCGTAATTTGCGGATGGGAAGGGGTGTCCATGTTGAGTGGTCTGAAGATGGTCTCCCAGGCCCAGGGGCCTTCGGTATGTTCCCGGCGGAAGGTTTCAGCGGCATACAGACAGAAGATCGGAGCAAAGCGGGGGGCCAACCTGCCCTGTGCATCCAAGAGGATGATTTGATGGAAATGGTCCCGTAAATCCGTGTAGGTGGTGTCGCTCATTTTGTACGCATACAGCGGACGACCATCGGGCGAGGTCTGGCGGGTGTGGGCAAAGAGAAATTTTGTAAGCCAATTTCTGTTTGTGTTGCCGTGCATGTCAATCATGACAAAAGACCTTTTTTAATTTGTATATATTCCGAAAAATGTAGCAGAAAAATGAAACAATATGGATAGAGTGACATTTGAAAGGTGGATTTTACCAGCAGGGCAGCAAAAACGATGGTGTTATTGTTTAACTGACAACTACTTGTCTGTTTATTGCCCAGTTTGCGGGAGTCTCCCTTGATGAAATTCTGGAAGCGTCGGCGTTCCCCTCATGCCCCGCTCTCTTCCAAACGACCCGAAGAACCGTTGACCCCGCTGGCGCTGGCCTGGCTCCTGGTCACGCTGGCGTTGGCGGTGGCGCCGCACGCCGCCGAACTCCCGCTCTGGCTCGCGGCGCTGTTCGCCGCCATCGCCGGCTGGCGCTGGTTCATCGCGGCCCGCGACAAACCCCTGCCGCCCCGCTGGCTGCTGCTGGTCGTGGCGATGGTGGCCGGCGCCGGCGTGCTGATCGACTTCCGAACGCTGTTTGGCCGCGACGCCGGCGTGGCGCTGCTGACCGCCATGACCGCCTGCAAGCTGCTGGAAACGCGCGGCCTGCGGGATGGGGTAGTGCTGGTGTTTCTGGGCTACCTGCTGGTGATGAGCAATTTGCTCTACAGCCAGGAAATCCTGATGGTCGCCTGGCTGTGCGTGGTGGTGCTGGTCATGCTGGCGGCTCAGGTGATGATCCACCGCCAGCACGCCGGGCTGACGGCGCTCGCGCCGTTGTGGCTGGCTGGTCGGATGGTCTTGCAGGCCGTTCCGGTGATGCTGGTTTTGTTCGTCCTGTTCCCGCGCATTCCCGGACCGCTGTGGGGGCTGCCCAAGGACGCTTACGAGGGTCGGACCGGGCTGTCCGAGGAGATGATGCCGGGCACGGTCAGCCAACTGACCAAGTCCGGCGCAGTGGCGTTCCGGGTCCGATTTGCCGGTGACCTTCCGCCGCAGTCCCAGCTTTACTGGCGCGGCCCGGTCCTGTGGAATTTCGACGGCCGCCGCTGGACCCGCGCCGATGAGTTGCCGGCCAGGACGCCGGTACCCTTCGCAGCGGAGGGAGCGGCGCTGGAGTATTCGGTCATCATGGAGCCGAGCAACCGCCGCTGGCTGCTCGCCCTGGATTTGCCCGCCAGTCTGCCGGCGCGCGCCGGCATGACTCGGTCGTTTCAGGTGCTGCGCGACCAGCCGGTCAACGAGGTGTACCGCTACGAGATGCGATCCTACCCGAGGTATCGAACAGGCGAACTGACCTCAGTGGAACGCAACCGCGCCCTGCGTCTGCCGGCCCGGGGCAATCCGCGCGCCCGCGCGCTGGCGGCTGGGTGGCGGGAGCGCGATCCCCAGCCGGAGGCGCTGGTGAACGCCGCCTTGACGCTGTTTCGGGAGCAGGCGTTCTATTACACGCTGACCCCGCCGTTACTGGGCAGCGACGGCGTGGACGATTTTCTGTTCCGGACCCGTCAGGGTTTTTGCGAACACTACGCCAGCGCCTTCGTGTTTCTGATGCGGGCGGCCGAAGTACCCGCGCGGGTGGTGACCGGCTATCAGGGCGGGGAGCGCAACGAACTGGGCGATTATCTGATCGTTCGCCAGTCCGATGCCCATGCCTGGGCCGAGGTCTGGCTGCCGGAGCGCGGCTGGGTCCGCGTGGACCCCACGGCGGCGGTGGCGCCCACGCGAGTTCAGGACGGACTGTATGCCGCCGTGGCCGACCCGCTGGAACTGCCGTTCATGGCGCGCAGGGGCGGGGGAGGGGAGTGGCTGCGACAACTGGCGTTGACCTGGGATTCGTTCAGCAATGCCTGGAACGAGTGGGTACTGGCCTATGGACCAGACCGGCAAAAGGAGTTTCTTTCGGGGCTCGGATTCGGGCCGGTGGACTGGGGCGAGATGACGGTGGCGATGACGGCGGTCCTGAGTGGTTTCGGTCTGCTCGTCGCCGGCCTGCGCTGGCGCAAGCGCTGGGTCTCCGATCCGGTGGCGCGAGCCTGGCTGCGGTTCTGCGCCCGGTTGGCCCGGCGCGGGCTGGCGCGCGGCGCGCGCGAGGGACCGCTGGCGTTCGCCGAACGGGTCGCGGCCAGCCGGCCGGAACTGGCGGGGCCGGCGCGGGAGATCGGTCGGCTCTACGCGGTGTTGCGCTATGGGCCGGCACCCTCGCCGGCGGACGTGCGCCAACTGCGGCGGCTGGTGCGGCGATTCCGGGCTTGAGGGCTGGCGGGGAGTCTGGGGCGTTGGCTTTTCTATCCAGCCGGTTCAATAGATCGAACTTTTTGCGTTTTGCTGCACGAACATGTCCACGGTAATTTTCCCGGCGCGTTCGAACTGGATCTCCACTGGAAAGCGTTGCCCGTCTTGCAGCGGTTTTCTGAGCCCGATGAACAGGAGGTGCGGCCCGCCCGGCTCCAGCCGGATTTCCCGGCCGGCGGGGATGGCGATGCTCGCCGTCGAAAGCGATTCGAGCGCGCCGTTTTTCTTGATGGCAAGACGGGGTTCCACCCTGTCGGCTATTTCCGACGCGGCCGAAAGCAGTTTGTCGTCTCGGGCACCGTTGTTTCTCAGTACCAGATACCCGGTACCGGTCGTGGTGACGGCGTCGGTGGGCATGGCCCAAGGGTGCCCGATCGTGATGCCGCCCAGTCGATAGCCGTGGCCGGTGGCCAGGAGCGGCAAGCCCGCCAGCACGACCGCGGCGAGCCATCGACCATGCCGATTCCGGTTCGCGTGAGACCGCTTGCCGGCGGTACGCGCTCGCGCCATGTGGTTTTTCAACGATTGCACTCCGCCGGGGCGACCCGGCAGCCTTGACCGGTCCGCTGACATTCGGCGAGAGCGGCGGCTTCGGCGGCGGCTGGCGTGTCGCCCTGACCGACTCCAATCCCACTCCGACCCAGCGCCAGGGTGCCGCATTGTCCGGGGCCAAACTCCAGGACCACCCGGCAATCGGCGGCGCCGCAGTCCGCCAAAGCCTGTTGCCGTGCCCGTTGCGGATCGGCCGCCTGCCAGCGCAACCGCCAGTCTTGGGTGCTGGGAGCATGGGCCGCGGCGCCGTACCCGTCCGCCGTGCTCGATGCGCCCGACCCCGCGCAACCGGCGTTCGACGCCAGGATGAGGACAAGCAGCCCGCCCGTTGCCGTCTTCATGGTTTCAATCCCTCGTAACCGCGCCCCCCTTTTGCATGGCCGTTGCCCGATGCGGGTCGAGTCGCGCTCTCCGATTTCCCCGATTTCACACCGTCGCCTTTGCCGCCGCCCCCAGCGCCACCCCCACCAGCACCCCCACCATGGTGAGCATGGGCCGCGGGTAAGGTGAGAGGGTTATCCACCCCCGGCATTCCCAGGCTGAAGGCCAGTACGCCGCTCGCCAGGAAGTAGCGCCAGAGAGATCGATGGGTACGGTCGACGTGATGGAGCCCACCACGGCCGCGTCGTTTGGGGTCGAACATGCTCGCGTTCTCCGAAATCATTTGCAGCCAGAGTGTTGGGGAAAGTTGCCGAATGGGTCGGCGAAGCGGGGATCGCACAGGAATTCCCAGTCGGTCAGGCTTTGCAGGAACGCAATGACATCCTGCTTCTCCCGCGCGGTCAGCGAAAAGCTGACGATCAACTCGCTTTTATAGGGGTTTCTGGCGCCGTCGCCGGCCAGCGGTCCTTCGCTGATCAACCTGCCGCCGCGGGCGTAGTGGTCGATCACTTCTTCCAGAGTGGCGATGGAGCCGTCGTGCATGTAGGGAGCGGTCAGTTCGATATTGCGCAGGGTGGGGGCACGGAACCGCCCCATGTCGGACGGCTTTTGGGTAAATTCCCACAACCCCCGATTGTCCAGCGGATAGTCGCCCTTGCCGCCGATGTTGTAGAGGCCGTTGTTGTGAAACTCTACTTGTTGCAGCGTCGTCCCCGCGTGGTTCACCGACTGGCTGAAGTTGAAGCCACCGTGGCAGTGAAAACATTCCATGCGCTCGGAGAAAAACAGTTCCTGGCCGCGCCGCGCCGCTTCGCTCATGGCGCCGCGATTCCCTTGATAAGTGGCCTTGTCGTAGGGCGAGTTGCCCGAGATCAGGATGGATTCGAACGCGGCGATCGCCTTGGCGACGCGGTCGGCGTTGAAGGGATCGGTTTCGCCTGGGTAGGCGGCGGTAAACAGTTGCTGGTACCGCGCGTCGCGGCGGAAACGATCCAGGATTTCGGTTTCGTGATCGCTCCAGCCCAGTTCCAGGGGAAATTCGCCAAATATCGGAATGAGCGCCTGCGCGTGGAGAGTGGTGAGAATCGGGTTGGCCCAGTTGAAGACGGAGTTATAGACCACGTTGGTCAGACTCATGGCGTTGCGCGGATGATTCTCGCCGGTGGCGCCGACGGACGTCGGGCGGCCGTCGGTAAACCCGCGCGCCGGCTGGTGGCAGGAGGCACAAGCCATGGTCTGATTGATCGACATCCGCAGGTCGTAGAACAGATGGCGGCCCAACTCTATCTTGGCGTCGGTCAGCGGGTTATCCGCCGACTCCCTGGGCTTGGGAAACCCCGTCGGCAACGACCAGGAATAGCCCGAACTGGGGGTTGGTGGCGGCGCGGCTTCGTCGCCACCGCCGCCACCGCAACCTCCCGCCGCCAGCAACAGCCCCAGCGCCATTGCCCGGCCTCGCACCTGCTTCATGGCTTATGTACGCTGAACAGCCGTTGAGGAACCACTTTGGGGTATTGTTCGGGAGTGGCGCCAGCCCCGGCAACATAGGTAAAGTCCAGATTCAGGCGCGGCATGATCGGGATGCATTCGGGATCGGAATTGCTGGACATGCAGCCCGGCGCGGTACCCGGGGTATTCACCGTCACGTTGGATGCCTCCAGCGCCTCACCGATGTCCATGATGATGTGGTCCTTATTGGCATCGAAGTTGTCCAGGCAGAACTCCGCGACGTTCGGATAGCCGCAGGGAGCGGTGGGCGGCGCGTTGGGGTCCGAGCCGGGACACTCGGTGCTGCCCAGATGGATGGGAAACGACTGTTTGAGATTGCTGGGATCGCCGACTCCGTCCACCCGGATGAACTTGTGGCCGCCCCGCCAGTTCCACAGCATCCCCGAACTGTTCAGCGGCGAGGGCGCGGTGGCGTCGCTGGTATGGTTGAGCGCGAAGGGGATGCCCACTTTGAAGCAGATGCCAGCGTAGCTCCCGTTGGCCACGGCTCCCTTGACCTGGGCGTTGTACGGCAGGGCGCCCCCGCCGCAATCTTTTCTCAGATCCAGCAGGGCGACGTTCTGGTACTGCCAAACGCCGTCCTGATCGAGATCCAGCGCCTGTCGATTGCCATCGGGTTTGACCAGCGCCACGTCGTAGACGTAAAAGCGCCAGTCGTTGACTTGGTAGGTGCCGGGTTGGCCGATTCCCACGTTGCTGTAGGTTGCGCCGCAGGTGAAGTCCTGCCCGTTGACCTGCGCCTCGAACAGCACCTTGGCCTGACGCTCGCTCGGACCGTTGTCATCATCGCTGCCGCAGCCTGCCAGCAGCGCCAGCGCGACGCCCAGCGCCGTGGCGCTTCGAATGGGGAAAGGAAGTTGCCGGTTGCGGGGATGGAGCATGCGGGATTCTCCTGGATCGAGCTGGCGTGAGGTGGATACGAAGCGCGCGCTGCTTCGCGTTATCCGTCCATGCTAATTCGAGGAACACCAGGTGAGAATGCGACAAATTGTCGCACCCATGGGGTCATGTGGACTGTTACGATGAGATCGGCGCCCTGTCAAAAGTTGGCATTCAGCATCGATGCTATGAAGCAGAATATAGCGCTCTTATCTGATTTGTGGAGTCACCGTTTCGAACCACCCCGGCGCTACGCGCCACCCCTCCTTATCCAAGGAGGGGAAATTCCACAACTGGAATAGGAACGCTATATTGATGAGGCAGGATTTTCTGGTGTTCGGTGGGGCGATTACCGTTTTATTTCTATTGGGTATCCTGGGAAGCGTGCATTATCCTCTCTTAAACGATTGGTTGCAGCGAAACCCAAATCATGCCACTGTTTTGAGCGCCGATCCTGCCTGTAATCCCGTGGGCGGGCTTTGTACGGCCGGCGATGCGACGTTGACCGTAACGCTCGGGCTGGGGGACAGCATACAACCGCTGACCGCATTCCCCGTGGAAGTGAATCTCATTGGGCGGGAAGCGGCCAAGGCCAAAAAAGTCGCGGTCAATTTTTCCATGTCGAACATGGATATGGGATTTAACCGCTTCGATCTCAGCCGACAGGCGGATAAAACGTGGCGGGGACACGCAATCTTGCCGGTTTGCTCGATGGGGCGCCGGGAATGGCGGGTTGCGGTGGAAGTCGTGAGTGATACAACCTATTTGGCGGAATTCAATCTGCTGGCCGGTTCTTCAGTAAACTGAAATGTCATGGTCGATTTTTTAAATAAAATCAAGATTTAATTGTTGATTGATCGGTAGTGTTCGCGAATTTTCATGAAATCGGACACCATGGTTTCCGGCTTGTGGGGAGGAGTAAGGATGGCGTGCAGATGGGCATTGGGGTCGATCACGATCACCGTGGAAGAATGATCGATGCTGTAGTTGGCTTTATTCTCCTGATCGGGCGATCGCATGTAAATAACGCCAAATTGTCGCGCCAGCTTGTTCAATTCCTCCGGCGCGCCGGTGGCGCCTAGAAATTTTGGATTGAAATAGCGGGTATATTCTCCGAGCCTCTGCGGTGTATCGCGTTGGGGGTCCACCGAAATCAGCATGTAGGCGGTATCCTGATCCAAGTTATTTCGCGCCAGTTGTTGCTGCGCCTTGGCGAGTTCCAACAGCGTTAGCGGACATACATCCGGACAGTAGGTATAGCCGAAGTACAGAAAAGTCCACTTGCCCAAAAACCGGTCGCGGTGGAAAGACTGGCCGGTCTGGTCGGTCAGGGTGAAGTCTTCGATTTCCCTGGGTTGGGGAAAGAGGATGCCGGAGATGGTCGGAGGCTCGACTGGAGGGCGGGTCATCATTTGACCCAGCCAGAGGCCCAAACCCAAAGCCAGCGCACCGGTCAGTATCAGGATAATTTGTTTGCCGCGCGTCATGGTATGGCCTTCTCGTCGGGCGGGGCTGGAACCGGGATCTCCAGCCCCTCTCTGAAAAATTTAACGTCATTGCGCCTTGTGGTCTTTGTGATGCGACTGCTCGGCGCCTTCTCCCGGACCCATTTTACGCACCTTTACTTCCACCGGTATCTCGCCGGCTTTTTCGAAGCGCAGGCGCAGGGGAAAGGTTTGGTCCGCCACCAGGGGCTTTTTAAGTCCGATCAACATGATGTGCAAGCCACCGGGCTTGAGCACGGCCGGCTCCCCAGGATTGACTTCGATGGCTTTGATCGGGCGCATTTTCATCACCCCGTCCTCCATCAGATGGGTGTGCAGCTCGACGGTGGCCGAAACCTCGCCGGACGCGCCGACCAGGCGGTCCGCTTCCTTGCCCGTGTTGACGAGCGTCATGTAGGCGGCGCCGTTGGTGACGGTGGGCGGGCTTTCTCGCGCCCATGGATCCTCGGCCTTGATCGTTGCGGTATCGGCGGCCAAAACGGGGGCGCTCAGTGCGAGCAACAAACCCAGCGCGGACAACTTGATGTTCATGGATCTGGAAATCTCCGAATATTGGGGGGATGTTTCAAGAGCAACGGATATCTTGATCTCAACGGGCGGGGCTGGGAAGCGCCAGCCGCTGGCTGGGTGGTAAGAGGGTTCTCCCGAAGCACGCGCCGCTTCGGATTATCCAGCCAACATCACTTGGGGAAAATGGAGGGGGGTGCGACAAATTGTCGCACCCGGTGGGATCGAGGGAATCGCTACAATGAAGCCCGCCTCCCGCCGGGTGGGCATGGTGTTCGACGACCGATGAGAGTCCGGCGACGTTTGTGAGTGTCGCTTTCGTGTAACCGTTCACCCCCCTCCCCCCAACCCCCTCCCGCGAGGGGAGGGGGAGTTTAACAACGGACTGTTTCGCAAGGCTCCCTCCCCCCTTGTGGGGGAGGGTTGGGGTGGGGGGTGTGAATGGTTACGCTTTCGTTCGCCGGCGCCCTCGGCGGCTGGCGCGTGTTGTCCAGACCCACGCCAGAACCCGCTTGGCCCAAAGCCAGCGTGCCGTACCGCCCCAGGCTGGCCTCCAATGCTAAGGGGTGATGGAGCAAGTGGGAATGCGACAAATTGCCGCGTCCCTGGCCGGCAGGGCTACAGCGCGCCGCCGGCTTTTTGCAGGTCGGCATAGGTGGTCGGTTGCCGCGAAGGGTCGATATCCAGCCCGAGCCGCAGGCCGATTTGCGACAGCGAGAAAAGACCGCGCACCGCCGGTTGGCCGGTCTCGGGATCGGTGTCCACCACCAGGGCGTGCTGGCGATCGACCCGCCGCAGGGTGGCGATGATGTCGCCCACCCGGGCGCGCAGCACGTCTTCCATCAGCAGCGTTTCCAGCTTCGGCCGGAGCGTCATGATGTCGGCGACCCGCAGATCCTCCCAGGCACCGCCGGCCTTGGCCAGAATGCGGCCGGGTTTGACGCCGTCGATATCCCGGCTGGTGAGCAGGCCGATGATATGGCCGTCGGCGTCGCACACCAGCAGGATGCGGATTCCGCGCTTGACCATGATTTCCAGACCCTTGCCGAGCGGAGTTGTCAGTTCGGTGGTGAACGCGGTGACCTGGCTGAGATCCGTCATGACGGACAGGGCGGGATCGTCGGTGGTTACGCGCCAGGGTAGCTGTTGCTTGGGGCGAAAATACCGGGTGCCGCTTTCCAGCCGATGAAGGGGGAGCGGTTGATAAGTGGGGTTCATCGGGGCGATCTCCAGAAAATGGCGCCAACGGCGACCGCGGCCGCTTCGTTGAGGAGCCGTCGAATCCTACGAGATCGTCGATCGGCGAGGAATGCGGCATATTGTCACACTGGTCAATCGGACGAGAGTCCCTACACTATCGCTGTCGCCGCGCCCGAAGCGGCGGTGACCGAATCGGAGCTTGCTGGATGGAAGACTTGCGGCGCTTGTTGCTTCTCCGTTTGCTGGTGGTGTTGGGACCGGGCGTCATGCTGTTCTGGCTGCGCTTTGGCCTGACGCCCCCGCAACCGCTGCCGTCGTGGGCTGTCGGCATGTTTCTCGGCCTGATGGCGCTGGCGTTCGCCGCGCTGCGCCTGCGGGTTCGCTGGACGGCGCCGGTGACGGCGTGGGAGTTGTTCGCGTATTTGCAACTCGACGTGCTGGCGCTGGCGGTGCTGCTGTTCTTCAGCGGTGGCGCCAGCAATCCCTTCGTTTCGCTGCTGCTGTTGCCCCTGATCATCACCGCCGCGCTGCTGCCGGTCGGTTGTGTCTGGGCGATGGCGGGAGTGACGGTGGCGGTTTACACGGCCTTGATGTTCCATTACCTGCCGCTGCCGGGCATGCTCAGCGGCCACGGTCCCGGCTTTCACGCGCATCTGTGGGGCATGTGGCTGGTGTTCGTCATCAGCGCCCTGCTGATCGCCGGTTTCGTGGCGCGGTTGGCGGCGGCGTTGCGCCAGCGGGACCGGCAGGTGGCGCAATTGCGCGAGAAAGCGCTGCGCGACGAGCAGATTCTGGCGCTGGGCATGTTCGCGGCCGGCGCGGCCCACGAACTGGGCACCCCACTGTCCACCATCGCCGTGCTGGCCAGGGAACTGGAACGCGAGCACGGCGAGGACGCGATGCTGTGCGCCGACTTGCGCACTCTGCGCCAGCAGGTGGAGGCGTGCAAATCCATCCTCGGCGATCTGCTGCGCGGCGCCGATCTGGCGGCCGACCGCGAGGCGGCGCAGACGCTGGACGTGTTGCTGGAGCGCACGCGCAACCGCTGGCAACTGCTGCATCCCCGCGTACCGCTGCGGGTGAACTGCGCGGGACCGCCGCCGCCGCCGGCGGTGACGGCGCCGCAGACCATCGGCCAGACCTTGATCAGCCTGCTCGATAACGCGGCCGACGCCTGTCCCGACGGCGTGGATCTGGCGGGACGCTGGGACGCGCGCCGGGTGATCATCGAGATTCGTGATCGGGGGCCGGGCCTGTCGGCGGAAGTGGCGGAACGCGCCGGCGAAGCCTTTTTTTCCACCAAGAACGGTGGTACCGGCATCGGGCTGCTGCTGGCGAACGCCGCGCTGGAGCGGTTGGGCGGGCAGGTGAGCCTGGCGCGCGATCCCCGGGGAGGAACCTGTACCCGCATCGATTTGCCGGCGCGGGCCGAAGTCGCGTGATGGATTCGGCCGAGCGCTCCAGCCTGTTGCTGGTGGACGACGACGCGACGTTCTGCCGGGTGCTGGGACTCGCCCTGAGCCGGCGCGGCTTCGCCGTGGCGGCCGCCCACAGCAGTGCGGCGGCCCTGCGCCAGGCGCGGCTCGAACCGCCGGAATACGCCGTGGTGGATCTCAATCTGGCCGGCGATTCGGGGCTGAGCCTGATTCCGGACCTGCTGGCGCTCGATCCCGCCACCCGCATCGTGGTCCTGACCGGCTACGCCAGCATCGCCACGGCGGTGGAGGCCATCAAGCTGGGCGCGGTGAACTATCTGGCCAAGCCGGCCGACGCCGACCAGGTGCTGGCCGCTTTCGCCGCCACCGGCGGCGATTCCGGCGTGCCGGTCAGCGCCCGTCCCCTGAGCGTGAATCGCCTCGAATGGGAGCACATCCAGCGGGTGCTGCGCGACAACGACGGCAATATCTCCGCCACCGCGCGGCAGTTGGGCATGCACCGCCGCACCTTGCAGCGCAAATTGGCCAAGCGGCCGGTTCGATCCTGACTCTTCTCCACCCGCCCGCGACGCCCCACCATGAACTATCTGGCCCACTTCCATTTGGCCGGCGAAGATCCCGAACTGCTGGCGGGCAGCCTGCTGGGCGAATTTCTGCGCGGTCCGGTACCGGGGGATTGGTCGCCGGGCGTGCGTCTCGGCGTGCGTCTGCACCGTCAGGTCGATGCTTTCACCGACGCCCATCCGGTGACCGCCCGCAGTCGCGGTCGCTTCCAGCCGCCGCTTCGCCGCTATGCCGGCATCCTGATCGATCTGTTCTACGATCACTGTCTGGCTCGCGACTGGTCCGACCATTCGCCGGTGCCGCTGGCCGAGTTCGCGCGGGCGGTTTACGCGCGACTGCACGCTCGGCGGGCCGAATGGCCGCCACCCATGCAGCGCGGGATCGACTACATGATCGCCCATGATTTGCTGTGCTCGTACCGCGAACTGGAGGGCATCGGCCGGGCCTTGCGGGGAATTTCGGGCCGGCTGCGGCGGGCCAATCCGCTGGCCGACGCGCTGCCCGAACTGGAGCGCCACGCCGACGGGTTGGCGGAGGATTTCGCGGCGTTCTTTCCGGACGTGGTCGTTCATGCGGCGCGCATTCGCGGCGGCGCTGGATAATGAAAAATTCTTAGAAGCTGTCCAAAAACTAACTGTTTGATTTTTTTGCTGGGTGCGCGGGCTTCCAGCCCGCTTTTGGCTTCTCCAGCGGGCTGGAAGCCCGCGCACCCAGGGAATTTTGCTTAAAAATCAATTCGAGGTTTTTCGACAGTCTCTTACAGGCTTTTGGCCTTGAAGCGAATCGTTGTCATAATCGCTTCAAGATATTAAGCGATTGAGGCATGGAAACCCCTTCCGCCCCGGCCGGTCGATGGACTGATCGAGGTGCTGCTGGACGCCACCCGGAGTTATGCCAGCCCGCTGACCTCGACACCGCTTCTGGAATAATTTCCCGCGCGGCGTGTTTACCCCGGTGAAGGCCATCGAATGAAATGGCCCGAAAATCACAATCCGACACACCCGAGGGTAAAACATCATGCATCATTCGATTCGTCTGTTCCTCGCGCCGGCACTGTTGTTCGCCGCCGGCGCGGCGCTGGCCGGCCCCCCCGGCGACAACGCCCAAGCGCATTTCCGCGCCATCGCCGCCGGTCAGGTGGAGACCGTGCTGGGCCAGTACGCCGACACCGCTACCCTGGAATGGGTCGGCGGGCCGCTGGATGGCCGCTACGCCGGCAAGACCGCGCTGGGCGAGGTGTGGAGCAAGTTTGCCAAGGCGCAGGGCGAACTCACGGTCAAGGTCTCGAACGTGCAGGAGAGCGCCA